>JAVETB010000111.1:0-7639 GCA_034006265.1 Syntrophus sp. (in: bacteria) | reverse complement strand
CTTCTGGCGGATGAAGGTGCGCATGGAAGGCCTGGAACTGTCCTGCCTGGCGGATCTGGTCCGCATCGCCAACCTGCCCCGGGCAATCTCCCCGGAGCTGCTGAACACGCCTGTCTATTTCTGGTCGCCTGCCTTCAAGATCAACCCGGCCCAGTTTCTCCGTTGGGGCCGGCAGATGACAATCGCCCAGCCGTCGGGGGAATTCCCGGATCATCTCCCGGAAGGCACCCTTTACCCGGTGACCCTGCCCGTCACCGAAGCCCTGGAGGGCATCCGAGTGACGCTGTTCGGCATGGCCACCAACAAGCGCTGGGCCTTGTCCGTTCTTCCCGGGATCCGCATCTTCCCCGAAGAGGCCCTGCTGGTCTATCATCCCTTTCATCCCGGTCCCAGGGAGCTGGTCCATTCCCGCATGGGGCTCACCGTTGACCGGACGGCCATGTCCTACAGCTCCCAGCTCTAGAGCCCCGCCGTCCCGCCCGGGGCAGGCCCTGCAAAGAGCCCTTCGCTTGCCTTTCAACACCTCCTTGTACATCCCCTTGACTTGTATTATAAGGCATCTTAATTCGCGTTAAGGAGGAAGAATTTCCAGCATGGCCCAGGATCCCCGCAAAGTCATCTACTCCATGATCGGAGTAACCAAGGTTTACGACAAGAAACCGGTTCTCAAGGACATTTCCCTGTCTTATTTTTACGGAGCCAAGATCGGCGTCCTCGGACTGAACGGGTCGGGCAAGAGCTCCCTGCTGCGGATCCTGGCCGGGGTCGATACGGAGTTCAACGGCAAGACGATCCCCTCGCCGGGATATTCCATCGGGTTTCTGGAACAGGAGCCGCAGTTGGATGAGGCCTTGAACGTTCGGGACATCGTGGAGCAGGGCGCTGCCGCTACGGTGGAACTCCTTGCGGAATACAACCGGATCAGCGAGCAGTTCTCCGAACCCATGTCCGATGAAGAGATGACCCACCTGTGCGACCGGCAGGCAGAGGTCCAGGACAAGCTGGACGCCCTGGGCGCCTGGGACCTCGACGCCCGCCTGGAAATGGCCATGGAAGCCCTGCGCTGCCCGGCTGGAGACACCCCCGTGAAAGTGCTCTCCGGCGGCGAGCGGCGGCGGGTGGCCCTGTGCCGCCTCCTCCTGCAGAGGCCCGACATCCTGCTCCTCGACGAACCCACCAACCACCTGGACGCGGAAACGGTGGCCTGGCTGGAGCATCACCTGAAGACGTACGAGGGAACGATCATTGCCGTCACGCACGACCGGTACTTCCTGGACAATGTGGCCGAGTGGATTCTCGAGCTCGATCGCGGGGAGGGAATTCCCTGGAAGGGCAACTATTCCTCGTGGCTGGAGCAGAAGCAGACCCGGCTGCGCAACGAAGAGAAGAAGGAGACGGAGCGGCAGAAGACCCTGGAGCGGGAGCTGGAGTGGATCCGGATGAGCCCCAGGGGCCGCCACGCCAAATCGAAGGCCCGCATTTCGGCCTATGAAAACCTTCTCGGCCAGGAAGGGGAAAAGCGGGGCGCCGAACTGGAAATCTACATCCCCCCGGGGCCGCGCCTGGGCAGGCTCGTCATCGATGCGGAGCATCTCAGCAAGGCCTTCGGGGAGCAGATCCTCATCGACGATCTCTCCTTCGCCCTCCCCCCGGGCGGAATCGTCGGCATCATCGGCCCCAACGGCGCAGGCAAGACCACCCTCTTCAGGATGATTACCGGCCAGGAAAAGCCGGACAGCGGTTCCCTCCGCATCGGAGAAACGGTTTCGCTGGCCTATGTGGACCAGAGCCGGGATGTGCTCGATCCGAACAAGACGATCTGGGAGACGATTTCCGAAGGACTGGACACTCTTTCCCTGGGAAGCCGCCAGGCGAACTCCCGGGCCTACGTGGCCCGCTTCAACTTCTCGGGAACGGACCAGCAGAAAAAGGTAGGGGACCTCTCCGGCGGGGAGCGGAACCGCGTTCACCTGGCGCGGATGCTGAAGCAGGGGGCCAATGTCCTCCTCCTCGACGAGCCCACCAATGACCTGGACGTCAATACCATGCGCGCCCTGGAGGAAGCCCTGGAAAATTTCGCCGGCTGCGCCGTTGTCATCAGCCACGACCGCTGGTTTCTGGACCGCATCGCCACTCACATCCTGGCTTTTGAGGGCGAAAGCCGCGTCGTCTGGTTTGACGGAAACTATTCCGAGTATGAAGCGGACCGGCGGTCGCGCCTCGGAAGCGCCGCCGATCAGCCCCACCGGATCAAATACCGCCAGTTGACCCGCATTTAAAAAACCCGTGCGTTCTAAAAAGCGGGGTATTGCCTTCCGGTCCTTTTAGGAATAGGATGAGCCGAAAAAACGGGAGACGGGAACCCGCCGGCCTGTTCGCGGCGGCCGTTCAAGGGGAAAGGAATGGATCTGTTGACAGAAGGTGAAGAGTTTCTCGCGGCTATCCGCGAAATATTCGAAGAAAAAGCCCCCTTTCATAAAATTCTGGGCATTAAAATCCGGTCGATCAGCTTCGACCGCGTTCAGCTTCTCCTTGAAATGCGGGAGGAATTTGTCGGCAACTATATTCAAGGAAGCCTCCATGGCGGGGTTATTTCATCCCTCATTGACGTCACCGGCGGCCTTGCGGCTTTCATGGGCATTCAGGGCAAACTGCCCGGCGAATCCCTGGAGAGGAGACTGGCGCGGATCGGCAAGTTGGGCACCATCGATCTGCGTGTGGACTACCTGCGTCCGGGCCGGGGAAAGGAGTTCATCTCCACGGGTTACAATTTAAGAACGGGCAATAAAGTTGCGGTTATACGGGTCGAACTCCACGACGAATCGGACCAGCTCATCGCCGTGGGCACCGGCTCCTATAACATTTCCTGACGCCACACATTCATCGCCTTCATTTCTGAGCGTTTATGGCCGGGCCTGCCTTCGAGACGGACCGCCGGCTTAAAAACCATTTTTAGGAAAGGAAAACATTCGTGAGCGTCCTGTACTTATTGATCGGCAGCTTATGCGCCTTCGCCCTGGCTTACCGGTATTACGCCGCTTTCATAGCCACCAGGGTTCTTCTCCTCGATGACCGTAACATCGCACCATCCGTTCTATGCAATGACGGCCAGAATTACGTTCCCACCAACAAATGGGTTGTCTTCGGCCATCATTTCGCCGCCATTGCCGGAGCAGGGCCCCTGATCGGACCCGTCCTGGCGGCGCAGTACGGATGGGGGCCCGGTTTTTTCTGGATTCTCCTCGGCTCCATTTTCGCCGGCTGCGTCCACGACATGATCATTCTTTTCGCCTCCTACCGCCATGAAGGCCAATCCCTGTCGGTCATCGCCGAAAAGGACGTGAGCAGAATCACGGGGGCCGTCACGGCGGTCGTCATCCTGTTCATCATCCTGGTGGCCCTTGCCGGGCTGGGAGTTGCCGTCGTCAATGCCCTGTTCAACAACCCCTGGGGCGTTTTCTCCATCGCCATGACGATCCCCATTGCCATGGTGATCGGGCTCTACATGTTTCGGATCCGGCCCGGCGCCATTCTGAGCGGCTCGATTGCAGGCGTCACCCTGGTCTGCGCCGCCGTCTTTTTCGGGCCACATATCGCCGATTCAGGCCTCGCCGGCTGGTTTACCTTTGACAAGAAGCAGATGTCCATCCTCCTGCCGATCTACGGCTTCTGCGCCGCCGCCATCCCCGTGTGGCTCCTTCTGGCGCCCCGGGATTACCTGAGCACCTTCATGAAGATAGGCGTCGTCGCCGCCCTGGCCGTCGGACTCCTGTTCGTCAACCCGACGATCAAGATGCCCCTCGTGACAGACTTCGTCCACGGCGGGGGCCCCATCATCCCCGGTCCCTGGTGGCCCTATGTGTTCATCACCATCGCCTGCGGAGCCATCTCCGGATTTCACGCCCTGATCGGCTCGGGAACGACCCCTAAAATGATCGAGCGGGAAACGGAAATTCCCGTCATCGGCTACGGCGCCATGCTGACGGAAGCCTTCGTGGCCATGATGGCCCTTTTTGCAGCCGTGACCCTTGTTCCGGCCGATTACTTCGCCATCAACACCTCCGCCGCCGTCTTTTCGAAATTGAACATGCAGGTCGCCGACCTGCCGTACCTGAATCAGCTCGTCGGGCTGGATGTCGCCCACCGACCCGGCGGCGCTATTTCCCTGGCCGTCGGCATGGCCCACATCTTCTCCAACATCAGCGAGGGGCTCCGCCATACGATGAAATACTGGTTCCAGTTCATCATCATGTTCGAGGCCCTCTTCATCCTGACGACCATCGACGCCGGCACCCGCGTGGCCCGCTACATCCTCCAGGATGTCCTCGGCTATGCCTACAAGCCTCTGAGCCGGAAGGACTGGATGCCCGGCGTGATCGCCACAAGCGCCATCGTCTCCCTGGCCTGGGGTTACCTCCTCTACACCGGGGATGTTTCCTCCATATGGCCCATGTTCGGAGCCACGAATCAGACGCTGTCCGCTGTGGCCCTGGCCATCGGCACCACCATCATTTTGAGGATCGGACGGAAAAAGTCCTACGCCCTGATCACCTTCGTCCCCTGCATCTTGATCACGATCACCACCCTGGCCGCCGGATTCATGAACATCCAGACCTACCTGGCCAAATCCCAGATGCTCAACGTCTGGCTCAGCATGGCCGTTATTCTGCTCGTCGTAATCATTATCGCCGACAACATCCGCGTCTGGCTGAAACTCTTGCGGACGGACAAACCGATCGGGATGAACGACGACCGCGACCAGATCTACTGCCCCATCGTTCCAGCAGATGCGCCGCCGGACGCAAGGCCGTAGGACGCTTACACCGTCAGCGGCACCGGTTATCGGCGATGCCGGG
Source organism: Syntrophus sp. (in: bacteria) (assembly GCA_034006265.1). Taxonomy (GTDB): domain Bacteria; phylum Desulfobacterota; class Syntrophia; order Syntrophales; family Syntrophaceae; genus Syntrophus. Next base: position 2,783 of record JAVETB010000111.1, on the reverse strand, counting down.
GAAGGAACCATCAGGAGATCCTCGAACCGGCCAGTGGAAAGGCACATTTCCCCTGGAAAAGCGGGGGGGCCGCCCCCCCCATCCGTCCGGTCGTGACGGCAAATCTGATTGCATTCAGCGGTATTTCTTGCGATAGTACACGGCAGAGCTGAACAGTGACCTGCCGACAGGCAGAGATTGATCCCCGAACCTCCAATCCGCAAGGAGAATGCGCTATGGATGTGCTGTCGCTCAGTCGATTGCAGTTCGCCATGACGGCGGGTTTTCATTTCCTGTTTGTTCCCCTGACCCTGGGGCTCACCGTTCTGGTCGCGTTTATGGAGAGCCGGTATGTTTCCACCGGCAATCCCCTTTATCTTCGCATGACGCGCTTCTGGGGAAAACTTTTCCTCATTAATTTCGCCATTGGACTCGTCACCGGCCTGACCCTGGAATTTCAGTTCGGGATGAACTGGGCCGCCTATTCCAGGTTCGTCGGGGATATCTTCGGCTCCCCCCTGGCCATTGAGGCCACGGCCGCCTTCTTCCTGGAATCCGTGTTTATCGGGCTGTGGATCTTCGGGTGGAAGCGCCTCTCTCCCCGGATGCACGCCTTCTCCATGTGGATGGTCGCCCTGGGCACGAACCTGTCCGCCCTCTGGATTCTCCTGGCGAACGGCTGGATGCAGCACCCCGTCGGCTATGTCCTCCGCAACTCGCGGGCGGAAATGGTCGATTTTACGGCCCTTGTCACCAGCAGTTACGGCTGGCTCAAGTTCCTGCACACGATTTCCGCCGGTTATGTCACCGCCGCGTTCTTTGTTCTCGGCATTTCCGCATGGCATATCCTTAAGGGACGCGAACTTCCCCTGTTCAAAGCCTCTTTCCGCATGGCGGCCGTTTTCGGGCTGGTGAGCTCCCTTGGCGTCGTGGGCATCGGCGACTTCCACGGGGCTGAAGTGGGCCATGTGCAGCCGGCCAAACTCGCCGCCATGGAGGCCCTCTGGGACACGCAAAGCTCCGTTCCCCTTTACCTCTTTATCATTCCGGACGAAAAAAACGAACGGAACAGGGTCGAGGCCATCGGCATCCCCTACCTGGTCAGCCTCCTCGCCTACCGCGACATCCATGCTGAAGTCAAGGGTCTCAAGGAGTTTCCCAGGGAGGACCGGCCACCGGTCAGCGAGGTTTTTTACGGCTTCCGCTTCATGGTTTACCTCGGGGGCCTCTTTATCCTCCTGTCCGCCGCCGCCCTTTACCTCAGTGTCCGGAACCGCCTGGAAACCTTTCCCGGCTTTCTCCGGCTGCTGGTGTTCTGCATTCCCCTTCCCTACCTGGCGTCCCAGGCAGGATGGATCGTAGCGGAAATGGGACGGCAGCCCTGGATCGTTTACGGCCTGATGCGGACCAGGGACGCCGTGTCCCCCAACGTAGCCGGCAGCCAGGTGATGTTTTCCCTCATCGGTTTCGGGCTCCTCTACACCCTGCTGCTCATCGTCGGACTCTACCTGATGATCCACCATGTCCGGAAAGGCCCGGACCCCGATACGCCGGCTCCGAGCCGCATGTCTTCAACGCCAGAACCGGAGGTATGACGTCATGGATTATCCGCTTGTGTGGTTTGCTCTTCTGGGACTTCTCTGGGCCGCCTATTTTGCAACGGGTGGATTCGATCTCGGCGCGGGAATGCTTCTCTCCAATCTAGGCAAAACAGAAAAGGAAAAACAGGCCATTTTGGAAAGCTTCGGCCCCCTGTGGAACGGCAACGAAGTCTGGCTGGTCACGGCGGGCGGGGCTACCTTTGCGGCCTTTCCAGCGGCCTATGCCGTCATCTTCAGCTCCTTCTATATTCCCCTTCTGCTGGTTCTGTTCGCCCTCATCGTCCGGGGTGTGGCTCTCGAATTCCGGGAAAAGCTCGAATCTCCGGCATGGCAGGCCACATGCGACACCGGCATTTTACTCGGAAGCACCTTGCCGGCGTTTCTCTTCGGCGTGTTTTTCGGCAACATCTTCCGGGGTCTTCCCATGGATGAACGCGGCTTCAGCGGGCCGTTCATGGAGCTGCTCAATCCCTATGCCCTGCTGGTCGGTGTGCTTTTCTGCGTGCTTTTCCTTGTCCACGGGGCCTTGTGGATCGCCCTCAAAACAGAGGGGGATCTTTCCGCTCGTGCCGGCGACTTCGCGCGGCGATTCTGGATTCCCCTGATGGCTGCGGTCATCCTTTTTGTGATCGGCTCCGGTTACAATTCGCGCCTTCCCGTCGCCTTTTTCCAGAATGGGGCCTTGTTGATTTTTCCGGTCCTCACCCTGGCGGCCCTTTTCGCGATCAAGGTTCATCTTCAGAGGTCCTCTTATCTCAAGGCCTTTGCGGCCTCCGGACTCTCCATCCTTCTGCTGATGGCCTCCTGCTTTGCCGGCCTTTATCCCGATCTGCTCCCTTCACGCACCGATCCTGCCTTCAGCATCACGGTTTCCAACGCGGCGTCGGGAGTCTACACCCTGAAGGTCATGACCGTCGTGGCCGCCATTTTTGTCCCGCTTATTATCTTTTATCAATCCTGGGCTTATCGGGTGTTCCGCGGGAAAATTTCGCCCAATGGAGCCGGCAAAAGTTCTTATCTGTAACGGCAGGTTATGAAGTTTCTTGTTCAACAGGCGCGTCTTTTTGGCAACTGGTAAAGAGAAACCGATTCTTAAAGAGTACAAATGTGAGGAGGAGAAGCTATGTTAAAGGAATTCAAGGAGTTTGCATTAAAGGGAAACGTCATGGACATGGCTGTGGGTATCGTCCTCGGGATCGCTTT
>JAVETB010000110.1:0-7643 GCA_034006265.1 Syntrophus sp. (in: bacteria) | reverse complement strand
AATTGCAGAAGAAGTTGGGACGCCATCCGGAAGATCAGGAAATATCGGATCATATGGGGCTATCTCTTGAGGAATACTTTAAATATCTGGATGAATCACGTTGTCTTTCCCTGATCAGCAGCGAGGATTTGCCGGGGGATTATCTGGAGAAGTATTCCCGTTCTGATGTCATGAGAGCGGTCGATCAAGGCAGCGTTCTTGATTTAATCACAGATCGGGAATTTAAAATCCAACTGAAGGAAGCCATCGAAAAGCTTCCGACTAAAGAACGCTTTGTCTTGACTTTGTATTATTACGAAGAGCTGACGATGAAGGAGATCGGCAGCGTCCTCGAATTAACGGAATCGAGGGTCTGCCAGCTTCATTCCCAGGCCATAATCCGGCTTAAGGCAGCGGTCAAAAAAATAAGCGGGTGAAAGGCATGGCACGGTCAGTCCCGGTGACCCTGTACCGCGCCATGGAACAGGGACAGGAGATTCCATGAACGTTTATCCTGATTCAATCACATGAAACAGAAAGTTCAAATCGACGTTCTGGATGTGAGCCTCTTTGAGAGGGCAAACGATCTTGATTCCACGGACGAATCCCCTTCCGGGACTCCGCCGGGAAAGAGCCCGGGAGCTAAGTGGCCAACATCGAAGAAGATCCTGATTGGCCTTTGCCTGATCCTTGTTTCTGTATCCCTGGCGGCGGCATTGTATTTTTTTTTCTTGCCTTCAAAAAACCCTGAAGGCCATGCCATCAAAAGGCAGGCCCTTGCGGTTCAACAAGATCGGGAGCGATTCGCGGCGCTGCAGAATATAATCATCAGCTTCAAAGACCAAAGCGGCAGGGACAGACTGTTGGTATGCTCCCTGGTGCTCGATGCGGGCTCTGAACACAGGTTTTTATCTCGACAGCAGGTTGTCGACTTGAGAAAATTTGTTTATAAAATAGTTCAGGAGAAACGAACAAAGGATCCGGCAGCGATGAGAGACAAAAACAAGTTGAAGGATCACATCATCCTGGAAATGAATCAGCGATTCGGCAACAGGTTCTCATCCGGGATTTATTTTACTAAATTTGTTATTTTGTAAGATGCAAGCAGCAATCTGGTTCTTTTTGTCAAACTGAACATGAAATAAGGCCGTGGGGGAATCGATTTTGAGCAACGAAAAAACGAGTCTGGAAGTTGCCCGCCAAGAACTGGAAAGAGACTTTGAATCTACCTTCATCAATGAGCTGATGCCTGGCATTCTGCATAATTTTGCAAACCCTCTCAATGGAATCATGGGGCGTTCAAGGCTGCTGGAAAGAAGACTCAATGACTATCTCAAGAAGATGAATCCGCACGATTCAGAATGGATTGATCCGCTTGGGGCTGAGCAGACGAGACTGTTAACCGATATTTCATCCATCTGTAAGGAATCCGACCGTTTTTTTTATATGTTCCAGGATCTGGCATCAAAGTTCTACGCCGTTGCGGACAGAAGACTTGACCAGATAAACCTGGAAGATCTTATAAGAAGCGAAATTCGATTTCTGGATTTTTATCTGGATTTCAAGCATGAAGTAAAAAAAACCATTAAGCCTGCAGGCGATCTGCCGTTCGTATATGGGGTTTTGTCGGACTATTCCTATTGTTTTTCCGCCCTGTTCCGGGATGCCATGGGCAGGATGAAAAAGGGGGACAGGAAGGAATTGTCCATTGAAATGGTCCATGCCGATCCCGTGATCACTGTGTCGATAGAGGATACCGCTGAAGGGATCGACAATCCTGCGGACGATGTCGATTCCCGTCCTGGCTCAATGACCCGAAGTTCGGATGGAAATTTTGCATACATTAAAACCATCTTCGATGAATACGGAATAAACTGTCTTTTTGAAGGCATGGAGAACAGGAACAGGATAACAATTGAATTCCCTGTGACAAAGAAATAGCCTCCTGAACAGGGGACTGCCTTGTCCTGATTCCACTGAATCTCCAGGGCCGTTTTTGGCTTTGAGCGTCTCTTGGATTACGGGAGCCTTTCCATGGTAAGACCCATTGATATCCAACAAGTCATATCGCAAGTGGATGCCATTGAAAAGATCCATCATGTCCAAAAACAGCAATCCAGTATCCAGCAACACTACATCGAGATGCAGCTTAAGGAAGAGCAGAAGCTGGCCAAAGAGAAGGTCCAGGACTCTTCAAAAACAGAAAAGGTTCTGATCCGGGATAAAGAACATGAAAAGAAACGGAATATGCCCCGACAGAAGAGCCTCATGACTCAAAAACAGGGTGAGGATGCAGAAAACGAAGAAGACGGGAAATCGGCAGGGAAGGGGACGTTCGTTAACATCAAGATTTAACGCCGGGATTTAACATGAATATCCAGTATTTGTTCGGATTCCAGATCGTAACGGACATCATGATATGCGCGGGGATCCTTCTGTTGTTGTTCAGGTTCCGTAAATACTTCAAACCGGGTTCCACGGAGGTCTGTGAAGACTCCATCAGCGAATTCAGGCAGATGCTTGCGGAGTCAAAACAGCTTTCCGATCAGTTTCTTAAGGAACTTGAGAGGGGGAAGCGTGAAATGAAAGATCTCGCTTCAGCGTTGGAGGAAAGGGAAAAAAAGCTGGAGGATCTTCTGAAACGGGCCATGCGTTACGATCATCAATCCATCACAGGGAATGCAAAAAAAACAGACCATAAAGAGAACGTTGATTGTTCTTCTGAGGAGCCCTATCGTAAAATTCTTGATCTGGCAGGGCAAGGTTTGAATGAAGGGCAGATATCTCAGCAACTGGGACTTCCTGAAGGTGAAATCGAGTTGATCCTCAGTCTTTCCCGTGCAAGAAGCCGATAGGTTCCATGTATCCAATCCGTAAGCTGCCCTCCGGCAGTCCCGACTCTCCGGTCTTGATCCATCCGAGGCAAGCAGCAGAGGAGACACTCTCCTTATCCAAGGGGGACGTCTTCCGGGCCAAGGTCATACGAAACTTAACCAGTCACGAAATCCTCCTCGAGACCGGCAGGGGGATGTTTTCTGCCCAATCCACGCGTTCCTTTAACCGGGGAGACAGCATGCTTCTTAAAGTGGAAGAACTGCAGCCCATGGTTCTGCTGAGCCTGGTTCAATCCTCCGAAGAGGCCTTCCACCCTGTCAAAAGCAACCTGGCAATGTTCCGCTCCAGCCCCGATGCCCTGTTCAATGTGATAAGAAATGGCCTTTCGTTACGTGACGGCAATCTGCAGTCCCTCCTCCCTCTGTTTGAAAAAGCAGAAGCGGACTCTCTTCAACGAATGGTTTCTTCTCTCGTTTATTCAGAAAAAAGCCTGAACGACCCCCTTTTTTTAAAGCAGTTCATCATCAACCTGGGCTACCTGGTTGAGAAATCCTTGAGAAGATTTTTATCCGGTTTCCCGGAAAAGGAGGATGCCCTCTGGAATTCGTCGGCAAAAACGTTAAAAGGCCTTTTGTCTCGCCTTTCGGCAAGAATGCGCCCGCTTCTGTCCGGCGCACCGGGTTCTGAGTTGAATCCCAGCCTCCTGAAGGCCATTGAAAATCTGATCACCTATGCCGACGATTCGCTGGAGACAATTTACAACCACCAGGTGATCAATGTCATTGGCCAGGAGGAGGAACAGGGCTATTACTTTCAGATTCCCATAAAATCTTCAGACCATTTGACCATGGCCGATCTTTTTATAGACTTGCAGGGTCGAAAAACAAAGAACCCACCGGATCGGTTTCGGTTTGTAATGTTCGTGGCCATGGACGCATTAGGCGACCTGATGGTGGATGTCAGCTGCAGGCAGAAAATGGTATGGGGCACCTTTAAATGCAGCCATGTCGATTCGGATCGGTTTCTGCAAAATTATTTGGAGCTTCTGAACGACCGGATGACCTCTGCGGGATACAGCCAAGCAAACTTTACGGTCTGCAGCTCTGCCAATCTTGCTGCAGAAAAACTCGATTTTATTAACAAGCGGGCCATCTATTCAAAAAAAATCATTAACTGTTTTGCCTGATCCAATGGAAGAACCCAAAAAAAGAAGGGTTGCCGCAGCGATCCGATATGACGGAACCCGTGATGCGGCGCCCAGAGTAACGGCCAGAGGCCAGGGGATGATTGCCGATAGAATCATAGAATTGGCTATGAAAAACGGCATTCCCATCAAAAATGACCCGGCGCTTGTTCAGATCCTCAGCAAGCTGGACATCGATGAACAAATTCCGGAAGAATTGTATCGAGCCGTAGCAGAAATTCTTTCGTTCATCTATTCGGTAAACTCCGATTATCGTGATCATTGCCAAGAGTTATCCTAAGGGGAAAATATTTCCATGCTATCCCCCAAAAAAGGGAGAAAATCTTTCACATCTTTCCCTTCCAAATCCAAATCCGCGATCCAGGTTCTCAAATCGCTTCAAGAACCGCAAAAGCACTCAGAAGTCACATTGAATTAACTCTTCAATATAAAATACTTAGCGCATTTCCGCCCATGGATCCGCTCTGTTAATTCTATCTGGTTCACATATTGCAATTCACCATACAAAACAGTTACGGAGCTGGGCTTATGATCTCTTATGATGTTACGGATGTAGGAAAAGCATGTGTTCGAACCCTGGCAAAACTGGATCACTCTTCCAATAATGTGGCCAATGTCGCCACCCCCGGGTTCAAGGCCGAATATTTGAGCTATATCATGAATACACCGGCTCCGTCCCTGCGAGACCAGGTTCCGCCCTACACGGAATCCGTCTTTACGGATTATTCACAGGGAACTCTTCAGAAAACGGATAATCCCCTGGATTTTGCCCTGCAAGGAGAGGGGTTTTTTGCCCTGCAAACCGATGAGGGCATCGTTTACACAAGAAAGGGAGATTTCACCATCAATTCACAAAGTGAACTGGTTACAAAATCCGGCGATTATGTTCTGGGAAGAACAGGAAAAATCATCCTGGAGGACAAAGACATTCAGGTTGATGAATCGGGAAGCATCATGATGGATGGAAATCAGGCGGACATGCTGAAAATCGTCAGTTTCGAGAATCCGGAAGCCCTGGTTCATGTGGGAGGCGGCGCTTTTAAGGACAATGGAAACGGAGTGCTCAAAAAGGATTTCGCCCCGCATGTTGTGAATAAATCGCTTGAAAGTTCAAATGTCAGTGCGATCAAGGAAATGATTCAAATGATTGACCTTCAAAGAACCTTCGAAACCTACCAAAAGCTTATCCACACCATGAGCGATCAGGATAAACTTTCAACAGGCCGAATTGGTAAACTCGTCTAAACCTTAACGTAAGGAGGAATACACGATGATCAGATCGCTTTGGACCGCAGCGACTGGAATGCAGGCTCAGCAGCTCGAACAGGATGTAGTGGCGAACAATCTTGCCAATGTCAATACCGTCGGTTTCAAGAAATCCCGAGCGGATTTTCAGGATCTCATGTATCAGCTCTCATCAAAGGCAGGATCGGAAACATCATCGGGAAATCAAATGACCGTGGGGATAGAAGTGGGAATGGGCGTTAAACCCGTAGCAACGCAAAAAATGTTTTCCCAGGGCGATTATCAGTCCACCGGCAATCCCTTCGACTGGGCCATTGAAGGGGACGGTTTTTTCCAATTGGATAACAACGGGGAGACGGTCTACACACGGGCCGGCAATTTCAAGATCAACAAGGATGGAGTGGTCTGCACCACCGAAGGCCTGAAATTGATTCCGGAGGTCAGCGTCCCGCCGGACACCGTAACCTTCACCCTGGACAGCGGCGGGACCTGGACTGCCTCTGATGCAAACGGAAAAGCCATGGCCACCGGCAGGCTTGAACTGGCAAAATTCATCAACCCTGCAGGCTTGACGGGTATGGGACGAAACCTTTTTGCCCAGACGGAAGCCTCCGGCGAAGCGGTAACAGGCAATCCGGGAGAGAATGGCATGGGCACCACCTCCCAGAGTTTTCTTGAAATGTCCAATGTGAACGTGGTCGATGAGATGGTCAAAATGATCGTCGGGCAGAGGGCTTACGAAATCAACTCAAAAGCGATTACGACGGCGGACAATATGCTTGAAGTAACGAACAACCTCAAGAGATAACACCATGAGAAGAAAGATGCTTCGGACCTCTCTCGTTACGATGCTTCTTTTTTGCTTCTTTTTTCTCCTGTTATCCGCCGCGTCCCTTTATGCCTCTGATCCGGCGATTCTTGAGAAGTCACTCGTTAAAGCTGCCGTAACATGCCATATCGAAAAACATATGCCATGGCCCAAGGGGAAGGTCAGGGTGATTTTTCCGTCCGACCTGAATGAAATAGTCCTGCCTTCCAGGAATTTCAAATTGGAGGTCAAGGAAAACAGAAATGACGAATATATCGGCCATAAGCTGTATCGCGTCAACGTACGGCATAAAGATCTTGATTATAAACAGATCTTCGTTCCTGTGCGGATAGAGGTCTTCAGGGAAGTCGCCCTGAGCGCAAAACCTCTCAGAAGAGGAGCGACTGTCTCTGCACAGGACATTGCCATTTCGGAAAAATGGTTCAGCCGGTTGCCGCAAGACCTCATGGCAGATCCGCAGGCCATCATAGGACGGAGAATGCTTCGCTCCGTTAATGCCCAGACACCATTGACATCGAGTATGATTGGCGATCCCGTCATGTTTAAAAAAGGGAAGATTGTCAAAATAGTCTGCATTCATGATGCTCTGAATATCTCGACGCTTGGCGTTGCCGAGGAAGAGGGGATTTTCGGGACTACGGTAAAAGTCAGAAATATTTCCTCGAACAAGGTCATCCATGGCAGAGTCATCGGCAATTCCATTGTAAAGGTTGACTTATGACGGATCAACAAACAAAGGCCGAAGAATTTAAGAAGAATATTGTAAATGATCAAGCGCAACAAACGGGAGAAACGGGCATGAATCGTCGACATTCAAGGCTATGGGCATTTTTCGTGATAGCTTTGCTGTTCTCGGGCTGTATGAGCAAACCCGATTATTTTCCTCCGGAGCAGCCTCTTCAGGCACCGACTCCCCCCAGAGCAAAGCCGTCAATAGGCTCCATCTGGCCTGGTGAAAGTTCGGCCAATATGCTCTTTTGCGACAAAAAGGCCGGGTATATCAATGATATCGTTACGATCCTAATTAGTGAATCCTCTCTCGGAACGAATAAAGCCACGACCAACACCAGCAGAGACTCAAGTGCCTCTGCTGGAATCGACGCCTTTCTGGGTCTGGATCATTCGATTTTGAGCCGCAATGCCGGCATGGGGTCAAAAATAGAAATCGGGGGAAGCGCGGTTTCCAATCTGAAGGGGGAGGGGAATACCTCCCGCGGCGGTCAACTTGTGGCCACCTTAAGCGCGCGCGTTACCAGAGTGCTGGATAACGGCAATCTCGTTATCGAAGGGAAGCGTCAGCTATCCGTAAACAACGAAGATCAGTATATCATTCTCACCGGGATCATCCGGCCCGAAGATATCAGATCGGACAACAGCATCTATTCACAGTACATAGCCGATGCCAGAATGGTCTATACCGGCCAGGGAGTCATTAACGACAAGATGAAACCCGGCTGGATGACGAGAGTTGTCGATTGGGTATGGCCATTTTAAGCTCTCCAAAATGAGTTTCTCGGGAATGTTTCCTGCTTGAGGAAAGTTATGAAAAGT
>JAVETB010000015.1:0-45669 GCA_034006265.1 Syntrophus sp. (in: bacteria) | reverse complement strand
TATTTCGCATGCCTACAGGTTTTTCAGTTTTTGGAGAGTCCGACTGTGAAAATTCAATGACTTACGCTATTCAAAAGGTCAAAATATGCCTACAACTGTCGAACGCGGGATTCTAACACATCTTCTTTTTTCGGAATTTTTCCCACGGACTTAACCTTCTCGTCGATCACCACCGCAGGCGTGCCGAGAACGCCATATTGAGCGATGGCCATGACGTCGGTTACCTTTTCAATTTCCGCATCCACGCCGGCCTCGGCAACGGCCTCCCGGACCAGCTGTTCCACTTGATGGCAACGGGCGCATCCCGGTCCTAACACTTTGATTCTCATCACTACGAACCTCCAATAAGTTTTTATCGATACCGCCTGATGAAAAGAATTCTTCTCATCAGGAAACACGCCATCCGTAACCCAGCCCTGCCGGTGTGGAAAGCACGATGATGATGACGCAGAAAACGGCCGTCTTTTTCATCCCCATGACACGGGCAATGACGATCATGTTGGGAAGGGAAAGTGCCGGTCCCTGTCCCATGCCCGAACCGATCAGCCCTTGAAGAATGGGAACCTCCGTCAGCGTTGCGAAGTACATGAAGGCGCCGACCAAGGCGGCAAAGACCAGAATCAGCACCATGGTGAGCAGGTACAGGGCATCCTTCGTGATGGTGCGGGACTGGTATTCCGCATCGGGAACATAAATGTTTCCCGCCGTCCGATGAGGATCAGGCCGATGATCCAGTTCTGAATCAGGGAAAGGGCCAGGACTTTGTAGTTCTTGAATACCAGATCCATCTTTTCATCCTTGACCTTGGCTAAAGGCGGGGACATCATCCATACTAGGCTGGTGGCGATTGGGATGTTGGTTGTTCCTACCTGGAAATAGTTGATGACGTCACGAATTGCATGGTAGAGATACCCCCCCAAGCACACCGATGAACATGGCCAGAACAATCCGGAAAGTTAAAAACCGGTCCAAAAAGGAAAGACGTTTTCCCGCAGCTTGTGCCATCATTTCTTCCTTGTGTCCGTGATTTAATTATGATTCTCTGTTTTGAGTCCCATCTGGGGAATATTGCTCTGAAAAATTAGCAGGCCATATTCCAATCCGTCAATATACTCTATGGCCTGTTCGGATGACAAGCCTCTTTCCTTTGGCAAAGGATTTCTTCACGTCGAATGCTTGGAATCTTCGCAATAAGTTGGCGCACAGCGGCATCTTCTTCCAGCCAGTGCCGGAGGTTGCCCAGCAGGGTTGCGGCGTAGGGACTGTGTTGGCCATCCGTGGGATAATAGTTTACCCACTGACCGTCCCGACGGGAATAAACCAGACCGGCATATTCCAGTATTTTCAGGTGCTTGGAAGCCGTCGGTTGGGCGATGCCCAATGCCGCCTGAATCTCGCAGACGCACATGACCTTGTGCTGCAGCATCTTCATGACCTTGACCCGATTAGGATCTGACAGGGCTTTGGTCACTTTCAGGAAATCTTTCATCGTTTAAAACTCCATATTCTTTTCGGGTAATATATTGAGCTTGACTCTCCCTTGTCAAGTTAAAACTATCCAGCTTCGTTCAACAGTTCAATTATAGTTGACAAGTGCAACTAATTTTGAGAAAAAGTCTTTCAGGCGGTAAAACACACCTTGATGCTGCGATGCCTCACTGCGGAGAGAACGGTCTTGGTTGAATCTGAAGGAAGACAACTAATCGGATTAATTGAAAATATAACATACATCTTCGGAATGCAGAGCATTGAGGGCCGATGCTGTAACGAAAATATCTCCCACGGTGAGTTTCGCGCCTTGCAGGTTGCTTTACATCAGAATAGCTGCACCATGCAGGATATCGCAAGAAGTGCGGCAGTTACGAAGAGCGGTGCAACCCGCATCGCCAAACGTCTGGAAGACAAGGGGCTGGCGAATCGTCGGCAGGACAGGAAAGACGGACGGATCTGCTGTGTCACTCTTACGGAAGAAGGCCGAACACTTCTGAATCGGATTGAGGATCAACTGATGGCTAAAGTGCAGGAGATTCTGGCGGTCATGGACCCGGCCATGCGGGAAATCCTCATCATCAGCCTCAGCGCCTTTGTTCGGGCTTCAGAGCGGAAAGGAATCAGCGAAAGTTCGCAGCGGGAAACCTGCTGTATACCGGAGGAAAATCATTCCGCAGGAAATGGTTGACCTGATCAACTATAGGGTGAGAAGATTGATTTTTATTACGGAGACATCAGAAAGAAAAGCCTCGGAACGTTTTTGAAGGCGATGGATGCCGGGGTGGCGGCTTTCGAAGTGACAAGACGAACCGGTTTCAGTATGCAATTCGCGGCCATCCGGGCTCGAGATATTCCGGCATTGCGGTTGTGCCGCTCCTTCTTCCTTGGCTGCCCGGCAGGAGTTTTTCCTTCAAGGGCGCTCTGACGGGATTGGTCTGAATTACAGCCTTCTATCTTCTTGCCGGGGGGAGAGCGTGGAACGGACCTATGACCGCCGCGACCTTTCTCGCACTGCCGACAGTGAGCGCCTTTTATGCGCTCAATTTCACCGGATGTACCCCATACACGTCATGCTCGGGGGTGAAAAAGGAGATGCGAACCGCGATGCCGGCTATGGGAATTGCGCTTGTCCTGAGTGCAATCTCTGTATTGGTGGGAAAATTGCTTTGAAGAATCTGGGGGGACTATGAAGGGCTTCAGCTATTTGCGCAATGTGTCAACATTGGAGCTGTATGCAGAGAAATGCATTGGCTGTGGCAGATGTCTGGAGGTCTGTCCGCACCAGGTCTTTTCTATGGTAGAGGGAAAAGCTCGGATCATTGACTTCGATGCCTGCATGGAGTGTGGCGCCTGCGCCAGGAATTGCCCTGTCCATGCTGTCTTCGTCGATGCCGGTGTCGGTTGCGCAACAGGACTCATCAACGAATGGCTTCTCGAACAGAAATTCTATCGTGTCCGCAAACAATGCTGCGGATGACGCCTTGCAGACAGGGAAGTCGTGAAGGAGCTCTTTTCCCGGGATCGTTTTCTGTGCTTATATTGAATGATAATGATAGTTGGAGGTTATAGTGAAAACCATAACGATTCGCTGGAAAAGGCTTGTTGACAGGGAGGATCGGACTTGCCCCCGCTGTGGCATTACCGGTGAAACCGTTCAAAGCGCAGTCGGCAAGCTGAAAAAGTCCCTGGCTGAATTGGGCATTGAGGTTATCTTGAAAACGGAAGCCCTCAACTTTCCCATGTTTTCCCATGACCCGCTGCAATCCAACCGCATCTGGGTCGGAGAAAAACCCCTGGAAGACTGGATTGGGGCGGATGTAGGCCAGAGCCCCTGTTGCGGGGTCTGTGCCGATTCGGAGTGCCGAACCCTGATCATCGGGGGCAACACCTTTGAGGAAATCCCGGAGAGACTCATTATTCAGGCGGGTCTTCTGGCCGCGGCAGAGCTTTTTGCAGACGGGCCGCCGCAAGAAACCCACCAGGAAAATAACCATTGATTAATCAGGAGGTTAAGCATGTCACCACAAATCACTTTAGGCTCCTGTTTTTGATGACCGGGAGAACCCCAGGAATACCGTGCCGTATTCTTTCCCGATGGTTCCAAGGTCAATGTGACGGGTTTGAACACTATTTTTCAGCATGCTTACATGGAGGGGAAAATCCCCTATAAGGAGACCGCTCAGTACCTGGTGCGCCAGTTGGGGGAAGTCAATTACATTCCCCTCAACAGCATCAGAGAGTATGAACGTGCGATTCTGAAACACTATGAAGAATATTTCAATGTGATGGAAAAGCGCCGGAAAGAAAACGATCCAGCTGAGAAGAAGGACGGCTGAGGGAAACTCGGAAGCCGGGATGGACCATCGACCGTGAAGATCCTCCTTGATTTTATTGACACATAATCAGGGATTTTCCATCTTTTACCATCGGGAAAATCAGGTTCTTTATCAGACGCAAGCATGATCATGTCCATAACAGCACCGGGGCTCGTCCGATTCGAAGCAGGGTGACCACTGGAAGAACAGCGGCCATTTGACAGGATACCTGGATGATTTGCATGAATATTCAGGCATTCATCCCAGCACTGTGCCGATCGGACAACAAGCCGCTTTTGATCGGTACACAACCTAAGGTACGTATGGAACTAAGTCGAAGAAATTTTGTAAAGCACTAGGCCCCGGCGTAAGCATTGCCCCAATGGTCATGGCCGGCCTGGGCACCGCCCATGCCGGAAGAAGTGAGAAGACTGTGGTCCGCAGGCATATCCCGGGCGTCAAAATGGCCCTTACCGAAGAGAAAATCAATGTCCTGAACGCGAAAGAAGATCCCGTCATGGTTAAGGTCCTGAAGGCTGTGGTCCGGGACGGTCATCATGGGCTAGGCGAGAGACGTCTCTTTAAGGGCGCTCGCCGCCAGCACATTTGCCGCAGACGGGGGCGGCTTGTCCCACGGTTCTGTTGCGCCTTCGGATCCGGGAATTCGGTGGCGGAAACTTGATCATCAGCGGCGGGGATTTTGCCGCCGCGGGAAACAAAATGCAGAAGGAAGCGGGAATCCAGGACTCCGCCGATCTCATGCTCGCGGACATGCTGAAGGCCGGTTCGATCAAGAAATCCGTCACCCTCGAGGAAATCGCAAAAAGCTACAACATTCCCGCTGACGTCTTCCTGGCGGAAATCAAGCGCTTGAACGCCTTCGTCGACAAGAAGAAGGACGGCGACTTCGGCTGCATGATCTTCCCCGAAGCCAAACCGACATAAACCCGCCTTTCTACGTCGCCAGGCTATGGCCCCGCGTCCACCACACGATGGGGGGATTGGTGATTGACCAGAACGCGCAGGTCACCGGCTTTGGCATAACGTCGATCAAGGGGCTTTACGCCGCCGGAGAGGTAACCGGAGGGGTCCACGGGGTTGTGCGCCTCGGCAGTGTGGCCATGACTGACTGCGTCGTCTTCGGGCGTATTGCCGGAACGAACGCGGCGAAAGAAAAGCCGTGGGCTTAACCCCTCAGGGATCAGGACATTCCGGGACGGCACTGGTGCAACCTCTGCAACCACCAGCATGCCAGGAGCGAAGACTACTGCAGCCACAGTGCCACGGCTTCAACTTCAATGTGCCCTGGAGGCCCCCGGAACGTTGCTCAAACGGGAATGGGCATGTTTTTCCAATCGCCCTGACCGCTTCGTAAAGAAAGGCAGGATCCTTCACCGGGTCCTGCCTTTCCGCTTTCAGACCGGCATCAGGGGCTCCGGACAGCCGTTGAACCCGGTATCCCCCCCTGGCGGTATCCGATTCTGACGATCCAGCGCCAGGGCGCTCCCGTTTTGCCTCGAGAACATCCTGTTTCCGGGCGTGGTGCACCCCGGTGCCACCGGCGGATGCACCGGATGCCTGCGTTTTGAAAAACAAAAACAGTTGACATGATCAGCGATGAAGTTGATAACTGTTCCGTTGCTCCGAGGGGAAGGGTTCCCGCTTTAGTTGAATCATGGTGCCGCCGCCGGGAAGATTGTTCCAGTAATTGCCGAAGCACGCTCAACCTGCGGCTTTCATCACTTGTCCATTTTCAAGCTTCGTAAAGAAAGGAGGGAATGGTTCCATGCCGATGGGAGGAGTCGCTTATTGGAAGCGGACGCTGCTTTATGTGAATATCGATTCGATCGCCACATTGAGGGAAACGCGGGGTGAGAAGGAATCCGATCCTGTCCAGGGCGCGCTTATCTGTGAAAGGGCCGGCTGTGACGGCATTTCGGTCTCTCTTGGGAGAGGCGGCCTCGGTCTCCGGGAGGAGGATATCTTCGCCGTCAAGGAAGCCACCCGTGGAATCTTTAACCTTGAGATTCCGCTTTCGGACGAACTCACGCATCTCGCGCAGAAGATAAAGCCGGCTTCTGTGACCATTGTCCCTGAGGGAAGCGGGGAGGCGGTAGAGCCAAGCGGGCTGAAAATCAGTATGCATGCGAAAATCAAAGAGACCGTTAACCTGTTCAAGGATCAAGGCATCTCCGTATCTCTTCTCGTAGATCCCGATCCGGAGGCCGTGCAGCTTGCCAGCGACTGTGAGGCGGATTCCGTCGAACTTCATACCGGGGCCTATGGCCGTGCCCTTGACGAAAAAGTCATGGAGAGAGAACTGAACAGGATCTACCAGGCGGCGAATGTTGCAGCGCACATCGGGATCAAGGCCAATGCCGGCCATGGCCTCACCTTCAGGAATATCGACCCTGTTTTAGATGCCAGGGGAATTCTGAAAGTCACGGTGGGAAATGCCGTTCTTTCGAGAGCAGCTTCAGTCGGGTTGGCCAAGGCCGTCGACGAAATGTGCGCCATACTGGAGTAGTGCATTGGCGCTAAAGAACGTTATCCTGGAGAAGGCCATGCATCGCAGCGCTCCATTTCCATAAGGCATAATAACATGATGATTCTGGAGGTGACGGAAAAAGCCGACAAGGCGATCAGGCAGTTTCTGGAAAACCGGACGGGTTCCTCCACCATCCGGATCCTGAGGCAGAATGCCCTGGGGCCCGGGTTGGCGATGGTTTTTGACGAGCCAGAGGAAAATGATCTGACGGTCACGGTCCGGAGCATCCCCTTTTCGATCAACAGGGATCTTCTAGATAAGGCCAGACCTATCCGGATCGATTTCGTCGAATACGGGGGACTGAGGGGTTTTCTGCTCACTTCAAGCCTCCCCACCGGTGGGTGCGTCTGATCACGAACGTTTTTTCAGGGTTCAATTTCCGGCACCGGGTCCGCTTAACCTGGGAGAGGCTTTCTGTGGTCGGTTGATTTCCTTTGACAAGTATGCGGATCTCGGGTATCTCTGATTCCTTATTTAAGTTGAATAAAAAAGTTAATTTGTGGAGTGTACAATGAAAAAGTGTGCTCTTATTCTGATGGCTCTCCTTTTCTTTGTTGCCCAGCCGACAAACGGCGTTACCGGCATGAAGTCTTCATCCGCAGAACGCTCTACCCAGGACGATCAAATACCAAAGACAGTTTTCCGGAAAGATCCCCGCAACGTCAACAAATCCGACCACAACAGTGGAAAGTCGGCTGATCGGAAGGGCCGGTTTTATTCGAGCACGAAAAAAAGGCTTAAAGGCAGTCGAAATTCCGGGAAGCCTGTTCCCTCCCGGAACATGACGCCCCTGAAAGGTTGTGTGTCCTTGGTGCAGGGAGAAGCCTGTGTGCAGCTGAGAGGAAAAGGAGACTGGATAAGCCTGAAAGCCGGGGATCATATTCTTCCCCGGAGCAACCTGAGGACCGGACGGGACGGCGCCGTGGAAATCAAATATGAGGACGGCAGCAGTTTATTGCTTCGGTCTCACACGGAGGTAACGATCCTAGAAGCCTGGAAGACCAGGACGTCCCGCCTGCTGCGCGATTTTTTCCTCAGCGCCGGGCGGGTGACCGCAAAAGTTCAGTCGGTCATGGGGCGATCCTCGCGATTTCGCATCCACACCCCGACGGCGATTGCGTCGGTTCGGGGAACGGAATTCCGGGTCACCGTGGACAAGGAGCATGAAACCTGTGTGGAAGTTCTCAAGAGCCGTGTCAGCGTCGATACGGCCACAAAGGTCATCAACCTGGCGCAGGGCGAGGGCGCCAGAATAAAGAACCCGGCAAGGCCGCTGCCCCCGCGGAAGCTCCTGCTGGCGCCGAACCCCGTGGGCCTGGAACCTCTTTACAACGCGGCCCCGGTCATTTCTCTTGCATCTGTCGGCGGCGCCCACGCCTATCGCGTGATGGTTGCGAAGGATGCGCAGGGGAAGCAGCTGGTGTGGGAACGCGAGGTCAGACGCGGCGAGCGCGTGACCATGAGCGGTCTTGACGACGGTTCCTATTTTCTCCTGACGCAGAGCATCGATCCGATCGGCCTGGAAGGTGTTCCCTCCGAAGCGTTTCCTTTCGCAATCCGGGAGAATCCTCTTCCCCCGATGCTTCTCAGCTCCGGGTGTGCGCACCGGGACGGAGACAAGGCGGTGATTCTGGAGTGGTTGTCTGTCGCGGACGCGGCACGATATCACCTTCAGATCAGCGAGGACGGGGATTTCCGGAATCCTGTCGTGGACAGGTCCGATCTGGAGGCCGTGTCATTCAGAGCCGAGGGACTGGAAAACAAGCCCTATTCGTTCCGGATTCGCTCCGTTGCCAAGGACGACTGTCCGGGGGGCTGGTCCGATCCCGTGGCGATTCCCGCACCCTGCCCGCCGCAGGCTTCCTCCGGCGCCTGGCCGGATCTCTCTGGCGGTATGATCAACCTGAGGTCAAGGAGTGCGGGCGAAGGCTTCACGTATCATGTGCAGATAGCCAGGGACGATCGATTCCAAGAGATCCTGGTCGATGAAAAGGTGGACGGGCCTGAGATATCGGCCAGAAAACCAAAGGAAACCGGCACCTACTTCGTGCGGATCGCTCCCGTCGACGGCAGCGGCAAAACCGGCAGTTTTTCCCGGCCGCAGAGTTTCACCATTCAGAACCGCTTCCCGGCCGAATGGATTGGAATTGGGAGTGGAACCGGTATATTTCTTTTGCTTCTGCTTTTTACCCTTTGAGGCTTTCCGAATGAAGGGGACCGGAACATCGCTCCCTGCCGCCGTTCAGGGCTCTGATCTTTGGCGAAATGCAGGCTTTCAATCTTCCGTGGTCTGCCGTCAAGGGTGATGAAGCTCTTGTCCAGGGCATGACTTTTATGAAAGAACTCCGCTGTCCATGATTCCCATCCGGAAGATTCTTCTGGCTGCTTTGTGCCTGCTGCTCCTCCTCGGTCTTGAGTATCTCGGTTGTTTCGAAGGGATGAACAATTATTTCTACGATCTCGCCTTTCGTTTTCGAGGTCCGGAAAAGCCCCTGGACAAAATCCTCATTGCAGCCGTTGATGAGAAGACGCTTGATCGACTCGGATCTTGGCCCCTGAAACGGATCTGGTATGCTTCTCTCCTTGAAAAAATGAAAAACTCCGGCATTGTGGCTTTTGATATCCTCCTGTCCGAGCCTTCCCCCCTTGATCCTCTTCTTGCCGAGGCCATGAAAAAAGGCCCTCCGGTTGTTTTACCGATCCTGATCAACGAGGACCTGATGATTGAGCGTCCTGCCCGTGCGCTCTCTGCATTTCCTGCGGGACACGTTCATGTTGAACGGGGGATCGACGGGGTAGCCAGGGAAGTGCATCACACACTCTATTTTCAGGGGCGGCGGCTGCCGTCTTTTGCTTCGATGGTCCATGAACTGGCGGGAGGGCGCTCCTTTTCCCGGGGAGCCCACCCCTCGGGGCCTGAGGACGAACAAACCATTTTTCAGGAAAACCTCATGAGAATCAATTACGCAGGCGGCCCGGGCACCATCCCCCGTGTCTCTGTCTGCGATGTTGTCCAGGGGGCTTTTCCCGAAGACCACTTCCGCGGCAGGATCGTTCTGGTTGGAATTACAGCCATGGGGCTGGTGGACAGCGTCACAACTCCCTATGCCGAAACCCGGATGGGCATGTCGGGCGTAGAGGTTCAGGCCAATATCGTCAACAACCTGCTTCTTGGCAACGAGATCCGGGTAGTTTCCCTGGCGGCAAGCTGGTTGATCGGCATTCCGGTTGCCCTTTTGCTCTATGGCGTTTTTTTCCGAATGACGGAAGGGAGCTGTCTCCTTCTTCTGATCGCCGCCGTGGTGATTTATTCCTTGCTCACCCTCTTCGCCTTTTTCGTCTGGCATGTCTGGAACCCGCCGGCTGCAACCATGCTCAGTTTTCTGGTTCTCCTGACTCTGGCCTATCTCCTCAAACTCCATGCGGCGGCGGAAAGTCTCGGTGCGACCTATGCGGCCATCCAGCCGCACCTGAGAAATGCGGGGGATAAGGATGAGCCGGGTTATGTTAGAAAGGGGATCTCAGGGCTTCTTACCCCCAGGGGAATTCAGCGGCAGGCCCTTGCCCTTCATGGAATCGCACATCAACTGATTTTTGAAAAGGAACTGTCCGATCGGATTCTCTTAAGCGATATCTTCGGTGTGGCGGTCTTCGACCCCGATGGAAGGCTGATGCTGGCCAATGGGGATATCCATCGGATCTGTGCGGAAAATGGAATCTTTCTGCACGCCAGGGATCGTTTTCTGGCCGATCTGGCCGGCCATGTCCTGGAAAAGGAGGCGAGCGAACCGGATTTCGAACAATGGCTTCAGATGGTGGCCATTACGGTCTTTCTCGGCAGGCCGGAAACGCGATATCTCAAGGTGGACGTTTCACCGCTGCCCGTTGCGGAGAAGGCGTACTCCCTGTTCCTCCTCACCGACATCACGAAGGTCAAGGAAGTGGAGCTTCTGAAAGGTCAAATCGTATCGATCGTCTCCCATGAGTTGAGGACTCCCATGGCCAATATCCAGGGCTTCAGCGAACTGCTGGCGGGCAGCCTGGAGGGGGAGCTGAAACAGTATGCCGGCATTGTCCTGGAGGAATCGGAGCGGCTGACCAAATTTGTCAACACCTTTCTCGACATCAACAGGCTGGAGGAGGGTCGGGAGCGGATGGAAAAAACCCCCGTTTCCGTTCCGGATCTCGTCCGGCAGGCTCAAGTCAAGATGCAGCCCGCGGCGAGGGGCAAGGACATTGAGCTCCTTGCCGAGGTGCCTGCCGATATGGCCCCCGTTCTTCTGGACCGGGATGTGACCGAGCAGGTCCTGTTGAACCTGATCGAGAACGCCCTCAAGTACAGTCCTCCGAACCGGCCTGTGATTCTTCGGGTTGCGGAAGGGCCGGACTCCGTCATCGTCGAAGTGGCTGATAAGGGGTACGGGATCCGGGAAGAGGACCGGGACCGGATCTTCGATAAATTTTACCGGGCGAATGTTGCGGGTGCTGAAAATGTGAAAGGATCGGGACTGGGGCTGGCTTTTGTGAAGCGGGCCGTTGAAGCGCAGGGGGGGCGGGTGACCGTCCGGAGCGCCTTTGGACAGGGATCCACCTTTTCGCTTGTCTTTCCCAGAGCGGTGCGACCGGAGATGTAGGTCCATCGGAATCTCGAAGCCTGCGCTTCAGACCAGGACTTTGCGGACAGCCCGTGCCAGGTCCCCGAGGGACAGCGGCTTCATGAGGAATTGGCGGATGCCGATTTCCTGAGCCCTGACTTCGGAAATCAAGTCGCTGTACCCGGTGCAGAGAATGATGGGTATATCGCTGCGGATCTTCATCAGCTCCTCGGCCAGTTCGTCTCCCCTCATGTGGGGCATGGTCATGTCCGTGATGACAATATCAAAGGAATCGGGCTGAGCGCGAAAAAGCTCCAGCGCTTCCGTGCTGCCCTGGCTGGCCGTCACATGAAACCCGAGGGCCGTCAGCATGGATTTTGTCACGTCGAGAATGGCTGCTTCGTCATCAACGAACAAGACGCGTTCGCTGCCCTTGGGGATCGGTTCCGAGTCTCCGTTGTCTCCGGGTGCTTCGGGTTCAATCAGAGGCATATAAACACTGATGGTCGTGCCCTCTCCCGGTACGCTGGCGACATGAATCCTGCCGCCGTGATCCCGGACAATGCCGTAAACAACAGATAATCCCAGGCCGGTTCCTTCTCCGGGGCCCTTGGTGGTGAAAAAGGGATCAAAAATCCGGTCAAGAATTGACGAATCGATCCCGTGTCCCGTATCCTTGACCCTTAATCTGGCGTACTCGCCTGTAGCGAGATGGATGGACGGATGCCGCTTGCCGGGGGGGATTTTTTCCTGAGCGAGTTCAATGTCCAGGACGCCGCCTTGTTTCCTCATGGCATGAAAGGCATTGGTCGCCAGATTCATCAGGATCTGGTGCATCTGGGTCGTATCGGCGAGAATCATGAGGGACTGGTCGGGAATCCGCTGATTGATCTGAATCGTGGACGGGATCGTCGCCCGAAGCATCTTGATCCCTTCCTTGATGACCGGTGCCAGGAGGATGGGCTTTTTCTCCTGATCCTGAGGGCGGCTGAAAATGAGGATTTGTTTGATCATGTCCTTGGCGCGATTGCTGACCTGGAGGGCCCGGTCAAGATAAAACTGGCGCTTTTCCGGGCTGGGGGTCAGTTTGGTGAGCTCCATGTACCCGATCATGGCGCTCAGGATATTATTGAAATCGTGGGCAATGCCTCCCGCTAGTGTCCCGATGGCCTCCAGTTTTTGGACCTGCTTCAGCATTTCGTTGGCCCGCTTCAGGTCCTCCGTCCGCTCTTGAACCAGCTCCTCCATATGGTGGTGGGAGTCCCGCAGCGTTTTTTCGGCCTGTATCCTCCGCGTGACATCCTCGATCAGGATAAGAATGTTGCTGAACTCTCCGCAGGAGGGCAATCTTTTTACGGACAGGATGCGTTCTTTCCCATCCTCTCTTTCCGGCTGCTCGATCAGGATCTGATCCGGAGAGTTTGACCCTAGGAGCGATTCTATCTGGGATTTCGCCTCTCCTTCAAAGAGGGTGGGAAGCGGGGCAAAGAGGATCTGATCCTGTGTCTGGTCCAGGATCTTCATGGCTGGATCATTGACATAAACAATCTGGCCGGAGCAGACCTCGATGATCCCTTCCGCAATGCTGTCGAGCATTGTCTGCAGGTATCGATTCTTGGCAATCAGTTCCTTGGTCAACTGTCTCGCATTGGTGCCTTCCAATCCGATCCGGCCGGTTTCCCCCGGACGGGAACCGCTGTTCTGCACGTCTTCAAGGAGGGCTAAGATATGGGATTCCGTCTCCTTGAAAGAACCTTTGGCGATCAGGGCATCGGCGCCTATGCTTGAAGGATCCAGATTCAATTCATGGGCCGCCGCTGACATGATGGCCAGAAAGACGCTTTTCAGGGAATCCATCCGGCGGATTTTCTGGCACAACTCATCACCGTTGATGTTCGGAAGAAAGTAATCACAGAGAATGATGTCGGGGGTATAATTTTCCAGAGTCCTGAAGGCTGACAGAGCGTCCATGGCCGTTACGACTTCATGTCCGGCATCGGTCAACTTTTTTTCCAAAAACATGCTGAGATGGCGATTGTCATCAATGATGAAAATTTTTTTCCCCATAATACCATCCTTAAATGTCAGGTGAGCAATGCGGTCATAGAACTACATATAAACTGATACGAAGGCAAGTCGACGGCTCCGGCTTGCGCTCACTTCAAGTCCAAACGAGGGGGCCGTTATCAGCCTGATCCAGACAAAATCAACTTTAATGAGGTAATGGAGTATGGCATATGCCCTGTCATCATTCAAGATTAAAAAAGAGACCAGGTAAAAGGATGCCTTTTTCCGGCAAAGCCCTCAGCCTGCAGAGGAGGGGGGCGGAGAAAGGTCCTCTCCGGTCGGCAGGTTTGGCCGTATTCAGGGCGGTATGTTCCGGCGGCAGGCAGCGGGGAACGAAAAATGCGGGTAAGGCCG
The DNA here is from genome assembly GCA_034006265.1 of Syntrophus sp. (in: bacteria). Lineage (GTDB taxonomy): Bacteria > Desulfobacterota > Syntrophia > Syntrophales > Syntrophaceae > Syntrophus. Next base: position 32,299 of record JAVETB010000015.1, on the reverse strand, counting down.
CAGGTTCCGGCTCGTGAACAAATAAAGCCTCTATCTCCTTAAAATAACTTTTGAATTATAAATTTAAGTTTTGTTGAGATGGAAATTCGTTTATAGTGATTATCGGAGATGATTCAAAAAGACAAAAAAACGGAAAGGTTTCCGTCGATTCGGGGGTCATGTTATGCCGTCGGAACAGCAGAGCCGGAGGATCTTTTCCAGGATCTCGTCGAAGACCGCCGGCGACGAAGGGGGTTTTGGGGCTTCATCGGATCTTCCCGGCCTTCATCAATCTTTCGTCCGGGGTTTACTGCACACACCCATCGGTGCTGTTCCCGTCGTGGAGGCCCGTCTGTCCCGCCAGGATCTGATCGGCAGCCTCAAGTTCCGCTTTGGAATCGGCTGGAGGAAGTACTCTCTTGATCCGGGTCTCTACGCCTTGGGCAGTCCGGACGAAGCGTCCCCTGTGGTGGTTTCGGCAAACTATAAAGCGAGCTTTGACCGTCTGAGGGAAGCCCTTTCCGGCAGGTCCGCCTGGATTCTTGTTCTCGACACGAAAGGGGTGAATGTCTGGTGTGCCCCCGCGAAAGGGGGGGGCGGGACGGAGGAGCTGGTCCTTCGCCTGCAGTCCAGCGGGCTGGGACAGGTGGTGAAGCATCGGCGGCTGATCCTGCCGCAGCTTGCAGCCCCAGATGTGGCCGCCCACGAGGTTCGAAGCCGGACCGGCTTTACCGTTTCCTATGGCGCGGTGGAGGCGCGCGACCTTCCCGCATACCTGGATGCCGGGATGAAGGCGACGGAGGCCATGCGGAGAAAGACCTTTTCCCTTCGGGACCGGATCGCTCTTCTTCCCATGGAATGGATTTCCAGCTTGAAGCTTTTGATCCCGCTCTGTCTTTTTTTCCTGCTTGCCGCCGGGATAGACGCAGAATCCGGATGGAAGACGGCCCTTGCCCTCGATTCAGGACTCTTTATGGTCTATGCCCTGCTGGGGGCATTTTTTGCCGGGACGACGGTCACTCCGGCGCTTTTCCCGTGGTTGCCGGGCCGGACGTTTTCCGCCAAAGGGCTGTGCCCCGCCTGGATCATCGTCCTGTTTCTGCTCAACTCCCGGCTGACCTCCCCCTTATCTCTGCCGCGGGTTCTGGAGTCTTTTTCCGTTCTCTTTCTTGTGCCTGCCGTTTCCTCCTTCCTGGCCATGCGATTTACCGGTTCTACGCCCATTACCTTCCTGTCCGGGGTGCGCAAGGAAATGTGCCTGGCTCTTCCCCTGCAGATCGCCGGAGGGCTGGCGGGTCTGGCGCTCTGGATTGTCGCGAAGACGCTCCGGATCCTGTGAGGAATGTCAAGCAGCTTACAGGAATGCTAAAATGCACGATGGGAACTCTGTTCTACGTGGAACATGTTGGAACTCTGCATCTGGACCGGGAAACTTGCATCGGCTGCAGGAACATCTTGAAAGGATTGCCTTGGCAGTCCCCGTGGAATCTTTCTGAAAGAAAGGAGATCGCGTGATGAAAAGAAAAACAAAGGATGGAGGATGGAGCCCTTACCTCGCCGGGGCCCTGCTGGGGCTCCTGGCCGTCGTCTCCGTGTGGGCGACGACCTCTCTGCTGGGGAAGAGCACCTATCTGGGAGCCTCAACGACATTCGTCCGTGCCGCCGGCCTTCTGGAGCGGACGGTTGCCGGAGAGCACGTGGCGGCGAACGAGTACTTCAAAAAGGAAAAGGTGCGCGTTGATTGGCAATTCATGCTGGTTTGCGGCATTTTCCTGGGAGCGTTGGCCTCGTCCCTCTCGGACAGGAGCTTTAAACTGGAAGGTGTTCCCCCGGTGTGGAAAAAGCGGTTCGGGCCGTCCGTCGGCAAAAGGGCGGCCGGAGCCTTCCTCGGAGGCATCGTCGCCATGGTAGGCGCCCGGATGGCGGACGGCTGCCCCAGCGGCCATGGGCTCAGCGGCATGATGCAGCTGTCAGTGAGTTCCTTTGTGGCGCTGGCGGTGTTTTTCAGCGTGGGTGCCATTGTTGCGGCCATTGTCTATGGAAGGAGGGCGTCATGAGCACGGAACAGATACTGGGCCTGATTACGGGTGTGGTCTTCGGGTTTCTTCTGCAGAAGGGTCGCGTTCTGCGATTCGAAAAGCAGCTCGGTGCCCTGATGCTCAAGGATATGACCATCTTCAAATTCATGCTTTCGTCGATTCTCGTCGGCATGGTGGGGATTAACCTGCTCTCAAGTGCGGGAATCATCACCTTGAGCCATAAAGCCATGAATGTCGGCGCCGTGGTGGCGGGGGGATCCCTGTTCGGCGCTGGGTGGGCCATTATGGGCTTCTGCCCCGGCACATCCATCGGTGCGCTGGGAGAAGGACGCTGGCATGCCCTGTTTGCCGCCCTGGGGATGGTGGCTGGGGCGGCTCTCTATGCAGAGCTCTACCCCCTTTTCAAATCCACCGTTCTGGCGTGGAAGAACTTCGGCAAGATCGGCCTTCCGGAAGTGACGGGCCTTTCGCCATGGGTCATCATTGCCCTGTTCTGGGCGGCCACGATTTCCCTGTTCGCCTGGTTCGAAAAGAAAGGGCTGTGACGGGCAATGGCGAGACAACGCGGCGGAGATGTCGAATAGGACCGGGTTTATTTGTAAGGAAAAGTAAGAAAACGGTGACCGTAATCTTTGACTGGAAAGAGAGTACCCTCTGAGAGAAAAACTCGTCTGATCCGGCGGGGAAACCCCTGCCGGTCTTCAAGGAAAGTGCTGACTGGTTGGGTTGAGGCTCTATGAACATCAAGCTGAGAAGGGCTTATGAAGCCCCGCAGGAAGAAGACGGGTTGCGGGTTCTTGTGGACCGGCTCTGGCCACGCGGCGTGTCCAGGAGCTCGGCCGGGATCGATCTGTGGCTCAAGGAGATTGCCCCCAGTGACGCTCTCCGGAAATGGTTCGGCCATGATCCGGAAAAATGGATCGGGTTCCGCGACCGCTATGCCCTGGAACTCGACCATAAGCCCGAAGTCGTTGAAGAACTTCGGAAGAATGCTTGCCATGGCACGATCACGCTCGTGTACGGTGCCATGGACCCGGAGCACAACAATGCCGTTGTCCTGAAAGAATATCTGGAATCGGATCGGACCCAGCCCTGAACGCTGTCAGGTTCCCTGGGAAAACAAGGAGACGGCAATGACGCATCGGATCGATGAACTGATCGTCAAGATCAAGGAACTTGAAGAGGAAATGGAGATTGAGTTTCAGAGAAAACGGGAAGATCTACTGACCCGCATCGACAGGAAGTGCTTCCGCCTCAGTGAAGAGGTGGCCCTCCAGCCGCGCCGTTTCAAACAGGGTGAGGTCCGTTTCCTGATCGAAGCGCGGCTGCTCAACATCCTGACGGCTCCGGTGATCTATTCCGGCTTTATCGTGTTCGTGCTGCTGGATCTGCTGGTTTTTGTGTACCAGGGCATCTGTTTTCCCGTGTACGGCATTTCCAAAACTAAACGATCCGATTATCTCGTCTTTGACCGTGTGGATTTTCCCTATCCCAACGCCATTGAGAAGTTCAACTGATTCTACTGCTCCTATGCCGACGGCCTGGCCGCCTATTTCCGGGAGGTTGCCGCCCGCACGGAACAGTACTGGTGTCCCATCAAACATGCCCGCCGGATCATGGCTGCTCACGACCGCCATCCCCGATTTTTCAAGTACGGCGATGGCGAAAGATACCGCAAGGGACTGGAGCGGCTGCGCAAGGAATACGAGAAGCAGGGAATTTAAACGGACTGTGCCGATGCCCGACAGGGCGGCATCATCCGAAACCCCTGCACCTTCTATCTTTCCCGTTCGTTATTCCCTGGACGGGAACAGGGCCCGGTGCGCCTCCCGAAAGCCGTCCTTGCCGGTAGCCAGCATCAGGGTGAGGGGCATGACCTTCCGGGCAAGAACGAGCATATCGTTCACGAGCCGGCGGATGTCCCACTGGGCATGGGCGTCGGCCCGCAGGCGGGCCATGTGGTAGAGCTCCCGGGCATTGACCTTGAGGAGGGCCCGGCGGCGGTGTGCGTTGGTAAGGATGTAGGCGGCGGCTTCCGGAGCCGTTGAGGCGATCCGCTGATAGACCGCCTCCGTCCGGGCAATGACCTCCCGAAAGGCCGGTTCCATGCCGGTTTCCACAATGGCGTCGGGAATCGTGACCCCGAGATCGGGATGGTAATCCTGAACGGTGAGGGTGGCCATCCGGTGCCGTTTGAGCTGGGCGAAGCAGCTTGCCGAAAGGGTCAGCTCAAAGGTCAGGTCCGCATATTCAAACTCCCTCAGAACCGCATCATGCTCCGATAGGAAGCGGATGGCCTCCTTCAGGAGGCCCGTTTTTTCGGTGGGGCTCATCCGGCGTACCAGGGTCCGGCATCGGTGGAGGGAGAGGGACGACGAGGAATGAAGCAGCGCCGCCAGGATACGCTCATCGGCGTCCGGTGCGGCCTCGATCAGGCGGACGCGGCCCATTTGCCGGCCTTCTTCCCCGCCTTCACCAAACTGCGGATCTTCCCCGTCGGCATATCGGGCCGACAGGGCTTCGCCTGCCCTGCGCAGAGCCGGCCGGGTGTCCCGGTCGAAGGGGGTGGCGTCGGTATAGCGGATGAGGGACGGCGCAACCTCAAAGGTCCGTTCGTAAAGCTGCCGGCTGATGGTTCGGCACTCCTTTAAGGGTTGGGCGGCCAGCCGTCGCAGCATGAGTTCGAGATTCCGGGTGTTGAGGGTCATCCCCAGCTGAGCCTCCGTTGCCAGAGAGACGATGTAGCGGGCGTCTTCCTTGGCCCATCCCTCCAGGATAGCCCGGTTCGCCGGAAGGGCGGCCATTTCCTGATGCTTTTCCAGGACGTAAGGCAAAAGCTTTTCATACAGGGCGTGATAGAGAGCGTTCTGTTCCCCGATCATTTCCCGGAAGGTCTCTTCCAGCCCCGCCTCCCGGACCTCTTCGGGAATCACGACATCGTCGGCCAGCAGGATGTAGCGCTGGGACTTCTCTGTGTAGGAACAGAGACGGCATTTTTCGATTTCCTCCACCGCCAGCCGGGAAATCCCCAGAATATCGATGTTGAAAACGGCATGTTCAGCAATGGAGCTGTGTCCAAGGCCGAAGACGATGGTCTGGTTGGACTGCCGGGCCTTTTCGACCGCCTCCCGGGCAAGGGCCCGCAGCTCCTGAACAGGGCGGGGATCGCGGCTTATGCGGGCATAGGCCGCGGAAAGGGTTTCGGGGGTCAGATTGCGCAGATCAGGCCGGGCAGCCTGCAGCTGCCGGATTGTTTCGTAATCCAGGTTATAGCCGGCAAGAAGAATCTTCATCATGAAAAGGGCTCCTATTAGAAAAAACCCAGGCATGATATCCATGTGCGCGAATTTAATCAAGAGGGGATTACGACCATTCCTCTCGAAGAATGGTCGGGAGGTTCTGTGCGATTTTCCATGTTCAAACGGCCGGGCTTGAGGCTGAATCCATGGAAAATTGTTTCGGATGATCCCGGTGCCGTCCCGTCCGTTGATCAAGCGCGGACCCTTCGGAGGGACCGCGCCGGCGGGATCGTTGCGCTGTCAGAGAATACCGCGGAGCAGTTCGCTCATTTCAGGACAACGCAGATAGCCATAGATCTTGTGATAATTCTTTTTGCCGTCCGGCCCCTGATAATTGTTCAATATCAGGCCGTCTTCAACCCTGACGCCCCGGTCGTTGGCCTCATAATCATTCCGGAGGCAGGCGTCAAAGGCGACGGGATCTCTCGGATCAGACAAATTCACCCACCGCTTTACGACGCTGGGGGTGCGGAGAATGTTCCATTCTTTGGCGATTCTCGCTGCAACCGTGGGAAGCCCGAGAGGGGAGCCGATCGTGACAAAATTATCGACCCGATACGTCATATCGGTGTCTCCAAGCTCTCTGAGGGCATCATAAGCAACGATGGATCCCATCGAGTGCGCAATGAGGGTGATTCGCCGGTTCTTGCTGCCGTCGATGGCGTCTTTCACCAATGCCCTCAGCTTGGTGCGGTTTTCACGGCTGCTGTAATACAGGCCAAGGTCCGTCAGCTTCCTGCTCAGCACGGCCTCGGTAACCAGGCCGAACCCGAACCACTCCTTGGCCTTCTGGATCGCGTCGCCCGGAACATCAGAGACATATCCTTTGAGATGGTCCAGAAAGCCATCCCGGTATTTCTTGATAGGTTGGTCTGAAGGGGTCGCGACATAGGGTTCGGGATCAAGGCTTACCGGATCGGGGTAATTAAGATGCGCCCAATGGACCGGGATATAGTCGATTTTCTGGATGTCGAGGGAGCAGTTTCTTCGTAATCCTTCCCCAATCGCCGCTATCCAATCCTGGGCATGCTTCTCCCAGGGCGGTTTGTTTGCGAGTCCATGAACACCGATAATGACATAAGACATGATCAGTTTCCTTTCTCGTTTTAAGTTGGAGGATGACGTGCCCTCGGGGCAAAGCAATAATCCGGGAAAAATCTTCTCTGAATGGCACGGTGAAGTCAAGAAGAAATGGCTCATTAAGCAATATCATATTCAGAAGGTGACTCACCTTTCGATGTGAGGATGCCGGCGCTGGATGAAGAGGATCAACCGCCGGGAAGATTTTTATTGACAATAGAACGATTGTTCTATAAAAAGAGCCATGAAAGAAAAACGAACCGTTCAGAGCGTGAAAAGACAGGTTGCCGCGTTCTTCCGCGAGAGCAGGCGGATGCCGACCTATGAGGAGATGGTGGCGCTCCTCGGCGTAAAGTCAAAAAGCGTTGTGCATTTCTGGGTGGGCAAACTCATCGAGGCGGAGATCCTGGAGCGGGACTCAAAGGGGCGTCTTGCCTGGAAGCAGCGGCCCTTCTCCATCCCCCTGGTCGGAGAGGTCGCCGCCGGTTTTCCCTCTCCGGAGGAAGAGGAGCTGAGGGATATCCTCTCCCTGGATGAATATCTGGTGGCCAGGCCCGAAGCAAGTTTTCTGCTGCAGGTATCCGGCGATTCCATGACCGGGGAGGGGATTATGCCGGGGGACCTCGTGATTGTGGAAAAGGGCCGGGAGCCGAAAAACGGCGACGTGGTGATTGCCCAAGTGGACGACAAGTGGACCATGAAAACCTTCCGAAAAGAAAAGGGCGAGGTCTATCTTGAGGCGGCCAATCCGAACTACCCGCTCATCCGGCCTCGGCAGGAACTGAAGCTGGCCGGGGTGGTCACAGCCGTCGTCCGGAAATACCATACCTAGGGCTGGACTGAGATAACAGACAGAAAACATGATTTTTCATGTGACAGGAGGGTAGAGATGAGAACAATGACCGCAGGAAACGCCGGGTGTTTGAGCGGAAGAAATGCCGTGACCCGGTGCCCCTTTGACCTTGGAAGGCGGCTCCGCCGCTTTCAGCGCTATGTCGAGACTTCCGATTGGGACGAGCAGCTGATCCGATCTGCAGCCCGCTATGACAGGGCCCTCGTATACGTTGTGGCTGGATTGGCTCTTGCCGCCGCTTTTTCCCTGTCACAATCCCTTTGATGGTTCCAGTTTCAGCGGTCGATGCCGTGATACAGAAAACCGACACAATGCCGGAGCAGATGCACGGCATTGTGTCGGATGCGGCACGAAAGCCGGTCGCTGCACCCCCTTCCTTCCTGACTTATCGAGTCCCCCGTTCTCCATAAGAAATCCGGGAATTTAAATAATGGCTCCGAAAGGCTTTTTAATGATAGAATGACCGATATTTGCCGCATTCAGGAGCTGTGGTCCGGTTCATGTCTCTCGTAATGATTCGAAAATCCTCGTACCGGTACGAAACGTTGAAGCCTTTGGTATTCGCCATGCTGGATCGTTTCGGAGGACAAAACCTGTCCGCCCGGAGCCGGGTGCTGATCAAGCCCAATCTGATGACCTACGCCGCCCCTGAACAGGCCCTCTTGACGCATCCCCTGGTCATCAAGGCCGTTGCACAATACGTTCTGGAGCGGGGCGCCCGCCCCCTGATCGCCGACAGTCCGGCCCTGGGTTCCTTCGGCAGGATTCTTCAGGAAAGCGGCATTTCGGAAGCCTTGGCTCCACTGAACGTGGAATGCCGACCCTTTCAGGAATCCCTGAAAATCGACATCGGCCCGCCCTTCGGATTCATCGACATCGCCAGGGAAGCGATCGAGTCGGATTTTGTCATCAATCTCCCCAAGCTTAAAACCCACCGGCAGATGATCCTTACGCTGGGCGTCAAGAATCTCTTTGGATGCATTGTAGGATACCGTAAACCGGAATGGCACATGAGGACGGGGGTCAATCATCCCCTCTTCGCCCGGCTGCTGGTCCAGATTTACCAGCGGATTTCTCCTGCCGTTACAATCCTCGACGGGATTCTGGCCCTGGAAGGGGAGGGGCCGGGAAAACGGGGAGTTCCGAAGGAGATCGGCCTGCTGATCGGAAGTGACAATGCCCTGGCCATCGACAGAACGGTTTGCCGAATTCTGGAGCTGGAGCCGGAGGCAATCCCCGTCCTGAAAACTGCCGGTGAAAGGGGACTTCTGGAAGAACCGCTTTCCCTCGACGGCCGGCTGGAGCCTGTCAGGTCTTTTGCGCTGCCCCGGGCCGTGCCGTCTCTGCTCTACGGCCCCCGGATCCTGCAGCGTTTTCTCAGGCTCTACTTCCTTCCCAGGCCCGTTGCCGAACTGGATCGCTGCCGGCATTGCGGGGCCTGCTGGGACATCTGCCCGGCGAAAGCGATCAACGGAGGCGTTCGGCCCCTGAAATTCAACTACGACCAATGCATCCGCTGCTTCTGCTGCGTCGAAGTCTGTCCCCACGGCGCTCTCCACACGGTGGATCCCATGCCGGCCCGCCTGGTTCGAATGCTTCTGGCCCGCCGGTGATGGCGGGGAGGCAGGTAGTTCAGGGATAAGGGATTATGGTGTTATCTTTATGATTTTATATTAGATCTTGACAAGGCTGCATAGCATGATTATATCTGCGGGGTTGAAGGAATGGAGTTGAAATGCTGTCCGGACCTAAAAAATATTGTAGGTCTTTCCTGCAAAAAATCGGGTTGATTCCCGGAGTTCAAGGAGTTTCCGTTATGAGTGAAAACAAGTCGTTACGCCGGTTCGAGGGGGCCTCGAAATATATTCTCGACGAGGAGCTTTCCAAAATCGTCAATGTCTCCATCGCTATTGAAATGCCGCTGCTGCTGAAGGGTGAGCCTGGTACGGGAAAGACCATGCTGGCCCATGCGATTGCAGAAAGCCTCCACATGCCGCTCATTGTCCTGAACGTCAAATCCAGCATGAAGCTGCTGGAGGCTCTCTATCAGTATGACACCCTGACGCGTCTCAATGACAGCCGTTTCGGTGATTCCCGGCGGGATGTGAGCAATGTTGAAGAGTACATCAAGATGGGCAAGATCGGCCAGGCCTTTGTCGCCGATGAGCGCACGATTCTGCTCATCGATGAAATCGATAAAGCGGATACGGATTTTCAGGACGACATGCTCGACGTGCTGGATCAGATGCAGTTCGACATCATCGAAATCGACAAGACGATCAAAGCGAGGCATCGGCCGGTCATCATTATCACGTCCAACGCCAAGAAGGACCTGTCGGACCCCTTCCTGGGGCGCTGCAACTTCCATCACATCGCTTTCCCCGATCCCGATGTCATGAGGCAGATTGTGGATGTCCATTTCCCCAGCATCAATGACGACATGGCGGAGGCCTGCATCGCCACCTTTTACCGGCTGCGGGAGTTCCGAGGTATCGAGAAGAAGCCGGCCACGCGGGAGCTGATCAACTGGATTCGAGCCCTCAAGGCGGATCCGGACTTCAAGGTCGGCAAGCTGCGAAAGGGGGATTCGCCCTACCTCGGTATCCTCTTCAAGAAGAGTGCGGATTTGAATCTTGCCACGCAGCAGATGTCACGCCTGAGAATGTAAGGGGGGTTTTTTGTTTACGCAATTTTTTTACACCCTGCGCGAGAAGGGGATCCCGGTCTCTCCGACGTCCTTCCTCCGGCTGCAGAAGGCGTTGGGCCTTGGGATGGTGACCTCGCTGGAGGATTTTTACACGGTGGCCCGCTCCATCCTGGTCAAGAGTGAGCGCTATTTTGATCTCTATGATCAGATCTTTGCCTATCATTTCAAAGGGGTGGCCCTGGAGGAGCCCGATATCGAGGAAATATCGGACGTTGTTCGGGCCATGCTGGAGGACTGGCTGAATAAGGATCCCGGGGCGTTGGCCCGGGAGCTGGGCATCGACGAGCAGGAGATGCAGAAAATGACCCCGGAAGATCTGGTGCAGTATTTCCTCGATCGCCTCAAGGATCAGACGGAGGAGCACCACGGAGGACACAAGTGGATCGGCACCGGGGGGACGTCCCCCGTCGGCCATTCAGGTTACCATCCGGGAGGAATGCGCGTTGGCGGCCGTTCCCGGAACAAATCGGCCATCAAAGTGGCCATGGACAGGCGCTACAAGGATTATTCCCTGGAAGGCCCCCTGAACCAGCACCAGATGGGGGAAGCCCTCAAGCGTCTGCGGCGCATGGTTCCCGAGGGGCCGAAAGACATCGTCAATGTGGACAAGACGATCTATGAAACGATGCGCAATGCCGGCGAGGTTGAGATCGTCTTTGACCGCCGGATGACGGACCGCCTCAAGGTGATCCTGATGATCGACAACGGCGGTTGGTCCATGGACCCTTACATCCGCGTGGTGCAGACGTTGTTCAATTATGCCCGTGCCCAGTTCAAGGATCTGAAGATCTATTATTTTCACAATACCATCTACGATCATGTCTGGCAGGATCCCGAGCGGCGCCACAAGGCGGAGGCCATCGAGGATTTCCTCCGCAAGGAGCCGGATACGCGTCTGATCATGGTGGGAGACGCCAGTATGGCGCCGTCGGAGCTCATGCATCAGAATGGCGGAATCTACTATTTCCAGAGGTCGACGACCGCCAGCATTGAACGGCTGAAAATGATGGCTCGGACCTTCCGCCATTCCGTCTGGCTGAATCCCCAGCCGGAGTGGGAATGGCGCCATACCTGGACCATCGGGATTATCGAGGATGTCTTTCCCATGTTTGAGCTGACCCTGGACGGTCTGGAGAAGGCGGTCCGGCACCTGGTGTCACGCAATTAACAGTCCGGGGTTTTCTATTTCCTATGGCAGCGGCGGCAGGATTTTCCGCCTCCGCCGCTGAGTTTGGGTGCTTCCTTGCCGTTCTGTCATTCCTGACAGGGGTTCCCCTCCGCTGTTTACTTGACGATTCGGAAGATGTCTTTAAATTTTTCGGAGGCGGCTGTCCGTAAAAGCTCGAAGAGGACTGCCTCCGTGCAGGTGAGTCTGCCGCCGGCATCCCCCATCATCTTCAAACCGATCTCCCGGTTCCGGGCTGTCCGCGAGGAGACTGCGTCGGCGACGATGTACACTTCGTAGCCCGCCGCGAGAAGATCCCGGGCGGTCTGATAAACGCAGATATGTGTTTCAATTCCCGTCATCAGGACCTGTCGGCGTCCCGTTTTCTCCAGGGCTTCGCGGAAGCCGGGATTCTGGAAGCAGCTGAAGCTTTCCTTGGCGATCGGGGTCATGCCTTGGAACAGGCCGGCGATTTCAGGGATCGTCGGTCCCAGTTTGGCCGGAATCTGTTCGGTGACGATCAGGGGGATGTTAAAGGTCTGTAACCCCTGAATGATTTTCCGGGCGTTTTCAAAAAGGGAGCGCCGGTCGTCCATGGCCTGTGCCAGATTGCCCTGGAAATCAATCACGAGTAGAATGGTCTGATCGATATTCAGCATGTTGAAAACCTCCTTTATCCTGAAAAGCGCTGGGCGCTGTTGCATTATAGCGGGCCATCGGTTCCGCGTTTAACCGTTCCCGGTCATTGCGGATCTCGGCAAGCTGCCGATGGATTTCGATAAGGGCCTTGTCCTGGGCGGCGAGATGATCGAGAATCGTCCGCAATTCCTCTTCCTCTTTCACATTGAGTTCCCTGACGTTGCAGACGGGAGGATGCCGATGCTCATTGCATTCCTTTTGACAATTCTGCAAAGATGTTATAGCAAGTCGTCCCATGGAAAGATATAAGCAAGAACTCCTGAAGAAAATCGGCCTTACCGAAGAAGATCTGCAAAAGTCCTCAAAGCTTGTCAATCCCTCGGAAGAGCAGATCATCGACGGATTGGAAAGGCTGCTTGAAGAGCTTATCAAAGAGGAAGAACAGGAAAAGGACGATTGAGCGCCTCCTGCCGCTTCGATGGGCGCCAATTCCCTGCGCCGCGGCTTCTTCTCCCGCACAGATGCCTGACTGCGGCCTTTCGTGTCAATGCCGTGAGATCGGGCAGAGACGAACCCTCAGAATAACCCTCCCTCATCCGGATCGTATCGACCGGGTTCAGGAGCTGTAAAATACCCTCCGGGAAGATTTCTCAAAATATTCTTCCGCTATTTGCTGATTTAATAGAACATTTCTATTGACTTTTAGCAGAATGGCCTTTAAATGCTGATTTAGCGAGTGCGTGTGCGGTGTAAGTGTTGTGGGCAGTGACGAAACGACATTGATGAGGAGGGGTAGAGATGAATAAAGGCGATCTGGTTGAAGCGGTAGCGAAAGTTGTCGGGAAAAAGAAGCTGGCGAGGGAAGCCGTGGGATGTGTTCTCGAATCAATGACCGAAGCACTTAAAAAGGGCGAATCTGTGACACTCATCGGTTTTGGTACGTTCAAGGTTGCGAAAAGGGCAGCCCGAACCGGAAGAAATCCGCAGACAGGAAAACCGATCAAAATCAAGGCGAAAAAGGTCCCCAAGTTTACGGCCGGCAAGATGCTCAAGAGTGCCGTGGCAAAAAAGTAACGGCATCCGTTCTTTAAAGATAAGGGCTTCCCGTGTTTCACTGAACATGAGAAGCCCTTTTTTTGTTCTGGTAGTCCCACGGGGAGTTGAACCCCGGCTTCCGGCGTGAGAGGCCAGCGTCCTAACCACTAGACGATGGGACCATGAAGGCAGTTTCTATGCAACAACACAGAAAAAGTCAAGGCAAAAGATTTCAGGACGAGCGCTGATTCCGGATGTACGACACCGCTCGCCGGATGCGTGACGACACACGCTCCTTTCCAAGGGTCAGCATGATGTCATCGAGGCCTGGACTGGCCGTTTTCCCGGTCAGGGCGATGCGGAGCGGCTGGGCGATTGTCTTGAGCTTGATGGACCGCGCTTCGGCCAGGTTGCGGAGAAAGGCTTCAATCCCTTCCTTGGAATAATCCGAGAGCATTTTCAGCTCATCGGCAATGGTTTCAAGATGATCGGCGATTTCCAGGGTGAGGAATTTTGCCGCCGCATCGACATCGATGGGCGGTTCATCGGTGAAATAAAAGAAGCTGGATTCCGCCATTTCGGGAAGGGTCTTCGCCCGGGCCTTCAGATCGCGAACGATGTGCAATCCATACTCAGAATCGGTCACGTCAAGACCTGATTTTTTCCAGAAAGTCCGAAGAGCATCCAGGAGCTTCTCTTCCGGATAGGATTTGATGTAGTGCTGATTCAGCCAGAGAAGCTTGTCGGGATTGAAAACGGCCGCGGATCTACCGATGCTTCCCAGGTCGAACAGTTCGATGAGTTCATCTAGGGAAAATATTTCCTGATCTCCGTGGGACCACCCCAGACGAACAAGATAATTGACCAGGGCCTCCGGCAGATATCCCAGCTCCTTGTAAGCCATGACGGATGTTGCTCCATGCCGCTTGCTGAGGCGGGTCTTGTCGGCGCCGAGGATCATCGGCACATGGCCGAACTGGGGGAGCTCGTATCCCAGGGCCTCATACAGGAGAATCTGCCGCGGGGTATTGTTGACATGGTCGTCGCCCCGGATCACATGGGTGATGTTCATCTGGGCATCGTCGACCACAACGGCGAAATTGTAGGTCGGGTAGCCGTCGCTGCGTTGAATGATCAGATCATCCAGCTCTTCATTATTAAAGGAAATCTTCCCCTTAATGAGGTCCTCGACGATCGTCGTTCCTGTCTGGGGACAGCGGAACCGGACAACGGCTCCATCGGAGGGGGGAAGCTTTCTGTCCCGGCAGGTTCCGTCATATTTCGGCTTCCTGCCTTCCGCAAGGGCCCGCCTCCGCTTCTCCTCCAGTTCCTCGGGTGTGCAGACGCAGTAGTAGGCCTTGTCCTCGTCAATCAGCTTCCGGATCATTTCCCTGTGGATGGTGACCCGTTCGGCCTGGAAATAGGGCCCTTCATCCCAGCTCAGCCCGAGCCACTCCATGGCATCCAGGATCGCACGGGTTGATTCCTCTGTGGAGCGCTGCTGGTCCGTGTCTTCGATTCGCAGCACGAACTTCCCTTGCGAATGCCTGGCGTAAAGCCAGCTGAACAGGGCCGTGCGCGCCCCTCCGATGTGAAGGTAACCTGTCGGCGAAGGGGCGAACCGGGTCCGAACCTGCTTATTTTTCTGCATTATAATCGTTCCCTCGGGGAATTGTAGTGTGCCCTTTATAGGACCAGCGTTCATGGTTTGTCAAGGCGGTTTTCGAGCAAATTGTACTTGACAAGGATGGATATTTATAATCTAATCCTCACCTTTATATAAGAGATTCAGAGGGTTACAGGGGGCATCTCCGGGTAAAAGCCTTACGATTTAATGAGTTATGGTGCATCTTGAAAATTAATGTTCTGATGGTGCCGGAAGCGGGCCTTGACCTCCATTTTGATTTTACGGAGGGCTGGTTCCGGAATTTTCTGACGGATGGCGAGTCAGATATCCTCAGCATCCCTCAGGCAACTGTCACCTGTCATGTTTCCCGGGCTGGTGAGACGGTGTTTGTTGAGGGGAAGATCGGTGCCGTTGTAGAGACCCTTTGCTGCCGCTGCCTGGAGACGGTCCGGGTGCCCGTGGACTTTGATTTCCGTTACACGTTGATGCCGGTCAGAGAGAGCATAAAGGATGACGTGGAACTGCAGGCGGAGGATCTGGATTTCGGCTTTTATCAGGGAGAGGTCGTTGATCTGTCACCTTTGATCTATGAACAGATCATGCTTCAGATTCCCATGAAGGTTCTTTGCCGTGAAACCTGCAGAGGATTGTGTCCCCAGTGCGGAGCGAATCTCAATGCAGGAACCTGCGACTGCCGGAAAGCTCCGGGGGATGACCGATTTGCCGTTTTAAAAAAGCTCAAGATTCCAGGGAAGTAACCGGAAGCAATAAACGAACGGAAAGAGCTGTTTCCAGAGAGTTCATCCTTTACAGGCCTGCGTGGCGGGATGGGTGCAAACAGAGTGGTCGTAATCATTAAACACTATCAGTTTTTATGACATATAAAAGGAAAGAGGGATTACCATGCCAAATCCGGTAAAGAGACATTCCAGAACAAGAAGAAATATGAGAAGGGCGCATGATTTTCTGAGCCCCGTTCAGGCTTCGGCCTGTCCCCAGTGCGGCAAATTCAAGCTGCCTCACCATGTCTGTCCCTACTGCGGGACTTACAAGGGTCGGGCTGTCATCAAAGTGGAAGACCTTGGCTGATCCGTTTTTCCGGTTGAAGCGGGGCGGCTGCGAAGTGCGGTTTTGCTTCTTGAAAAACTTCAGCCGTCATGAAAAAAACGTCTTTTAACCTGAAGCGGCGGGAACATCATCCCGGGGGGATGCCGAATAAAAGCGACTTGATTTCAGGAGCGAAAGAGCGGGGAGGAACAACAGGTGACGCTGGAAGAAAAAGTTCTAGAAATTATTGTCGAACAGCTGGACGTGACAAAGGAGGAATGCGTTCCTGAGGCATTCTTTATTGATGATCTCGGGGCTGATTCTCTTGATTTGGCGGAATTGCTGCTGGAGATGGAAGACACCTTCGATGTGGAGATTTCCACCGAAGAGCTCAAGAAGATCCGTAAGATCCAGGATGTAATCGATTTTCTCAAGGCGAGGAATGTAACCTGGGATTGAAAGAGCCCCGATCTGGATCTGCGATCACGGGCGATCGGCCTGACCGTCCCGCCTTCCCATGTTGCAGGGGCTGTGCGAAGATGAAAAGAGAGGAAGCCTTCAGGGGCGGGATGCTCTGTTTCAGGGTCCGGAAACCGGAACGTGACGAAACGTCGATTTAACAAAACAACTTGAAGGGAATGCGTTCCTTGAAAAGGAGAGTCGTCATAACCGGTATGGGTGCTGTGACGCCCCTGGGAAACTCCGTTACGGAGACATGGGCTGGAATCTGCGCGGGACGCTCCGGCATAGGACCGATAACGAAATTTGACGCCTCTGATTTTGAAACCCGCATCGCGGGGGAGCTGCAGAACTTCGATCCGATCGCTTACGTCGGCAAAAAAGAGCTGCGACGTCTCGATCCCTTTATTCTCTATTGTCTGGCTTCAGCGGAGATGGCTGCCGCCGATGCGGATTTAACCCTTACGGATTCCCAGGCCTATCGTGCGGGTGTCGTGATCGGTTCGGCCATCGGCGGCCTGACCACCCTGGAAAAGCAGAAGGAGATTCTCCTGCGCAGCGGCTCCCGTAAAATCTCCCCTTTCACTGTTCCTTCGGTGCTTGCCAATCTGGGGGCGGGAAATGTCTCCATACGCTTCGGGGCCCGGGGGCCCATCGGCTGTCCCGTCACGGCCTGCGCTTCCGGAACGACCGCGCTGGGCGACGCCTTCCGGCTCATCGCATCGGGATATGCCGATGTCGTTTTTGCCGGTGGAGCGGATGCCGCGATCACCCCGATGGCCGTGGCCGGTTTCACCGCCATGGGCGCTCTTTCCCGGAGAAATGATGATCCACGGAAGGCCAGCCGCCCCTTCGACCTGGACCGCGACGGATTCGTCATCGGCGAGGGATGCGGCATTCTGATTCTAGAAGAGCTTGATTGCGCCAGGGCGAGAGGGGCAAATATCCGTGGAGAAATTCTGGGATACGGAACGACCGGCGACGCGTTTCACCTGGCCGTCCCGCCTCCCGGTCATGAGGGAGCGGTCCGGTGCATGCAGGCCGCCTTGCAGGATGCCGGGATCGGCCCTTCCGATGTCGATTATGTAAATGCCCACGGCACATCGACACCCCTGAACGACCGGTACGAAGTGGAGGCCATCAGGACCGTATTTGGAACTTGGGCCGGTCGACTTCTGGTCAGCTCGACCAAATCCATGACGGGTCACCTCCTGGGCGCAACAGGGGGCGTGGAAGCGATCCTTACCGCGAAGGCGCTTGAATCAGGCATCATTCCCCCGACCATCAATCTTGAGAAGCCTGATCCCGGCTTTGATCTGGATTTTGTTCCTTATTCGGCGCGGCAGAGCGATATCCGGATCGCCATGTCCAACACCTTTGGCTTCGGCGGGGTGAATGCAACCATCATCTTAGCGAAATATTTCGAGTAGATCCCTATGGCTCAAACCATCATTATCGGTGCCGATCACGCCGGCTTTCTTCTCAAGGAAGAGATCAAATTCTTTCTGGAGGAAAACGGCTGGATCGTTAAAGATGTTGGAACGGACAGCGAGACCTCCGTGGATTACCCGGATTACGGGGCGGTGGTGGCAAAATCCGTCGCTTCAGGGCTTTTTTCCCGCGGAATCCTGGTCTGCGGTTCTGGGGTCGGCATGGCCATCGTGGCGAACAAATTCGCCGGAATCCGGGCGGCGGTCTGTCTGGATACGGAGACGGCGCGGCTGAGCCGCCTGCACAACGATACAAATATCCTGATCCTCGCCGGCAGGCGGACACGACCCGAAAAAGCTAGAGAAATCGTTGCGGTCTGGCTGGAAACACCCTTCGAAGGGGGGCGCCATCGGGGACGCCTGGACAAGATCCGGGCGCTTGAAGACGCGCGAAGCGGCTTTGATCTGTAAGGGGGCGGGACAGATTCTTTCAGGTGTGGGTCCTGCGTGATTTTGATCCGGGACAAAGCGTCAACATCAGCAGAACATGCAAGATTGAACACAGAGAAAAGGGGATACAGCATTCATGTCAGTGTTAAGAGAAACCGATCCCGAAATCGCCGAGGCCATCCTGCTGGAAACTCGGAGGCAGGCTGAAAAACTGGAGCTCATCGCGTCGGAAAATTTTGTCAGCGAGGCGGTCCTTGAGGCCCAGGGATGCACGATGACCAACAAGTATGCGGAAGGGTATCCTGGGAAAAGGTACTACGGAGGCTGTGAGTATGTCGATATGGCTGAAAACCTGGCCATTGAGCGCTGCAGGAAACTGTTCGGCGCAGATTATGTCAATGTTCAGCCCCACTCGGGGACTCAGGCCAACATGGCGGTTTACTTTGCCGCCCTTTCGGTGGGAGACACCATTCTGGGAATGAACCTCGCTCATGGCGGCCACCTGTCTCATGGAAGCCCGGCCAACTTTTCCGGCAAATTGTACAACATTGTTCCTTACGGCGTGGACCGGGAGATGGAACGCATCGATTTCAATCAGGTGGAGGATCTTGCCAGGCAGCATAAACCCAAACTGATCGTCGTCGGCGCCAGCGCCTACTCCCGGACCATCGAATTCGAAAAATTCCGGGTCATTGCTGATGCGGTCGGCGCCCTGGTGATGGCCGATATCGCCCATATTGCGGGCCTGGTCGCGGCAGGGCTTCATCCCTCGCCCGTCCCCGTCTGCGAATATGTCACGTCGACAACCCACAAGACCCTGCGGGGTCCCCGGGGGGGGCTGGTCATGTGCCAGGCGCCCTATGAGAAAACCCTTGGAAGCCGCGTGTTTCCCGGTATCCAGGGGGGGCCGCTGATGCATACCATCGCCGCCAAGGCGGTGGCCTTCAAAGAGGCGCTGACGGAGGAATTCAAGGAATATCAGGTGCAGATCGTCAAGAATGCCCAGGCGATGGCTGAGGAGCTGATTCGTCAGGGCTACCGCCTTGTTTCCGGTGGAACGGACAACCATCTGCTCCTTGTAGACCTGACGGACAAGGGGTTGACGGGGAAGGACGCCCAGGATCTGCTTGATTCGTCGGGGATTACCGTCAACAAGAACGGAATTCCCTTCGATACCCGTGGCCCCATGGTCACCAGCGGGATCCGGATCGGCACCCCCGCCCTGACAAGCCGGGGGATGAAAGAGGAGGAAATGCGGAAGATTGCCCGCCTGATTGTCGACGTTCTGGGCAACCGGGACAGCGAAAGGCTTCGGCAGGAGGTAAGGGAGGAAGTGCTCCGCCTTTGCGGGAAATTTCCCCTTTATGCCAAACGGATCGAAGGCTCATGACAGAGGACCATTCCAGGCCGGACTGGGACGAATACTTCATGGATATCGCATCGCTCGTTGCCCGGCGTTCCACGTGCACAAGGCGCAGGGTCGGAGCCCTGCTCGTGAGGGAGCGCCGGATTTTATCGACGGGGTACAACGGCGCCCCAACGGGATTGCGCCATTGTCTGGAGGTCGGATGCCTGCGCGATCAGCTCAACATCCCCTCGGGGGAACGGCATGAGCTTTGCCGGGGGCTTCATGCCGAGCAGAATGCCATTATTCAGGCGGCCCTGCACGGAGTCGGCACCGCAGGCGCGACCCTTTACTGCACGAATCATCCCTGCGGGATCTGTGCAAAGATGATCGTTAATGCCGGAATCGTTTCCATCGTGATTCGGGATGGCTACAGCGACAAGCTGGCCGATGAAATTTTCGCTGAAGCGGGAATCCAGGTGAAAACCCTATGAAATGCCCGTTCTGTGGCTACACGGAGAGCAAGGTGATGGATTCCCGGGTGAGCCGGGACGGAAGCGCCATCCGGCGAAGGCGGGAGTGTCTGGACTGCGGCCGGCGCTTTACGACGTATGAGTACATTGAAGAAATTCTCCCCACTGTGGTCAAAACAGACGGCCGCCGGGAAGTCTTTGACCGCAACAAAATCCGGAGCGGAATCCGGAAAGCTTGCCAGAAACGGCCCATCAGTACGGAAACCATCGAATCTCTCGTGGCGGAGGTGGAGCGCTTCTGCCAGGAGTATTCCGGCGAAGAGATGTCATCTTCAAGCATCGGTGAAAAAGTGATGCAGGTTCTCAAGGATCTGGATGCAGTCGCCTACGTGCGGTTTGCCTCCGTTTATCGGCAGTTCCGCGATGTCAAAGATTTCCTTGAAGAGCTCAAGGAATTTCAGGACGGCAAAAAAGAGGACGGGCCATAGGAAGATCGAGGATGTTTACGGGCATTATTCAAGCGATGGGGACCGTCCTCCGCCTGTCCCGGCGGGGTGAGGATGCCGTGCTGGAAATTGGGACGGACTTGGATCTTTCGGATGTCCGCATCGGCGACAGCATGGCCGTGAATGGAGCCTGTCTGACCGTTACCGCCGTGGGCCGCCGGAGTTTTACCGCCGACGTTTCCGCAGAAACGCTCTCCCGGACGGATCTCGCCTTTTTTTCACCGGGAGAGTCGGCCAATCTGGAAAAAGCCCTGCGCCCCACCGATTTTCTGGGGGGGCACATTGTCCTGGGTCATGTCGACGGCCTGGGACGGATTCAGGAGCGGACCGTTAAATCCGGTTCCGTCATTTTCCGGATTGATGTGGAGTCCGGCTTGAGCCGCTATCTGGTTCCCAAGGGATCCGTGGCTGTCGATGGGGTCAGCCTGACGGTGAATCGCTGTGAAGAGCATGCATTTTATGTTAATATGATCCCCCACACGGCGGGAAAGACGACCCTGGGATTCAAGAAAAAAGGGGATCGGGTCAATATCGAAACCGACATCCTGGGAAAATATGTAGAGCGCCTGTTACATCCTGAAGAGAAAAAGGAAGGCGGCATAACCAGGGAACTGTTGATGAAGCAGGGATTTTTCAAGTAAACTCCGGAAAGCGCGGGAGCGGGATTCGCCCTGAAAGAGCGGACGCGCCGGCCGGTGCTTTTCAAATGAGGAGAGAGAGTTATGAGTTTGTGTAAGATCGAGGACGCCATCGAGGACATCCGGAACGGCAGGATGATTATTCTGGTGGACGATGAAGACCGGGAAAATGAGGGAGATCTCTGTATGGCAGCGCAGTTTGTAACGCCTGAGGCGATCAATTTCATGGCGAAATACGGTAGAGGACTGATCTGCTTGACCTTGAACGAGGAGATGGCCGATAAGCTGAATCTCCCGATGATGGTGCGGGACAACCGCTCCCGCTTCGGAACGGCCTTTACGGTTTCCATCGAAGCGCGGTGCGGTGTGACCACCGGCATTTCCGCCGCGGATCGGGCAACGACCATCCAGGCGGCTGTGGCGGATACCGTTCAGCCCGGCGATCTCGTCAGCCCCGGCCATGTTTTTCCCATTGTGGCGAAAAAGGGAGGTGTCCTGGTCAGAACAGGCCAGACGGAGGGCTCGGTTGACCTGGCGAGACTGGCGAAGCTGAAGCCCGCGGGGGTGATCTGTGAAATCATGAAGGATGACGGCACGATGGCTCGAATGCCCGATCTGGAGATTTTTGCCGAGGAGCACGGCCTGAAGATAGCGACCATTGCCGATCTCATTGAATTCCGCATGAAGCACGAATCGCTGATCCGCCGGGCGGCGACGGCAACCATTCCCACCCGCTATGGTGGAGAATTCAAACTGGTCGTCTACGAAAACGATGTGGATAAGCTCCAGCACCTGGCCATGGTAAAAGGGGATATCCAGCCGGACGATGAGGTGCTGGTGCGGGTCCATTCCGAATGCCTCACGGGAGACGTGTTCGGTTCCGAACGCTGCGACTGCGGCGATCAGCTCCATACGGCCATGGAGATGATCGACAAGGAGGGGAAGGGCGTCATTGTCTACATGCATCAGGAAGGCCGGGGAATCGGGCTGGTCAATAAGATCAAGGCCTACGAGCTTCAGGAGCATGGGCAGGATACCGTGGAGGCGAATATCGCCCTGGGTTTCAAGCCGGATCTGCGGGATTACGGAATCGGGGCTCAGATCCTGGTCGATCTCGGGGTGAGGAAGATGCGCCTTATGACCAACAACCCTAAGAAAATCGTAGGACTGGAAGGATATGGGATCAAGGTTACGGAGCGGGTGCCCATTGAAATCACTCCGACAGACAAGAATATCCGTTATCTGACCACGAAGAAGAAAAAAATGGGACACATTCTGGAGATCTAGCGCCCCGGAGGGGGGATCGCAGGGACTGCCCCTGAAGGGCTAGCAGAATATAGCGGGAAAGTCCGCTGAAAGCCTGTGCCGAAAATCCGGCAGACCGCCTGCGAAGCGAGAGCCAGGACAGGAATTTCAGGAACAGATGAGAGAAAAAGGAGGATGACATGCCGATAGCGACAGAGGGGCGTTTAATTGCAACGGGAATGAGAATTGGCATCGCCGTCAGCCGTTTCAATGATTTCATCGGCAGCCGGCTTCTGGATGGCGCTCTGGATGCCCTGATGCGTTCCGGGGCGGAAGAAAAGGATATTCAGATTTATCGGGTTCCCGGGGCATTCGAGCTGCCGCTGGTGGCTAAAAAGCTCGCCGCCAGCAAACGCTTTGATGCCATCATCTGTCTGGGGGCGGTAATCCGTGGTTCGACTCCGCATTTTGATTACATCAGCGCGGAAGTTTCCAAGGGGATTGCCAACGTCGGCCTGGAACTGGGCGTTCCAATCTCCTTTGGCGTTTTGACCACGGATACCATCGAACAGGCTATTGAACGGGCGGGCACCAAGGCAGGAAACAAGGGGTGGGACGCCGCCATGACGGCCATTGAGATGGTTGATTTGTTAAGGCAGATATAAGGCTTTTTATCCGGGGCGTATCCTGAAGCATATAGGACTGACGGATGTTCTGCCGCCGGAGGCCCATTTCTGCCATGAGGTTCTTCCAGCTCCGGACGGGAGATGATATCGGGGTGGTGCGGCAGCAGCGACACCGCTGAGCGGCGGTTTTTTCCCGGGAGCTGGCCGAGCCACTGTGGCCGGGGTCGCAATGATGTTACATCGGAATCAGAGGAGTTCATGCGTCAGAGAAGAATAGCACGGGAAATAGCCCTGCAGGTTCTTTACAGTCTGGAAGTTATGGGGATGGAGGCCGGGGAGGCCATTGAGCTGTACTGGGCGCATCACGATGCGCCCGTGGACGCCAGGCCGTTTTCGTCCCTTCTCATCGAGGGGACATGGGAACATCGGGATCAGATTGATCCCCTGATCGGCAGCTGTTCCGAAAACTGGTCCATAGCGAGGATGTCCAAAGTCGACAAAAGCATCCTGCGCATGGCGGTTTTTGAACTCTGCTACTGTGCGGACATCCCTCCCAAAGTGACGATGAACGAGGCCATTGACCTGGGAAAAGTTTACGGCTCCGAAAACTCCGGTTCTTTTATCAATGGGATTCTTGATGCGCTTTATGTAAAACTTGGAAAAAAGGACGCGGATCAGGAGATCACAAGCGGCATCCTAGAGGAACCAAAGCAGTAAACGCGCCCTTTTTCGGATGCGCAATCCCATTTCTTTTTCGAAACGGCCTTCCAATCCTTCCTCCTTCAGCAACGCTCCATTGATAAACATAGCCCGGCTCGGAGGACACGAGAAGTACTTTTCATCATAATCATGCACCATCACGGGCGTCCTGTGCGTTGTCTGACCGTGCTCTCCCCGATGCCCAAATCCAAGAAGCCAAAAGTGACGACAGTTTCCGTGTTGAATGCGCTATCGTAATATGTTAGAGAACATTCCGACTTTAATCGGGGAGTGCCTTATGAGCAGAAAATACATGCCTTTGGAAATTGAGGAAAAGTGGCAGCGATACTGGGAAGAAACCGGTACGTTCAAGGTGACGGAAGACCCTGCAAAAAAGAAATACTATCTCCTGGAGATGTTTCCCTACCCTTCCGGCAAGATCCATATCGGTCATGTGAGAAACTATACCATCGGCGATGTCGTGGCCCGGTACAAGCGAATGGAGGGGTACAACGTTCTGCACCCCATGGGTTGGGACTCCTTCGGCATGCCGGCGGAAAATGCCGCCATTGAAAGGGGGATACATCCCTCCATCTGGACGAATGAAAACATAGCCCATATGAGGATGCAGCTCAAGCGGATGGGGTTCAGCTATGACTGGGACCGTGAGGTTTCGACCTGTGAGCCGGAATATTATCGCTGGGAACAGCTTTTCTTTCTCTGGATGTTTGAAAAGGGCCTCGTCTATAAAAAAACATCCAGCGTGAACTGGTGTCCGCGGTGCGAAACCGTTCTGGCCAACGAGCAGGTGGAAGCCGGGCTCTGCTGGCGCTGCAGCAGCGAAGTGAAGGAAAAGGTCCTGGACCAGTGGTTCTTTCGCATAACCGCCTATATCGACGAACTCCTGGAGGGATGCGATCGGCTGACGGGATGGCCGGAGCGGGTGCTGACCATGCAGCGGAACTGGATCGGAAAGAGCTTCGGCTGCGAGGTGTCCTTTCCCATGGCGGATGGACCGGGCGAGATCAAGGTCTTCACCACCCGGCAGGATACTCTGTTCGGCGCCACCTTCATGCTGATTGCCGCCGAACATCCCCTGGTCATGGAACTGGTCAAGGGGAAGGCCCTTGAAAAAGAGGCGCTGGCCTTCGCCGATGAGGTCAAAAAACAGGACAAACTGATGCGGACCTCGGATTACTATGAAAAGCAGGGGCTCTTCCTCGACTGTTACTGCCTCAATCCGCTGACCGGCTGGAAGATGCCGATTTTTGCGACCAATTTTGTCCTGGCGGATTATGGCACGGGATGTGTGATGGCTGTGCCGACCCATGACCAGCGGGACTTTGAATTTGCAGAAAAATTCAATCTCCGCAAGGTGGTGGTCATCTCTCCGCCGGGGAAAACGCTGGATCCGGAGACCATGACGGAAGCCTATGTGGAGGAGGGGATTCTGGTCAATTCCGGTCCTTTTGACGGGATGGAAAATCTCAAGGCCCTGGATGCGATTGCCGATTATCTGATTTCCCTGGGGAAGGGGAAAAGGACCGTCCAATACCGGTTGCGGGACTGGGGCATCTCCCGCCAGCGGTACTGGGGAGCGCCGATCCCCATGGTCAACTGTCCGAAGTGCGGAACGGTGCCGGTGCCGGAATCCGACCTTCCCGTCGTCCTGCCCCGGGATGTTGATTTCTCCGGTGAAGGGGGATCGCCCCTGGCAAGGCACCCGGATTTTCTGAACACGTCCTGCCCCGCCTGCGGCGGTCCGGCGAAGAGGGAAAGCGACACGATGGACACCTTTGTGGAATCCTCCTGGTATTTTGAACGCTACTGCTGTCCCCATTTTGATCAAAAGCCCGGCATCAACCGGGAACAGGTGGATTACTGGATGCCCGTCGATCAGTACATCGGTGGAATTGAACACGCCATCCTCCATCTTCTCTATGCCCGCTTTTACACCAAGATGCTCCGGGATTTCGGGCTGGTGGGGGTGGACGAACCCTTCACGAATCTTCTGACCCAGGGAATGGTCTGCAAGGAAACCACCCGCTGTCCGGAGCACGGTTATCTGTTCCCGGAGGAGGTAACGGAAGGCCGCTGCACCCATTGCGGTGCCGAGGTGATTGTCGGCAAGACCGAAAAAATGTCGAAATCCCTGAAAAACGTCGTCGACCCGGATTATCTCATCCGGCAGTACGGGGCGGATACGGCCCGCATGTTCTGCCTCTTTGCGGCGCCTCCTGAAAAAGATCTGGAATGGAGCGACCAGGGGGTGGAGGGATCCTTCCGCTTCATCGGCCGCACCTGGCGCATCGTTATGGACTATCTGGATGATCTCCAGGGGATTGCACCCTTTAGCGGCGGCGAAGAACTGGAGGGTGAGCTGAGGAGTCTTCGCCGAAAGACTCATCAGACGATTCAAAAAGTCCGGGAGGATATGGGCGAGCGTTTCCATTTCAACACGGCCATCAGCGCCATCATGGAGCTGGTCAACACCCTTTACAGCACACCGAGGCCGTCCCGGGAGGATCGGAAGGCGCTCGCCGTGGTTCGGGAGACGATCGAAGCCATTGTTGTCCTGCTGGCCCCGATCGTGCCCCATCTTACAGAAGAGCTCTGGCAGATGCTGGGCCATCAAGGTGTCTGCCTCGCGGATACCCCGCTGCCGGTTTATGATCCGACCGTTGCTGCAAAGGATGAGATGACCATTGTCATCCAGGTGAATGGCAAAGTGAGGGGCCGGATTGCTGTGGCACCGGATGAGCGGGAGGATCGAATTCAAGCCTTGGCGATGGCTGATGAGAAAGTATCCCGTTTTATAGAGGGAAAAACGGTGATCAAGCAGGTCTATGTTCCGAAAAAACTGTTGAATATTGTCGTCAAGGGATGAGGATAGCCGAGGGGCTTGCGGCGTCGAATGACCCATCGGGTGGGGAAAATTGGGGAAAAATTCAGCCAGGCCGGACAGAAGTGGATGGAGAGGCCATGAAGGGGATGGATTGCCATAGGGCGTATAGACGGTGGGCCGGGTTTTTGTGCGCCGTGATCCTGCTGTGGATGAGTTCCGGTTGCGGATATCATCTGGCTGACGGTGAGGATAACATTGATCCCGCCATTCAAAAGGTTTTTGTCGACACCTTTACCAACAGGACCCATGAAGCCGGGATTGAAAACCTCGTACGCAGCGCCTTCATGGATCAGGTCTTGCGGGGGGGGCGTTTTCAGCTTGCCGGCAGCCGTGAGGAAGCGGATGCCCTGATCCGGGGTGATATCCGAAGCCTGAGCACTTCTCACCTCTCCTATGGGAAGACGGATCTTTCTGTGGAAGAGCGGATCACCGTTGTGCTGGATGTCACGTTTGAGGAGCGGACGTCGAAAAGGATTCTCTGGCAGGTCCGGAACTTCAATTATTACAACGACTACACGGTGGCGGGCGAACAAACGAATGTGATGGAAATCAAACGGAAAAGCGCCTTGGTGAAGTTGTCCGGCGATGCAGCGGAAAGGGCGTACAGCCTGATCCTATCAGGATTCTGACGGCTGCCGTACGCCCTGTCTCAGGAATTGTGGGGTCAGATGTCGAAAAATACCGGGCTTTGAAATGGAGTCTATGCCTCGGCGGCAAACTGGACATTGACCTTGCGGGTGAGCCTCGATATATAGCGGGAAGCGGTCTTGTGATGATAAACGCCCTTTGCGCCGGCTTTGGCAATGACAGGAACCGCCTTTTGCAGGGCGTTTAACGCACCCTCTTTATCCTTTGCCTCGACAGCCGTAAGCACCGATTTGATGTAGGTTTTGACCCTTGATTTTGTAGAGATATTTCCCACCCGGCGTTTCTCATTCTGCTTGCTTCTCTTTTCTGCGGATTTATGTGTAGCCAAGAATTCTCCTCCTTCTTAAGAGTTCAATAAGTAAATGTGACTTTCTATATGAAACCCATTTTCATGTCAAGGTGAAATTGGCGGTTAGCAGGACCCCGTCAAAGTTGGCCAATTCATATCTAATATCGAGCCCTTACAGGCAAAGGGACCTTCATCATTATTGTGCAATTAATTCATGGTGTTATGATTGCGAATGACTTGACCCTGGGCGGTTAGGGACTTCGCGAGATTTATGTCTTATAGGGATTGCCATGAGGAGAAGGTGTGATTACATTATATCCGTCAAGGGAAGCCCCAGGCGTGGATTGTATGAGCAGGGAAAGATTTTGAATTTTGGGTGAATTTGAATTATATAACTGGTACAATACCATATTAGATGGTTGAGAAGATTGGCTTTTGTTGAGGAGTTCCTTCTTCGGCGGAAAAGAAAAATTCTGTCGGCATGAAACATGCCAGCAGAAGGAGTAGAACTCCAGCGGCCCTGAAGAGGAGGCCACACCTGATTGGGAAGCGGACTGAGAATGCACCAGGAACCGGATCACAGCGACGAGTTTGACCACCAGTTGGACATAGGGCTGGAAAACGAGATTTTGAAGCCCAGAATGTACCGTGTTTTGCTTCACAACGATGACTATACCACGATGGATTTTGTCGTTTATATTTTGATGACGATCTTTAACAAATCAGCCGCAGAGGCAACGAGGATCATGCTGGATGTGCACAGGAAGGGTCTGGGCGTCTGCGGGATATACACCTATGATATTGCATCTACGAAAATTGCCCAGGTTCATTGCATGTCCAGGCAGAGGGAGTTTCCGTTGAGGTGCAGTATGGACGAAGCCTGAAAAGGAGGCCCCCGGATAAATCCGGCCGGGCGGTTTGGCCGGATGAAGGACAGGGACCGATCTGGCCATAGGAAGTTTTAAAACGAGAGGTAAGAATAATGAGGCTTAGCGAAAGCTTGAATCAAATTATCATGGCGGCCTATGCGGAAGCAAAATCAAGGCGCCATGAATTTATTACCCCGGAACACCTGCTCTATGCTGCTCTTTTCTTTGATGAAGGGCGGGATATCATCGAGAGGTGCGGGGGAAATATGGGCCATTTAAAGAGTGCCCTGGAACATCATCTTCATGATTCCCATGCGGATCTGAATGATTCGGATGCCGTTCAATCTCTGGGTTTTCAGAGCGTGCTCGAGAGAGCTGTATGGCATAATTCGTCGTCGCAGAAAGAAGTCCTGGATCTGGGTGATGTCCTGGTCTCCATTCTGGAGGAAAAGGAGTCTTTCGCCTCCTATTTTCTCGCCCAGGAGGGAATAACCAGGCTCGTACTTCTGAATTATATTTCTCACGGCATACCGGCCATACCGGAAAAGGAATTTGAGCACAGCCCGAAGCATGAAGCTCCCAAGGCTGACAGTGAGACGGGCCACCGCGAACAGGAAACGGTGAAGAGCGAAGTGCTGAAGGCCTTTACGACCGACCTGACCGCCAAGGCCATGGCAGGTGAACTGGATCCACTGATCGGCAGGGAGGACATCCTGGAGCGGACCATCCAGGTTCTCTGCAGGCGGTTGAAGAATAACCCTGTTCATGTGGGTGAGCCGGGAGTAGGGAAGACAGCCCTGACGGAAGGATTGGCCCAGCTGATCATCAATGGAAAAGTGCCCCGGCGGTTGAAGCATGCCAGGATCTATGCCCTGGATATGGGAGCACTGCTGGCAGGGACACGATTCCGCGGTGATTTCGAAGAGCGGATGAAGCGTGTTCTTTCAGAGCTGAATAAACTCGATAATGTGATCCTGTTCATCGATGAGATCCATAACATTGTGGGGGCTGGCGCGGTGTCCGGCGGTTCCATGGATGCCTCCAACATTCTCAAACCGGCGCTGGTCAATGGAAATCTTCGGTGCATCGGCTCTACGACGTATGACGAGTACCGAAAATATTTCGAGAAGGACGGCGCTTTGTCGCGGCGTTTTCAGAAGATTGAGGTTCCCGAGCCGACCGTCGAGGAGACGTTCCAGATCCTCAAGGGGCTTAAGGACAAGTATGAGGAATACCATCACGTCTATTACACGGAGGCGGCCCTGCGGTCCGCCGCGGAGCTGTCCGGAAAATTCATCAATGACCGGAAGCTCCCGGACAAGGCGATTGATGTCATCGACGAAGCAGGGGCCGTCGCCAATATGCGGCCGTCAGCTGATTATATCCGCCATGTGATTGATCTGCATGATGTGGAACGGATCGTCGCCAAGATAGCCCGGATTCCCGAGAAGAATGTTTCCTCCTCCGAAATTGAACAATTGAGGGATCTTGAGTTCGAGCTGAAAAGCTCCATTTTCGGGCAGGATTCCGCCATTGAACAGCTGGTGGAAGCGATCAAGCGGTCACGGGCGGGTTTCCGCGAGCCGGACAAGCCCGTCGGCTCCTTCCTGCTGGTAGGTCCGACGGGTGTCGGCAAGACGGAGCTGGCCCGCCAGTTGGCTTCCTCTCTGGGCATTCCGCTCCATCGGTATGACATGAGTGAATACCAGGAGAAGCATACGGTAGCCAAGTTGATCGGCGCACCTCCAGGCTATGTGGGTTACGAAGAAGGCGGCCTTTTGACCGAGGACATACGGAAATCTCCGCATTCCGTGCTCCTCTTCGATGAAATTGAAAAGGCCCACAGCGATATATTCAGCACCCTGCTCCAGATCATGGATTACGCAACCCTGACGGACAACACAGGTAAAAAGGCCGATTTCCGCAATGTCATTATTCTCATGACCTCCAATGCCGGTGCGCGGGAAATTGGAAAGCCGGCCATTGGTTTCGGCGGAAAAGAAATCAACCGGGATGCCGTGTTTGTGGAAATCGAGCGCATCTTCTCTCCGGAGTTTCGGAACCGCCTCGATGCCGTCATCAATTTCAATGCCCTGACCGGTGAGGTGGTGTTAAAGATCGTGGAGAAGGCGATCCGGGATTTCAACAAACAGTTGCAGGACAAGAAGGTCGAATTGGAGGTTTCAGAGGCCTGCCTTGCCTGGCTGGCCCGCAAGGGCTATTCTCCGGAATACGGAGCTCGGGAGATTGCCCGACTGATTCAGGACAAGGTCAAACGGTTCTTCATCGACGAGGTCCTTTTCGGCAGCCTGCAGCAGGGCGGCAAAGCCTATGCGGATATTGATGAAGATGATGTCGTCGTCAAGGTGATGGAGGAACAGCTCGAACGGAAGGACCATGCCGATCTTCCGGCTCGGTAAAGAGATTCTCTTTCCCCCCGTATCCCTGGCGATGGAAAACGGCCTTTTGGCGGTGGGCGGTGATTTGTCGCCCTATCGTCTTCTGGAGGCGTATCGTCAGGGCATCTTTCCCTGGTATTCCAATGGGGAGCCCATCCTCTGGTGGGCTCCCCATCCCCGTTTTGTTCTCTTTCCCCGGGAAATCGCCATATCCCGAAGCATGAAGCAGGTCCTGAGGCAGAAGCGGTTTTCCATTACCCTGGACCAGCATTTTGACAACGTGATTTCCGCCTGCGGAGCAGTCGGCCGGCCGACTCAGGAGGGGACCTGGATTACAGCCGAGATGGAGGAGGCCTATTGCATCCTTCATGAACTTGGGTATGCACACTCCGTGGAGGTGTGGTGCGGCGAAGAGCTGGCCGGGGGGCTGTACGGTGTTTCCCTGGGAGGCTGCTTTTTCGGCGAATCCATGTTTTCCCAGAAAAAAAACGCCTCCAAGGCGGCGTTGATCTTCCTGGCTCAACTGCTTGGAAACCTTCGTTTTACCCTCATTGACTGCCAGGTTTACACCTCCCATCTCGCTTCCCTTGGTGCCCGTTTTGTTCCCAGGAAGGCCTTCTCTTCTCTGATCAGGAAATCTTTCTCCATGACGACTTTGAGAGGAGACTGGTCCACTCATCGTGGAATAGCGGATAAATGGCCCCGGGAGGACTTTTTTGACGGAAGAAAAATGTTGGAACGGGACGGGCGGAAACAGCAGGGAGCTCCGGCTAAGATTGACAGGCTAATCTAGGCAAAAAGGCTGGCTTTTATGAATTGACAGTTGGGATATTTTGTGGTAGCAGAACCGCTGTTGAGCATTACTCCGGCAATGAAAATTGTGTGACAGGATGAATTAAACAAAAAGATCAGGAGGAAATTTATGAGTCGAGTTGCAGTTATTGGTGTAGGACAAAGCACCTTTGTTCGAAGCTATCCCGGTTCCATCAGGGAATTGGCGTTTGAAGCTTATAGTGAAGCGATGAAGGATGCAAATATACAGAACTCGGATGTTGACGCAACGGTCATGTGTTCCGCCCCCGAGTATGACAAGCAGAGATCCCCGGCTGGTGTCGTAGCCGAATACCTGGGTTTGAATCCCCAACCGACCTTCTATGTTGAAACCCTCTGTTCATCCAGTAGCACGGGATTGAAGCTGGCCTACTCCCTGGTTGCTTCCGGTCTTCATGACTGCGTCATGGTGATGGGCTTCCAGATTATGTCCCAGCTGACTTCCAATGAGTCCCAGGAAAGAATGGGCCGGGGCGCCGACATTCAGTGGGAATCCCCCTTCGGCACGATGATGCCTGCCTACTATGCCCTCCATGCCCAGGCGCACATGGCAAAGTACGGGACCAAACCGGAAGATCTTGCCCTCATCCGCGTGAAATCAGGCACCTACGGCGTTTTAAATGAGCGCGCTGTTTATCGGAAACCGGTTGCGCTGGAAGATTTCCTCGATCCCAAGAAGATGGGAGGACCGGTCGCCAGCCCTCTGCGCGTGGGAGACTGCTGTGCAAACGCCGACGGCAGCTCCTGCATCATCGTCGCCAACGAAGAGAAGGCGAAGAAATTCTGCAAGAAACCTGTCTGGGTTCTCGGCGTTGGCGCTGCTTCGGCCTCGGTCAACATGGTCGGACGTGAATCTTTGAGCGGGTTGGCGGTTGGCATTGAAGCGGGTCGGCAGGCTTACAAGATGGCCGGCATCACGCCGAAGCACATCGATGTGGCTGAAGTCCATGACTGCTTTACCATTGCCGAAATGATGGCCATTGAAAACCTCGGTTTTGCAGAGCCGGGCGGCGGTCC
>JAVETB010000109.1:0-7882 GCA_034006265.1 Syntrophus sp. (in: bacteria) | reverse complement strand
CTCCAGTTTGATATCCTTTAAAGGGAATTCCTCATTCCCCTCGTTTACTTCTTAAAACGGGCCCACAAATCTATTATCCCACTATATAATTTCCAAAGAACTGGTTAGAAGCAAGAGGTGACTTATAATCTATTATCAAACCCCTTGTCAAGAAATTTATCTTTTTTTCTAAGCGCTGTCAATGATGATTTTTATTATGAACAGGCTTTACAAAGAATTCCGAATTGCAACCGACGCCTCTTCAAACATGAGGCGTTATTGCAGAAGGGAGGCGCTTTGTACCTTTTCGAACTATATCTGTCAAGGACTTTTTCTAGTTTTTTTCTTCAACCGTGACAATCATGTATTTTTTCTTGCCTTTTCTCAATTTTATCTGACCGTTTCCGTCCAGATGGTCCGTTGAGATGAGCGTATCGAATTGAGGAATGGGCTCATCGTTCACATAGCCGCCCCCCTGAGATATCAATCTGCGGGCCTCGCTTTTTGAGCTGCACAGCCCGCAGTCATACATCATCTCATACGCTGGAATGCCCCCAGCAAGCTCACCACGGGTTTTTCTTATGAACGGGATGGCTGTCGTCTGCCGGATAACCCGCCCTCTTGGAATCGTGCTTGACGGCATCAAGGCCGGATCGAGCAATTTCTCTCCAAATGCAGCAACAGAAGCCTCCCATGCCGCGACTGCCGCCTCCTCACCGTGGGTAATCCGGGTTGCTTCAAAAGCCAGAATCGCCTTTGCCATATTCAATTCCTGATCACTCAGTGATTCCGCCTGGCAAATCTCTTCCATAGGCAAAAACGTAAACAGGGCCAGAAATTTGCGCACATCGGAATCATCCGTATTGATCCAGTATTGATAATAGTCATAAGGCGAAGTCATCTCCGGATCGAGCCAAACGGTACCCTTTTCAGTTTTTCCCATCTTCTGGCCGGTTGCCGTCGTAAACAGAGGAAATGTCATGCTCTGCGCGGTCTTTCCTTCGATTCTCCTGATGAGATCGACTCCAGCCAGCATGTTCCCCCACTGGTCATTGCCACCCATCTGCATGACGCAATCATGGTTCTGAAAGAGATACAGAAAATCATAAGCCTGCAAAAGCATGTAATTGAATTCTATGAAACTCAATCCCTTTTCGAGGCGGATCTTATAGCTTTCCGCTGCCAGCATCTTGTTCACGCTGAAGTGGCGTCCAATATCGCGCAGGAAGGAAATGTAATTCAATTTCGTCAGCCAGTCCGCGTTATTGAGCATTAATGCCTTTCGATCCTCAAAATCCAGGTACCTGCTGAATTGCCTGCGCAGACACTGCGCATTGAAGTCAATCGTTTCTCTCGACAAAACCTGGCGCATTTCGGTTTTTCCGCTGGGATCTCCAATCAGAGCCGTCCCAGCACCGACAAGAGCAATGGGGACATGGCCGTTCTTCTGCAGATGAACAAGGGCCATGATAGGCACAAGACTCCCAATATGCAGGCTTGTTGCGGTTGGATCAAAACCAATATAGCACGTAAGGGGATGCTCAAGGGCTTTTCTTACTTCATCTTCATCGGTTACCTGCTCAATAAAGCCTCTTTCCAGAAAAACATCATATACGTTTTTCAAGTTCTAAGTCTCCTCTACGATATTCTAAAGCCAGAATCTCGAAATCCTCTCTCCAGGATCATGAAGCATCATGAATTCAGACGAACGCTGAGGCGCTGGATTCTCAAACATTTACCATCCTTCTCATCAACGTCCAGCATAACCCCCTGCAATCGGATATCCCCCTTTGCAATGTCAAATCTATTGGGAATCTGGAACAGAAATTTATCTATCACGACTTCCTTTTTGACGCCGATCACAGAATCGAAAGGTCCCGTCATTCCCGCATCGCTGATATAGGCGGTTCCTCCCGGCAGGATCTCATCGTCCGCCGTCTGGACATGGGTATGGGTTCCCAGCACAGCGCTCACCCGACCGTCTAAAAACCACCCCAGCGCCTTTTTTTCCGATGTCGCCTCGGCGTGCATATCGACAATGATGATCTTCGTCTTTCCGGAAAAGGCAGCCAATTCCCTTTCCGCCTTTCGAAAGGGGCAATCGATGGGCTGCATGAAAACCCTCCCCGCAAGATTTAAGACCCCAAGAGAGATGCCGGATTTCATTTTTACAAGAACATGCCCCCATCCCGGAGTTCCTTCAGGATAGTTTGCCGGCCGGAGCAGGGTTTCGTAATCTTCGACAAAGTCGCGAATCTCCTTTTTGTCCCAGACATGATTGCCCGAGGTCAGGACATCGATGGAGCCCTGGTACAGTTCATCCACAATTTCCCGGGTAATTCCAAAACCGGCGGCCGCATTCTCGCAGTTCGCAATAACAAAATCAACTCCGTAGGAGGTGATCATATCTGGAAGAAGCTCCCGGACAGCTCTCCTTCCCGGCTTGCCGACAATATCTCCGATAAAAAGGATCCTCATTTCCATGACCTTCCGCACTGATGTACGGGGGCTGGCGATTCGTTCGCGTTGTCAACGGGAAATGGAAATCCGTGAAGCCCGCCCGCCGTTCAGATGCTCATTATTTTGCAAAATCAGACACTCGCGTTTCCCTGATGACCGTCACCTTAATCTGGCCTGGATACGTCAATTCCGATTCAATTTTATGGACAATGTCCTTACAGAGCATAACCGCATCATTGTCGGATATTTTTTCGCTTCCGACGAGAATGCGGATTTCTCTCCCAGCTTGAATGGCATAGCATTTTTCAACACCGCTGAACGAATTGGCGATATTTTCCAATTCCTCCAGGCGCTTTACGTAGGTTTCCAGCATTTCCCTCCGGGCCCCCGGTCGTGCGGCCGACAGGGTATCTGCAGCCTGCACCAGAACCCCCAGCAGTGTGTTCGTCCGGCTGTCGTCATGGTGAGCGGCAATGGCCTGAACAATGCGGGGCGATTCACCAAAACGCTTCGCATAGTCCGCACCGATGGCCGCATGGGTGCCTTCTATTTTGTGATCCACGGCTTTGCCGATATCATGAAGCAGACCGGCCCGTTTTGCCTCCTTAATGTTCATTTTCAGTTCCGCTGCCATCATTCCGGTCAGATGGGCGACATCAATAGAGTGCTGAAGAACATTTTGAGAAAAACTCGTACGATATTTCAAGCTTCCAAGAAGATTGATTATTTCGGGATGTATGTCGTGCACCCCCACGTCAAAGGAGACCCTCTCTCCTGTTTCCTTGATGACATTGTCAACTTCCAACCGAACTTTCTTGACGATATCCTCGATTCTTCCCGGATGAATCCTGCCGTCCGTAATGAGCCTCTCCAGGGATATCTTCGCCACCTCTCGCCTTATGGGGTCAAAACTGGAAAGCACAACGGCCTCCGGCGTATCATCCACGATTAAATCAATGCCCGTGGCGGCCTCAATGGCCCGGATATTCCGGCCTTCCCTCCCGATAATGCGCCCCTTCATTTCATCGCTTGGAAGATTTACGACCGATACCGTATTTTCAGCAACATAATCACCGGCATAACGCTGCACGGCATACGCGATGATTTCTCGAGACTTCTTGTCCGCATCCCGCTTGGCATCCTCTTCTATTTTCCGGATCAATATGGCGGCATCATGCTTTGCGGACGCCTCCATGGACTGCGTCAGCAATTCTTTCGCCTCTTCCGAAGTAATGCCGGCAATCTGCTCCAGTTTGTTCTGCTGCTCCTCGATCAGCCTGTTGAGCTTTTCATGCTTCTCATTGATCTGATTCTCTCTTGAAAGGAGTGCCTTTTCCCTCCCCTCTATTCCACTTTCCCTCTGGGAGAGAGTATCGATCCGCTTATCAAGACTTTCCTCCTTGGAACGAATCCTTCTCTCCAGATTGTCCAGGTCCTGCTTTGTTTCCCTTGTTTCCTTCTCAAATTCCCCTTTCAGTCGAAGAAGATTCTCTTTTGTCTGGAGCACGGCCTCTTTTTTGATGGTTTCAGCTTCTTTTTTCGCTTCGTCAATAATCCTCAAGGCCAGATGTTCCGATGACTCCAGCCGTTTTTGAGAAAGCCGGAATTTTAAAAAATAACCAATGGCCAATCCAATGGCAATCAATCCGAATATAGTCAATGCGATTATAGTATTGTTCAACAACACCTTTTACCTCCTCACTGGCCTGTCAAGCATCCAGAAGACATCCTGCCGGGCCTCTAAAAGATATTTCTTTTAATATTCATTCACTTACACATGAATGAACGCAGGCACGCTGCCTTAAGGACGATTTCCGGTGGTTAAGAGAAACAAAAATCGGATGGCGGGATTTGTTGAGGAGACTTTAGAAATGCATCTCTAGCGGAACGTTACTTATCTAGAAAAAGTAACCCCCGCATATGCCGTGTTAACGCCCCTTTTGAACCGAGGTTCAAAGTGGGTACCTTATTATTTGCTTCAGGCTTCCTGACGCCCGCTGGTCGCGGGAACTGTCAAGCTAGCACACGGCAAACAAGGGAAGGTTCCCGTTTACTTAGTGTTGGCTCAAAAAGAAGATAGCTAATCACGCACATCGCAGGGGAACTTTTTTATCTTATCTCATCAATGAGGTTTATCAAATTTTGTGCCTGTCTGTCTATTTGACTGAAAATCTCTCCATTGTCCCCATGAAGAAGCTTCATATATTCATCTGCGATATTCAGAGCAACGAGGATGGCTATATTCAACGTGCTGGTGTTCGGAGATTTGTTTTCCAACTCCATCACTTTGTGATTGATATAGTCCATGACGTTCTTTACATGCTCATCCCCTGAATCACTCAAAACGGTAAATTCCTGGCCCAGTATCTTGATGTAATAATCCTTTTTCATGCACAACCTTATCTATATGACAGCCTACTCGTGCACACTAACATCGGAAAGCAGTTCCAGGAGAGAATCTACCTTTACGCGAATCGCTACTCTTTCCTCATCAAATTCCTTTATCTTAGCGCTCAGCTCTTCCAACTCCACCGTTTTATTTCTCAACGATTCCTCTAATTCAAGATTCCTCTTCTTTAGCAAAGCATGTTCCTGGGCCAGACCTTTTATCTTTTCTTCCAATTCCTTCAGTATTAATAATTCCACAACTCACCCCGTTAATGTTAGCCCCTGCCTGGAGAGTCCCTCCAGGTTTCTTGAAAAATATCCCTGGGCATTATTTTTTGTATCGCCCTTACAGCTTTGCGGAAGAATCTTTCTCTATCATTACACTCCCGTTAATTTATTTGGCAAAAATATTACAATACACACCCTAAATGTCAAGGTCTTATTTGAAAGCCTCGCGGCTGCGATCCGGCATCTCCAATGATTCGAAAAAACGTTCGATTTCCTCCAGCACGGAATCTTTGTTGCTCATTGCTGTTGCCTTTGCCCGGAAAGCCGCCCCGCCTCTCAACTTTTTCGTATACCAGAGAAGGTGTTTTCGAAACCGGACAACCGCGCCGTCGCCGCCCTCAATAACGGATTCCATCTCCAAGTGCCTTAAAATCATTTTCCTGCGCTCCATAAGAGAAGGTCTGGCATCGCCTGACGCCGGGTCCGTGAGCGCAAGGGCTTCCTTGAAGATCCAGGGGTTGCCCAGCGCTCCCCTCCCAATCATGACCCCGTCACAACCCGTCGTCAAGATCATGTTCCGCGCATCAGCACCTGTTTTGACATCCCCGTTTCCGATGACGTTAATGCCGACAGAATTCTTGACCTCCTCAATGATCCGCCAGTCAGCCGATCCGCTGAATCCCTGGGCAGCCGTCCTGGCATGAACAATGACGGCATCCGCTCCCTGTTGCTCTGCTATTTTAGCGATCAGAACAGCGTTTATATTTTGACTGCTCCAGCCGGAACGAATTTTGACGGTTAAGGGCTTTCGAGTCGCCCTTCTCACCGCCCAAAGGATCCGCTCAACACGATCGGGATCTTTCAGCAGAGCGGCGCCGGCGCCATTTTTGACCACCTTTTTGACCGGGCAGCCCATATTGATGTCAATGAGGTCCGCCCCCTGCTCGTCAGCAAGCTGCACGGCCTCGGCCAGGATGGCCGGATCACTTCCAAAGATCTGAACCCCCAACGGCCTGTCCTCGGCGTGGGAGACCAGATACCGGCGGCTTTTGTCATTCCCGCAAACAAGACCGTTGGCGCTGATCATCTCCGTATAGGCCAGGGCGCACCCCGCCTCCCGCATCATAACCCGGAAAACCGCATTGGAAATTCCTGCCAGGGGAGCCAATATCACATTATTCTGTATCTTCAGGGAACCCAGGGCAAAGCTGTGCACGACCTCCCCTGCATCGATTTTATTCATAGGATCCGAATATCTTATGGCCCTTTCCCCCGGAATATTCCCGCCATGTGATCTTCGGCCCGCCGAAGGTCCTCAGGGGTGTTGATGCCCAGGATTTCTTGGACATTCTCCACCTTCACCGCCCTGACGGGAAGGTTTCTTCTGCAGGCGATTTCAATGATATCGGTTAAATAGTATTCCTTCTGGGCATTATCACTTTTTATTTCCCCCACCGCCTGCAGCAGAAATGAACTTTCAACGCAGTATATCCCCGAATTGAATTCCTTGATCTTCTTTTCCTCTTCAGACGCATCCCTCTCCTCTACGATTTTCAGAACATCTCCCCCCGGCGTTTTCACAATGCGTCCATAGCCGGAGGGGTCATCAAGCATGGCGGTAAGAACGGTGACGACGGATTGTTCCCTGGCATGAGACTCCAGGAGGTGGCTTACCGTCTCGGTGGAAAGAAGAGGGACGTCTCCACAGAGGATCAGAATGTCGCCGGAAAAATCTTCAAGGGGCCCCCGAGCCTGCATCACGGCATGCCCGGTCCCCAATTGTTCACGCTGCTCCACAAAGATCAGATCCCCGTCCCTGAAATTTGCCTTGACAACATCCGCCTGGTGGCCGACAACGATGATGATTTTTTCCGCCAGGACGTTCCTGGCAATCTCAATCGAGAAGGACAGCATGGGCCGCCCATGAACGCAATGCAGCACTTTAGCCTTCTCGGATTTCATGCGAGTCCCCTTCCCTGCGGCGAGAATGATCACTCCGAGACGGTTATTCCTGATCTGGCCATTGGATGTATGCATACGGTTCTCTTTCGTTAGGATAAGGTGTTCATTAAAGATGACGAACTACTCCGGCAGGATCTGCATCTATCAATTTGCATGCCCTCTGTCAAGCGAAGCCGGAACGGGCCTGGAGGCAAATCCGGCCACCTTCAGATTTGGTTGACTCCGGATGGTTTTTTCGCTATTTATGCCTGCCGCCTGAAATTTGAGGGAAGGCGATGCAGGAGGTTAAAAAATGAAGAATATCCTGTTGATAGGCAATGGAGCAAGGGAACATGTCCTTGCGGAGACGATTGTGCGGTCTCTCCACGCTCCTCGGCTCTTTTCCTACATGAAAACGAACAATCCTGGAATCTCCTCCTTTTCAGAACAGATTCAGCTGGGCAGATTTAACGATCTTGAGGCCATCGGTGAATTCGCAAAAGTCTGTGCCGCCGATCTTGCCGTCATCGGACCCGAAGACCCGTTAAACGAGGGGGTGGTCGATTACCTGGCCTCACGGGGAATTTCCTGTGTCGGCCCCCGGAAAAGCCTGGCCCGGCTGGAAACATCGAAGTCCTTCACCCGGAATCTCCTCGAAAAGTACAATATCCCGGGAAACATCACCTTTAAAGCCTTTTCGTCCATGGAAGGCATGGAAGCCTTTCTCGATAAGCTGGAAGGAATCGTTCTCAAACCCGATGGATTGACCGGCGGCAAAGGGGTCCTCGTACAGGGGGAACATTTCGAATCTCGAAGCGAGGCGCTGAAGGCCTGCAGGGAAATCCTCAAAACTCATCCGTCAGTAACCATCGAAGAGAAGCTGGAG
>JAVETB010000014.1:0-45845 GCA_034006265.1 Syntrophus sp. (in: bacteria) | reverse complement strand
GGTGGTTGTTGTGTTCACCAACGGGGACATTTCCGCGGGAGTCGTCGTCGGGCGGCTTTATTCGCCGGACCTGGAACCGCCCGAGAATGCCGACGGCCAGATTGTCCTGCGCCTGCCGCCGGGGGCCGGCGAGCCGAAAATCAATCTGGAAATGAAATGGGACACGCCCACCATCTCCCTCAAGGTGGACAGCGATGTGGCCATTGAATGCGTCAAGGACAAGGTTGAGATAAAAGTCGGCGACCTGAAAGCAACCCTGACTTCAGCCGGCGGAGGCCGGGCGGAGATCGCCGCAGGAGGGTCGACTCTGACGATGAAGAAGGATGGAGAAATCGCCGTCTCGTCCCAGGGCGATTTGAAACTCAGCGGGGTCAACATCGAGATCTCAGCCCAGGGGAACCTGAAGATCAAAGGGACAAAGGTGGATATCAACTGATGGGACTGCCGGCAGCAAACGCACAGAGCATGGCTGTGGCAGTAGATACTCACATTGTGATGGTCCCGTCCCCGGGTGGGCCGGTGCCGACGCCGTTGCCCCATTCCTTCAGCGGCACGCTGAACGGCGGGACCGTCGCGACGGTCTCCATCTGCGGGCAGCCGGCGGCCGTAAAAGGATCGGCAGCCTCCAATTCGCCGGCCCATGTTCCCACGCCCCCGGGGACAGGGTTCCAGAAACCCCCGTCCAATTCCGGTGAAGTTTTCATGGGGAGCGCCACCGTCTTCATCGGGGGAAAGGCGGCGGCCCGGAGCAGCGACAGCGTAAAAACCTGCAACGATCCGACCGATCTGCCTGTCGGGCAGATTGTCGCGGCAGGAACGGTATTCATCGGTTGAACTCAAGAAAGAAGAGAGGAAGGGAGATCCGAAAAACATGAAGGACATCCTCGGCAGGGACATCTGTGTCCTCCCTTATCTGACGGCCCATGACGCGGCGGAGGTCGATTTTTCCATTGTCAGCAGGCCCGACACCTCCAGGAAGGCCCTGGCCGGATCTTCGCTGGTGGACATCGCCGTTGTGGAGAATCGACACAACCTGGCCCAGGCGATCATCCTGCGGCTCCTGACGCCCAGGGGCTCCCTGGCGTCCCTGGGACACGCCACGTACGGTTCCCGGCTGAGTGAGCTCATCGGGCGGCCTAAAACAAGGGCCATTCGCAACCTGTGCCGGCTTTTCGTCCTGGAAGCGCTGGCCCAGGAGCCCCGGATCGAGCCGAAGGCCGTCTCCTTCCAGTTTGACGAATCTGCGGAATCCATCGACAACCTGGTCTTCACCTGCCAGGTGAAGACCTTGAACAGCCAGGAACCCCTCGCCATCTCTCTTGAGGTATCCCTATGAGTTTTTTACCCCGTACGTACGAGGAGATTGTCCGTGACCTTTTGACCACCCTGACCTCGGGGACTGTCCGCGAGCAGGTCAAGATCCTGGAAACCAGCGGACAGCGCATTACCGAAAAGCTCTCGCATCGGCCGGTGCGGCGCGTCTCCTTCCTGGAGGAAATCCGGATCGACGAGCAGGGTAAAAGGACGAAGATCCGCTATACGGGAGCCGATTACGAGCTCTTCGCCTCCGACGGCTCGGACAACAACTTCGACACGATCCGCTTCCGCAAGGGAAAGCAGCAGCCGGACACGGCCTCGATCCTATCGGTCAACTACTACCCCGTCTCGGCCGATCCGACGCCGCTGACGGACCTCAATGTGGGTTCCGTCGTCCGCACCCTGATGGAAACCTTTGCCCGGGAGCTGGTCCTGAACGATCTCTCACTCGACTTCATTTACAAATCGGCCTATCTCGAAACGGCTACGGGGCCGTCCCTCGATAAAGTGGTCGCCCTGGTGGGAGTCCAGAGGCTGCCGGCGGGATATCCCACCGTCAAGGTCCGCTTTTCCCGCAATCCGGCAAGCCCCGGCCGGATCACGATTCCCGCCGGTACGGCCATCGTTGACGCCAAAAGCAACCGCTACCTGACCCTGGAGGTTCTCGTCCTCGAACCCTACGAAAGCAGCCGCGAGGTCCTGGCCGCCGGAGAGAAGCCGGGAACAGGGGAAGTCGCCGCCGGAGAACTCAACCGCCTCGAAACCCTGATTGCGGGCATAGCACAGGTGACCAATGTCAAGGAATCCTCCAAGAGCAGCGCCGCCGAAAGCGACGACGATCTGCGCCGCCGCGCCGCCGGCGCCCTCCACGGCGTGATGCGCGGCACGGTCAACGCTCTGCACTACGGTCTCCTCAGCATTCCAGGGGTCAAAAGCGTCAATATCGTTGAATTTCCCAATGGCATTGCCGGCGAGGTTCGCGTTGAGGTTTCCTACAGCGAAGATTCGCCGGAGGTGCGGGTCCTGGTGGCCGATCGCATCCGCGAGCTGCGCCCTGCCGGCATCCGCGTGATTTCCGGCGAAGCCGCGAAACGGCCCCTGGAGGTGCAGATCGATCTGACTCTGACGGGAAAGGGCGTCGCCCAGGCTGAACTGGAAACTCTCAAGGAATCGGTGGAGGCGGCCGTCGCGAAATATCTGGCGGATCTTCCTCCAGGCGGTTCCGCGCGCCAGGCCCGCATGTCGGCCCTTCTCCTCGCCGATGTGCGGATCGCCGACGCCAGGGTCCGGCTGATCGTCCCAGGCAAGGAGGCCCAGGAAAATATCTCCCTGGAAAACAACGAAGTCTTCGAGGTCAAAAAGCCCTTCTCCTTTGCCCAGATCACCGCGGAAGAGCAGGCCTTGAAAACGGCGGCCATCAGCAGGGCAACCTTCTACCTGCCTCTTCACCTGGTCGCAGGAGTCACGGAGGCCCAGACGCACAGCGCCATCGAGGCCGCGCTGACGGCCTATCTCACCAGCCGGACCCCCTCGGCCCCTGTTTCCGTCGATACTCTGGCCGCTTCCATCCGGGACGACTCCCGGTACGCCCTCGTGCGGGATGAGGTCACCATCACGGTCGAGAAGGGCGACACCTTTATGCAGCTGGCCGACGGACAGGGCCAGTATGCCCCTGCTGCCGGGGAAACGGTGGAAAAACAGGCCGTTCATCTGGATATTCGGGAAGGAGGCGTCTGACCATGGCCCATATCGACGACATGACCGGTCGGATGCCGCAGCTTTACCGTGACGGAGAGCTCCTTCGCGGCGTCCTGATGCAGCCTGCCATACAGCTGGAGATTCTCGATGAGCTGGGGAGAACCATTGCCCAGAGCCACTGGTTCGATGCGGCCTGGGAGCGGGAGGATGTGGTCCGGCTGGCCCGTCTCCTCGATATCGAAGCCCAGCCCTGGCAGGATGCCGATGAATTCCGCGCCTGGGTCCATTCCCTCCGCAACGCCTGGCTCCGCCATTCGGGAAGCGTGACCGTCGCCGGCCTTCAGTCCTTTGTGAGGGAATACGTGGAGCGCTATTCCAGGGCCGTCGCCATCTCGGCCGTCCCCCCGCTCACCCTGTGGACCGATTCTCCAGACCCGTCGGCGGCAGCCTTCATCGAGAACCCCGGCCTGAAGAGGATCCTGCCCGCCGGACCGGCGGCCCTTCAGCCCCTGACGCTCTTTGCCGTCACCAACCGCGGCCTTGATCCCGTTCCACTGCGCTTCCTGCTGCAGAACGTCTCAGGCGCCCCGGAATACGTGCCCCTCATCGCCAACATCACGACGGGGCAGGCCCTTCTCTACAAGGGAACGATCGCTCAGGGGGAGCGGCTGTGGATCGATTCGGACGGCAACGGCACCGCAACGGCCGCCATCGAGGATCGCGAAGTCAGCGACCGTCTCGTTTCACTCGCCGATTTTTCGCCGGGCATCCCCTTCGAGGGAAGCGCCATCGCTTCCCCGGCTCAGGCAATGATCCTCAACCGCGGGGAGAATCAGCTCTGGTTCTTCCCCTGCGCCCTTTTCGACGAACA
This sequence comes from Syntrophus sp. (in: bacteria), assembly GCA_034006265.1. Lineage (GTDB taxonomy): Bacteria > Desulfobacterota > Syntrophia > Syntrophales > Syntrophaceae > Syntrophus. The sequence continues at coordinate 41,959 of JAVETB010000014.1, read as the reverse complement.
GGGGCTGGACCGGTACCTATCGGCCCTGGCTGCCCTGAAAATCACGCAGGGAGCCTTTGACTCCAGCCTTTTCGATTCAAGCCTGTTCAGCCAGGATGCCCTCGTGCGGATGTTCGTCGCCTATGAGGAGGCTCAACCGGCCAGCTTCTCCATCGAGCTGCCCGGCGGCCTGATGCTGTCCGAGGCGGGTCAGTTCGAAGAGGCCCTTGAAAAGCGGGAAGCCCTCGCCACCTCCCTCCAGGACGGGGTGGACAAGCTGAAGGCGGCCGGGGTCCAGGGCAACATTACGCTTCTGGAGTTGCAGGAAGTTCAGTTTCAGAGGGATTATCTCAAGGACTCGACACCGAAGCGCTTTTCCTCCGCCGGACCGACGGGAACGGACGGGGAGCCGGCCATCGGGGCCGTATTTGAAAAAACCGGGTTAAATTACTCCATTTTCCATTGAGGGAACACCATGCAGGGAAACGTTCGAATGCTTCTTCTTGATGCGCAGGGGATCCCCCTTGCGGAACGCACTTCAAAAAATTCGGTGATGCGCGGCGGCGGAGAGCTCATCGCCCGCCTGTTTGCCGGCCAGGGATCGCCCATTACCCATATGGCCGTCGGAACCAGCGATGCGGCGACACCGGACGATTTTTCCCTGGCCGGGCTGAAGAATGAAGCCGCGGGTGAGACGCCGGCCCTGGCAGGTCCCACGGATGTGGAGCTGGCGACAAAGGCCTTTACCATCACGGTCAATGCCGAAAAGCGTCTCGTCACGGTGAAGATCCGGGGGACGCTGCCCAATGCCTCCGCCGTGGGCACGATCCGCGAGGCGGGCCTGCTCTCGAAGGGCGAAGGCGGCACGGTCCTCTACAACCGCGTAACCTTCGCGCCGCTGACCAAGGGCGATGACCACGAATTGACGCTGTTCTGGGACGTCTCGTTCCCCTACGGCGATCTCCAGTGGTTTTGAGCAAAACAGGAGCGTTTTCTCCGATCAAGGCAAATTGAAAAATAAGGAGTGTCCCTATGGCATCGTTTCAATTCAAAATGACGGGATTCCCGGCTGCAAACCGCGACGCCGTGATTCAGCTGGTCAACGAATCGACGGGAAAGGCGGTGGAGCGCAAGCCCTTTCTCGACGGCACACTGACCGTAACGGATCTCGATGACGGCTATTACCAGATGAAGGTGATCCACCCCAACCTGGTGAATCCCATTATCCAGAAGCGGATTCGGCTCTTCCCACAGATTGCCCCCACGGTGGTGCCCATCCCGGTCCCCGAGAAACTCTTCAGGGATGCCCCGATCCGCGACATCCCCGATGCGGATCTCACGCCGGTGCAGCAGGCGGCGGCCCAGGCCAAGGGGCAGCTGGCCCCCATCGGCAGTAAAACGCCGGGCGAGGCCATCAAGAGCGCCGACTGGAACCTGCTGGTCAACAGCGTGGCCGATCTCGCCAATGCCGTGGCACAGCTCACGCAGCTCGTTTCGCCCCGGGGCCACGATCACCCGGAAATCGAAGAGAAGATCGCCGAGGTCCAGGGCAATATCCGGCGCTTCGCCGAAGCCTTCGGCAAGTCCCTCGTGGAACTTCAGCGTGAGATCGAGACGGAGAACCTGGACCGGAAGGTCAACGATGTCCTCGACAAGGCTCAAGCGTCACAGGACATCCGGGACCGGGTCAAAGGGCGGATCAGCGAACTCAAGGACATGGTTCAGGCCGACACGACCATCTTCACGAACAAACTGGCCAATGCCGGCAACTTCCTGCTGACGGAAATCAACGAGATGGCCGTCGCCCAGGGCGACAAAGTCGGTGAATTCCTCAATACCGAATCCGTCAAGAGCACCATCGCCGTGGCGACCCAGTACTCCGACACCGGCGCAGTGACCACGACGGAGCAGGAGATTTCCACCTACCGCAAGACAACCGCCACGGGCGGCAGCAAACTGGGAACGCTCGTCGGCCCGGCAAAATCCGGGGGAGGTAAATAATGGCGACAGCTACCGACCTGGATCGCCTCAAGGCGCTCCTTGAGCTGCTGGAACCCCTTTCCCAGGCGAAGCCGGGGCAGCCCGTTACGGCCGAGGCCTGGAACACACTGGTGACGGTCCTGCTGGAGCTGACCCGCAATATCCTGACCCGTGAACAGGACGAGACCGTGCCGCCCCATACCCACGAAGAGCAGGTGGCACTGAGCTGGCTCAATGCCCGCCTCCGCTCCCTCGTGGAGAACGGCCCCCTGGCCGATCCGGCAGCCGTGCGGCGTGTGCTGCTGCTGGAGCGCAAGGTGGATGAGATCGGCGGCCGCACAAGTGAAGCCCACCGCAATCTCGGCGAGATCCGGACGCGCCTGTCCGAAGTGGCCACCCGCGACCTCGTGCGGGAGGCAACACTCACCCGGGTGGGACTCAAAGTCCAGACGCTGGGAGACGGCCGGGATGACGTCCTGGCCCTCCGGAAAACCCTCGACACGATCCGGACGGATGTGCAGACGGCCGTCGAGGTGGCCGATAAATTCAAAACCGGCGGCGAGATCGCCGATTTCGACCGGATCGATCTGCGCCTGAAAGGCCTTGAAATTCTCAAGGAGCGCCTGACGACCCCCCAGGGAGATCTCCTGGATGCCATGGCGCTGGAGAAACGCCTGACCGAGCTGAGCAATACCTTTGTGACGGAAGAGGAGCTGTCCGAGGTCATCGGAGGAAAGCTTCCGGAAAGCGCCATCCCCGACCTCTCCCGGATCAGGGAGGAGCTCTACGGCTCCGTGGTGGCCGCCGTCCGGGATGATCAGGCAAAGCGGGAAGAGCGGCTCAGGAAAGAACTCCTGGCGGCGATTCCTGACGTCGACTCCGCCGTGGAACGGGGCATTCGGGAAAGGGCGGCGGCCCTGATGAAAGAGGAAATGGAGCGCATGAGGGGCCAGATCCCGGAACTGATCGAGAAGGGGCTTTCCGGAAAATGGGAAGAGATGGTGACCCGGAGGATCAACGAGGTCCTCGCGGAAACGAAGACCGAGATCGGCCGTGAAGTTAGGGGACAGGTCGTGGAGCAGCTGCGGATGGAATACCAGAAGCCCGTCTTCGACGACAACTTCCTGGTCATCAAGGGCATCGGGGAAGCATACAACGAAAAACTCAACCAGGCGGGCATCTTCACCTACGCCGACCTGTCATCCAAAAGCGTGGAGACGATCAGCCGGATCCTCGGCCTGACGCCAAGGCAGATCATCAAATTACAGATTGTGGAACAGGCAGCGGAACTGGCCGCAAGGACCCGGTAGCCCCTTATGATTACGGATTTCGAACAGGAACTGGCCGCATACCTGAATACGCACCTTGAGGCGCCTCTTGCAGGCCGCGTCTCCGTATCCGACGGCGACGCCAAGGGCGGCGGAGCTCATCCCGCGATCCTGGTCGGCGTGACCCGGACGGCCTGGCAACCGGCGGAGATGGGCCCCCGGCACGGTGAAGTCGTCCCCGGATCCCCAGATCTGAGGCGCGTCCTGCGGCTGGTCTGCGCCGCCGAGATCGGGCTGTATCCCTCCTCTTCGGGTAAACGCAACCAGGAGATTTCCGGCATGGAACAGATCGCCTATCTTCTGGACGCCCCGGAAGTCCGAAACGGCAAGGCTTTCGAGAAGCAGGGAGACCAGGGGTTTATCATCCACTCCCTGCAGGTGACGGGCGGATCGTCGCCTCTGCTTTCCGGAGGCCCGGCAGCGACGGGGTTGACCCTCGAGGTCCGGGGCTGGTTCTGGCCAAAGGGCAGGCCGGGACAGACCGGCATCGCCATCGCCCGGATCCGCCTTCGCGGTGTCGGATTGACCCTTTCGATTGCCCCTTCTCCGGCGGTCCTCCGAGCGGGCGGCCCTCCCCGGGAATTTTCCCTTTCCCTGCCGGCGACGGGACCGCTGGCCCTGACCGAATCCGGCGCCGCCTCGGCGGGACCCTTGGGGACGCTCTACTGCACCATCCGCACCCGTGACGGTTCCAGCCCGCTGGGGACCCTTTCCGGCGGCGTCGCAGCTCTCGACGGCGGCAGGCTCATCGAACTTGCCGGGGAGGAAGCCCTTCTCACCTATACACCGGGGGCTCAAGCCACGGTAGAGGATCTTGTGATCGCCCTGGAAAATGGAGAATCGGGTGAAGGAATCGAACTGGTCCGGGTGCCCGTTGAAACGATCGAGGGAACATGATGGCTTTTATCGCGATCAAGGATGAGGCGAAAAAAATCGCGGGGATCGAGACCACACCGGTCTATTACGGAAAGGTGGAAGCCCGGCCGGTCGCTGTCTTCGTCGCGCCCCCTGAACAGGTTTCTCTGACGGAAGCGGGCCATGAAATACCGGTTTCCTGGAAACCCGCACAAGGGTGCACCAGGGCATCCGTCACCTCCGCCTCCCTGACGCTGGTGGCCGCGCTGGTGCAGCGGCCGGTCAATGCCGCCGTATCCGTGGACGGCGCTCATCGCATCCTGAAGTTCGGCGCTTCCGTGACCGTTACAAAACTTGTTTTTTCGGATCTGAAACTTCCCGCGGAAGGCGGGTCGGGAGAGGCGGTTGCGCTGAGGCAGACCTCGGATCTCCCCGCAGACAGGCGCCTGGTCGTCTCTGCGGCGGATGCGGCAGGCCGCTTCTACCCCATGGCAACGGCTCCGGCCTCTCCCCAGCGGGAAATGCTCCCGCCGCCGGTCGGAACGGCACAGTTTGCCTCTTCGACGCTGAGCTTTACCGGCATCAAGACGGACAGGATCCGACTCAGCCTGGTCGCGGGCGGCTTTCCCGAAGACTATGAGCCAAAAGCCTTTGAGGTCGGTTCGATCACCGCCTATGCCGACTTCGGCCCGACGGACTGCCGGGTAGTCGATGGCACGGACAAGGTACTCTGGTCCTTCCCCGGGGAATTTCCGGCCACCCTTGCACCGGCGGAGATTGACCTGAAGATTCCCCTGGAAACGGCCCTGAATGCTGCCATTTCGAAAGGGGGATCCCCCGCCGCATCCTTCCGGATCAAAGGCGGTGCGGACGGAAAAGTCCTCCTCTGGAAGGGAGCCTTTCATGGCCACCTGGTTCGGTCTGTTCCGGGCATTACGACCATGGAGCTCGCCGGAGAGCCCTTGCCCCTCCCCTGCTTCACTTCCCTGCCGGAGGAAAAGCCACACCAGGTCATCGGCGATCTGAGCCTGCGCTATTCAGGTGTCCGGCTATGTCCCGGGTTGAACGACCCGATCCCCCCCGGGGCGGCATCGGGAACGATCGTCGGAGCGGAGGATGTCATTTGCCCCCTTCAGTCAGCCCATCTGGAAGGTCTCCCCGTCGCCCGGATCGGACTGATCGGCAGGGCGCCGCAGAAATGCGAGCTGGCGATTCGCCTGGTCCGGCTGGCCGGCGGCGCTCCCGTGGAGACGATCGACGCTGAAACGCTCATCACCGTGGACCCTTCGCCCTTTTTCGACCTCTGGATGTGCACACCCAAACGGATCAACATCACCGGCGAGGATGTCGGGATCGCGGTCCGCGCCGTTTCCGGGCAATTCTTCTGGGTGAGGAGCAGTGAAAGATGCCAGGTGAAGATCGCCGTCTACGACGACAACCCGCCTCTTCAGCCGGTAAGGCTCGGCGGAGAGACTCTGTTGCAGGCCGGTGCCGATGAAATCCATCTGCCGGGCTTTTCCTTACCGACGGCCCCCTTTACCGGGAAAGCTCCACTCCTCGAAAGCCTGCTCTTTTTAACCGTCGACCTTTCAGATCTTGAGCTGAGGTATAACCGATGAGCCTTCTGGACGAGCTGACGAGTCTCGACATTTCAACCATTACCGATGCCCGGGGAACCCTTTCCCTGACCCTGGACTCCGATGCGGTGAAAAACCTCATCGGAAACGGCGCTATCTCCACAGCCCTGGGAAGCCTGGGAAGCGGCATCGGCACACTGCAGACGGACATCTCCCAACCGGCTTCACTTCTTTCGCCTCTGGTCGAGTCCGTGGTTTCCTTCACCGATGGATTTTCCGGCGATGCCCTCCCCCTGGCCGATTACATCCGGGCCGTCGGCGACGGTGCAGCCCTCATCGTCTCTTTACTGGAGGGGCTGGACAGAGACCCCCTCAAGCTGGGCAAGGTGCTGGGCATCTTTTCCGGCGATGCCCTCTCGAAGGCCACTTCCCTTTTCGAGGGTTACACCAGCATGGACCTCTCCAGCCTGGGCCGTTTCCGCTCACTGCTGGATTCTGTCGAGCGGGGCGTTCCATCAGACCCCGCCCTTTTCGCTGAACTGGCCATGGACATCCTGGTTCCCATTCCCCGGACATCCTTGCAGAGTATCCGCCTGAGCGTCGATTCCGTCCTGGCCGATGCCCGGAGCATCAGCTTCCCCCTGGGGCGCAACGCCGGACTCCTCCTGGCGCTGAACAACGTCACGGCCGCAGCCAACGCGGGAGATGCGGTCCGGCTCAATGCGGCGCTGACGGCCCTGCAGGCGGCCCGGGCAAACACCGTCGCCTCGGTCAGCGCCGACCTGGGGCGGATCGTCGGGCTCATCGACCGCCTGCCCCTGGACAGGCTGGCGGCCCCCCTCGAAGAGGCGGGAGCGGCCCTGCAGCGGGCGGAAAAGGGCGTCATGGAGTTTCTGGAAATGATCGGCGATTATCTCGACTACGCCAAGGCTTCCGTTGAAGAGATGGATGCCGACATGATCCGGGAGATGCTCCTGTGGCTCAACTCGCTGATCGAGGATTACCTGAAGCGCTATATCCGCGACCCCATCGAGGCCCAGATAAAGCGTGCGGAAGAGTGGATGCGGGGACTGCTCAACCATATCCCCCTGCGCTCCTACAGGGCGATGATCACGGATTTTCTCCTTTCCATCGCCAAGGCGATCAACGATGCCGACCTGGACAAACCCGCCCGGAAGGTGCGCGAACTCCTTAATACCATTGAATCCGCCATCGACCCGGATGCCCTCAAGGCTGAAATCGAAGGCGTCCTGGGCGAAATAGAGGATGTTTACAAGGGCGTGCTGGACACGATTCTCGGTTCGCTGGAAACGGTGAAAGGAGGCATTGACGCTGTCGCGGCGGGGGCCAAAACCGTCCTTGAAAAGGTCCTCGAGGCCCTGACATCCTTCCGGCAGGTCATGGATGAAATCAAGACAGCCGTGGACGGCCTGGGGATCGGGGAAGCCGCCGATGCGGTCGTCGGGGCGCTGGCCGAGCTGCGCCGGACGGCGGAGCAGCTGCTGTCGGCGCTGCCGCTGCCCGAGTCCCTTCGGCCGGCCATCGAGCAGCTGATCAGCGCCATTGAAGACATCGACCTGGATGAAGTCCTCGCCCCCGTCCTCTCGGCGGCTCAGCAGTTCCAGATTCCCGCCTCCGTCGGCGACACGGTGACGCAGGGGCTGGCCCGCGCCGCGGAACTGATTTCGAATCTCATCCCCGATACCCTCATCGCCGACATCGAAGCGGAAATCAACGCCTTCCTCGAAGAGCTGAAGAAATTCGATCCGGCGCAGTTCCTGGGCCAGTTGGACTCGTATGTCGACGAGGCGAAGTCCCTTCTGGCCGGCCTTGATCCGCGGCCCCTCGTGGAGGAGATTCGCGGCCCTTTTCAAACCGCCCTGGACGCCATGGACCGCTTTTCCCCCGCGCGCCTTCTGGAACCCGTCGCGGAGGCCTACGATTCCCTGCTGGCAGGCATTTCCCTACCCTCACCGGATTCGGCGCTGGACGCCGCCCGCACCGCCCTGAACGGCATCGGCGACTCGGTCGTCGGCGGCATCGCCGGCGCCGTAAGCCAGGGAACAGGCGTGCCGACAGCCGGTTCCCCATCATCCGCGGGAGGAGCCGCATCCGCAGCGTCCCCTTCCTCATCGTCTTCATCCACGGCGTCGACAAGCGGTCCGCCGCAGCCCGAACCGAAATTCAAACCGGGCGATGTGCTCCGCATGCTGGGCTACCTGCCGAACAAGCTCAGGGAGACCCTTTCCGGACTGGAAACCGGAGCTGCCGGTGACGCCCTGGAAGCCGTGGACCGGCTTTGCGGCGGACTGGCCCGGGATCTGCGCAGCGTGAAAGCGGCGGTCTGGGAAATCGGCGAACGGTTTGAAAGCGAAACCGACGCCTTCTTCGCCCCGCTCGCCAAGGCGCAGTTCGATGCTCAGGTGGCCATTTCCGGCAACTTCTCGGCGGGAGCCTTCAACGTCAGCGGCTCACTGGCCATCGTGGCCGAGGCGGGACCGGGACCACTGCGGGATGCCCTGGGTCAGGGCGCAATGGCCGTTTCGGAGCAGGTTCGCGCGCGCGCGGCAACCCTCGCAGCCTCCGTGGGCGTCAAGCTGGAAAAGGCGGCGGACGCCCTGGAACGGTGCAGCCTCAGCGGACTGACCGGCGGCCTGGACGATCTCCTCGCCGCTCTCGATGTGGAACCCATCGCCCAGAAGCTGGATGACCTCCTCGCCGCCATGATGGCCAAGGTCCCGACCCTGATGGCCTCCCTGGAAGGGGAGCTCAAGGCCTTTGTCCAGCGTCTCAAGAAGAACCTGAACCTGTTCAATCCCGGTTACCTGGCGCAGAAGTTTCTCGGCCTGATCGATCTTCTCAAGGAGCAGCTCGATGTCCTGGATCCGCGGCGGCTGGCCGCCGAACTGGGCGAGGTTTACAAGGCGATCCGGGACACGATCGCCGCTTACGACCCCGCCGTCTTTGCCCAGGAGATCTGGGAAATTCTCGATCGCCTGATCCAGGGGCTCGACGCTCTGAAACCCTCGGAGCTGCTGGCGGGTTTTTCCTTCTCCGACGAGTTCGTCAACAAGATCAAGGCGGCCGTGCCGACGGAGGCGCTGAAGGATATCGACCGCTCCCTGGATGAGGTGGGTGCCGAACTGGCAAAAATCGATCCGGCAGGGCTCCTGGAATCCATCAACTCGCTGGGGCCGCGGCTCGTGGAGGATTTTGAATCGGCGCTGGAGCGCGTCAAGCAGGAGATTCTGACCCTGCTGAACGCCATCCGGTTCCAGGAGACCTCGGCGTCGGCGTCGGTCAGCGTTTCCGGCTCCATCGGCTGATTTTTTTTGCAGGGGAAGGGGGATTCAGAGAGCTATGACAAACGCGGCGGCAATCGATTCCAGCAGTTCGGAAACCGTTTCTGAGAGTTTTCTGATTCCCGGAACAGCGGTAGAGCTTGTCTACACCCGCAACGGAGCCGGCTGCCTGCTGGAGATCTCCGCCAACGGCAGAAGCTATCTGCGCTATGACGAGGGCTGGCGGATCTTCGACGACGGTTTCGTCTCCATGAGCCAGACGGCCACCCCCGGCGCCATCCTGCGCACGGTCCGGGCGGGAGGCGATACCTGGTGCGAAAAGTATCTGTGGAACGCCGCGGGGCTGATGACCCACGTCGACGGCGTCGAGATGGACTATGATGAGGGCAAGCGCATCGTCGCCTGCCGGACGCCGGAGGGGATCTGGCGCTACGAATACGAGGGCGACAGCCTGACCGCCCTGGTCACGCCTCGGGGAAGACGCAGGGTTCAGCTCGACGGAGCGAAGCGGCCCATAGCCTGCCTGGCGGAGGGCCGCGTTTCCGTTCTTTCCTACGACGAATCGGGCCGCCGACTCGATCTACCTGATCTTCCTCCGACACATTGCGTCGATGATCTCGGCCGGCTCTGGACGATTCTGGACCGCAGGGGAACCGTCCGCCACACCTTCCTCTGGGACGGCTTTTCCTGCCTGGGCCGCATCGACGGCCCCCCCGGAGAACCTCTGGCCTTGGTCTTCTCACTGGACTGCACCGCCACACCGGTCCGCCTGACGACCCGCAGAGGCGTCATCAGGATCTACCGCGACGCCTTCGGCGAATCCCTCCTGGCCCACGATGCCGTCCCCGGCCTTTTCGGAGCCGTCTGCCACGGCCGCTTCATGCACTACCGTTCACGGGTTCTGGATCCGCGGATCGGTTATTTTGCCTCCCCCGATCCCCTGGACGGCAGCGCCCGCGATCCGCGCCGCCAGGACGGCTATGCCGGATCCCTGCCAGTCGAAAAACCTTCCGCCGGCCCCTGCTGCGTCTGCCAGAACAATCCCGTCAGCCGCGCGGACTTTCAGGGAGAATCGTCAGGTGGCTGGACGTTCCTCATGGTGCTGAGCGACCTGACCTGGTCGCTGCAGAACAACATCGTGGGCTGGCTCGGCTACGAGGGATTCCTCAGCCTCTGGGGAAGCATCTTCAGCGGCAACGCCGATCGCTACGGCTGGTCCAGGGGGGTTCACAGCGACCGCACGGGAAGTTACGGCGTGCTTCGGGACGGCGTTTTCGCCAACGACCGGGCCAAAACCTTCCAGCACATCATCATCGTCAACGAGGAAGAGATCGAAAATCTGGCCGACGTCCGGGTTTTTGCCCCCGATGATGAATTCGTCCCCACCTATTGCGGCACCGTCCTGCTCGTATCGCCCGAGAGCGGACGCCCCTTCGAACTGCGCGGGGCACGGCAGAAGGGGTCGATGCAGGACGCCCATCTGCCCCTGACCTGGACGCGCTATGGGGGACCGGCAAGTCCCGTCATCCCAGGCTCCCCGGTGCCCGCTTTCCCCAGGGGGGGATTCCACTTCGAGACCCGCACCGGCGTGCGCGGACCACAGAGTGCAACCTGCACCGAGTGCGCCGTCGGGCAGACATGCGCCGTGGGCACCCTGGAAAGGCGTTTCATGGTCGAACTGGGCGCCACCGGAACGGGAATTGTCCAGGATTCATGGCTGCTGCTGACGGATACGGTGGGGGGCTATGCCATCGCCAGGGTGCTGTCCGTCGAGGAACGAAGCGGAAAGACGCGGCTCCGCGTCGATACGGTTGAGGGAACCATTGCGGCCAATTCCGTGTCGATCCGCCGCCTGACCAGCCGGGGCACGGAGGATCTGCCCCGGGGGACGCAGCCCGATGCCCTCGACTGTGCCGCGGCAACCCGGAATGATTATGCCGTCAACGATCCCCTGAGGATCACCGCGGACAACGCCGTCCTGTCCACCTCCATCAAGTCCTTCGACACCGAAATAACCATCGATGCAACCCTGCCCGGAGACTTCTCCGGGGCGGTCACCGTGACGACGGCACAGGCTTCGGAAGGACCCTTCGAGGCAAAGGTCTCGGCTTCGGCCAATACCCTTTCCTTCGTCAAAGCCGACGGGACCCCAAGCCCGACGATCCCCGATGCGGGGGAATTTGTCGTGGCCACGAGCGCCACGGCGACTCCACTGGCCCTCAAGATCACCGGTCCCGGAGCCGCCGCCACGGAACGCCTCGTGGACCGCGACCCCTCCGCCCTCGGCCCGGCCGACACGCCCCTGTCCTGGCAGTTCCTGCGGCTCGTTGCCGATCCCCTGGGGACCATGCCCGCGCCGCCGGCAGGAACCACCTTTGTTTTCCATCCGACAAAAATCCCGACGGCAGCCCCCGGATTCGTCAAATGTTCCGATTCCAGCCAGCCGATCAAAACCGCCGTCCGCTCCGTTTCCGGAATCGGCTATCAGGCCATCATCACCGCCCATCCCCTGCCGGCCGGGACCGGACCCTGCTCCGTGGAGTGCTTCGCCCGGCAGACGCCGGCGGCAACAGGCCCTTACGACAACCGCACATTGAGCGCCGAATTGACCCTGACGATGGACCCCGCCGATGCGGCGGCCACAGCAAAGGCCCTTCAACTTTCCCAGATCAACGGGCCTCAGGTCACAGACGCCATGCCGGGAACCGCAACAATCGGCGGGATCGAAATCGCCGGAAACGCAGCCGGCGACCGCTGGTTTGCCGCCTATTCAACCGCGGCGGGGACCCCGGCCATTAAACCGAATTCCTTCGTCTACCTGCAAAGGGGCACGGATGTTCAAATCGCATTGATCGACGAGATTCGCGGGGCCGTCGAGCTTACCCGTCCGGTGACGGTCCCGGCGTCGGATCTCGAACTGGTCCCGCTGGCTGAAAGCGGCCCCCGCTACCATGCCGAAAGGAAGGACGACACCCACCTTTCCGTCCTGCCCTTTATCTCTGTCGGCGGAGTCCGAACGCGGGTGCAGATGCCGTGCTTCCGTGAGAATGAATGCCTGCACGTCACCTTTTCCCAGGCGGGAATGCCGGCCCAGGACAGGCTCTACCGGATCAAAACCGTCTCCGGAACGACCTGCGAAGTCGAGGGAGATGACCCAATCGCCGCGACGGCAACGGACATCCGCGTCGTCCGGATGATCCCGTCCGATCCGGGGACGGGATGGTCCAGGATCGGAATCGACGGGAAGGCCGTCGGTGCGGCAGGCGCTGACGGGATGGTTACCACCGATAAAATACAGTTCGGGCTTTACGATCTACGGCCGCGCTACGGAATACCGGCCGTCGAAGTGGCGATTGTCGGCGGGGACAGGACGATTGCGGCCCGGATGAAGACATCGGCCTTAGATTACGAGGTCTATTTCGCCGGAGATCCGCCCCTTACCGGCACCGGCATCGACATCTACGCTCCCGACACAGCCCGGATAGACACCGATTTCGCCGCCTCCTTCCGCCGGGAGGGCAACGCCTATCTCCTCGACGGGACACTCAACAACGTCAGTGCCGGCACGAATCCCGTCGTGGTCATCCCTCTCGTCGAAACGGAAAAGACCGCCCGCGGCACCCTGAGCTGCGGCTCCACGCTGGTCCCCGAAGATCCGGAGAACTGGGAGTTCGACCGCCAGAAAAGCCTCATCGAACATGAGCTCATCCATACGCGGCAGTGCTGCTGGTTCGGCCCCCTCCTGACTTCCTACATCCCCCTGGGCGCCATCGAAGGCCTGTTTGAAGGGATATCCGAGGGCGAGGACCCGACCTACTCGCCCTACATTCCAGCCACCCTTGCCGACCGGGAAGGCAACTGGTACCTGGTCATCGTCAATCCCGGCGAGGACGCCTTTGACGAGGGCACGCCGGTGCAGATCTCCAAAGGAGGAAGAAGTACGGAGGTCGAACTCGGTCCCGGCACTGCCGGCACCGGCTTCCGGCTCCCCTCCCCCCTGCGCGACTATGGCCCCGGTGAAGTCTACATCCGCCGGCGACGCTCCAACTGGCACGGCGTGCCCGAATGGATCATCAATATCCTGCAGATCCTCACCCACGGCGGGATCATGAACGCCACCGTGGGCACCGTATACGGCGGCCTCTTTTTCCTCATCTACCGGTGCATTTACGGCCTGGCCCATCTGTCGGAGTCACGTGCCGGCCGCTATTACGATGTTTCCTTTGAAGACAGCGGCCTCCGTCTCCATCTTGCCGGCGAGGAGGGGCTGACGGCCCTGCGCGGCGCAAGCCGGGTCATCGTAAAATCGGGCGAAACGACAGTCGTCCGCGAAGTGGCGTCGATCAGCGGCCCGGACATCACCCTCTCCGCACGGGTCGGCTTTACCGGAACGGGCGGGACTTCACCGTACACGACCCACGACCCGACGAGCGCCCTGGACCCCTACAGTTACTATCCCGCGCAGGTGGCCGATCTCAACCAGCCGGCGCGCATTACTCTTCAACCGGTCAACGGCGAATCCCTGTCGCTGACGGTCTACGACCGGGTCAAAATGCTCGTGGGCAATCAAAGCAAGACCACCGTGGTCATGCACGTCAGCGGCAACACCGCGGAACTCAAGGATGCTCCGCCCCTTCCCGATGGGGAAACATCGCTTCGGGTGGCCAAGGTCGGCCATAACGACGCCATGGGATGGGTGGACGACTGGCTGATGGAATATTTCGACATGGGCTGGATGAAATGGCTTTTCGATCCCTACGGCCAGATCGATTACCAGTTCCGCCCTTCCAACTGGACGCAGACCTTTACGCGGGTTACGCGCTATATCTTCGGAACCCAGTCGTGGTGCGTCATCCCGGGAGCCGGATTCTTCTGGCACGACAACGCCTTCAAACAGACGAAAAACAAAGGGCACATGTCCTGGATGGAGCAGCAGGCCTCGGAGGAAAGCGGGGATCTGTACTCAGCCTTCTGCCGGCTGCGGAATAAGCCGCGCTATGTAGGCGACATCGGCCGCTTCTGGTACTTCGCCTGGCCCGGGGGAAACCGCTACACCTTCTCCGTCATCACCGCAAACAGACTCGACGCCCCCGGCGTGCATTACGATGACGCCAACAAGCCCCGTCTTCTGCCCCTGGTCACGGGCGGCGCGCCGGCTGCCCAGAACCCAAACGGCGACTCCATGGCACCCGCAGGCAGCGGGGAGTGCCTGGCGGACGGCTTTGCCCGAAGAAACTGGGCAGCCCCCAACAATACTCCCATGAACGATCCGCCCAGCTTCGCCCCCTCGGAAACCGCCCTGATCCCCACCTCCGCTTCCCTGGAGCGGTGCGGCGGGGCCTATGTCACCTTTACCCGGAGCGGCAGGCACCGGCTCTCCGTCCCCAACTCCGCCGGTTCGGACATGGCGGACAGCCTGGAGGTGCAGAGGGACTGGGGGAAACAGAACATCTATTACGATCTCGATGAGGTCGAGGACGTCTCCGTCACCTGCGCCGGTCTGACCGTCGCCAACAATGCCACCCTCTTCCTGATGGAAACCCAGCAGGCGCGGATCAAGGTGACACCGAACAACACCCGGCGCTATGCCCTTACGGTAACGGACCCGGCGGGAAGCACCTTTGTACAGGCAACCGACACGGCCCTGGTCGCCCGGACGCCCGGCAGCGACGCCGAGCAGCCCGTGGAGATCAGCCGCCGTTATGCCTACAATGCAGCCGACGGAACCTTCGACGATCCCGGACTCAACCACCACAAAACCCACTTCTTCGGCGATATCCACGTTCCTGTCCGGCAGTTTTCCGTCAAGATCGTGCGGGATCTCTATTTCCGCAGTGCGATCCCCACGCTCGCGGAGCTTTCGGCCGCCTTCGATTCCAATCGGACCTCACTCCTCCGGCCCGGCGATACGGCCTATCTGCTCGTCCCGTCCCCGGTTACCGGGGCGCTCAGCCGGACCGCCGTTTCCTATCCCGGAAGCCCCCCCTCGCCGGGAAACGTCGATCCCCTTCCATCCCTGACGGCACAGGAACCGAACCCCGAAGGGTTTGACGACTACCTGGGCGACGGGCTGATCATTCAGGTGACCTTCCCCGCCCAGGAACCGCCCCAGGAAGAAACCCTCATGACTTTCAAAATCGGCATCGGACGGAGCGGCAATTCGACGGAAATCGAGACGTCGATCACGCTCAAGCCCCACTTCATGCTCCGCAGCGCCGCCAGCTACCAGGCGCCCGCCACGGGCGCCCTGGACCTGACCTGCGAAGTCGCCCCCGGCGATCCGGCAGTACGGGGCTCCAATGTCGTCGTGACCCCCTCCCAGGGCATCACGACGGCCGTTTCAGGCGACGGGCGGACCATTACGCTCACCACTGCCGGCGCATCCCCCGGCATCCGAACCGTCAAGGTCGAAGACGCCGAACACGACGGCCATTTTGCCGTCAGAACCATCGAAGTGGTTTAGAGTCGTCGAACATTTCTTCAATACCTCTTTAAACATGACGCGGAGACAAAGAGATATAAAATAGCATTTCCGGAATCCCGGCCGCAGGAGCGGCACCTGGATTCTCTGAAGGAATCTTACTCACGATGGGACCGGGTTGGATATCAGGGGATGGAACGATAACACCACATCGCACAGCCTGTCTTGAAAGGAATTTTCCCGGAGACGGCCTATCCTCTGGAGGGAGCAGGGCGATGGACAATCAGCCAGAGAAGAGAGAGGACGCCGCCAGGGAGCTGCTTCTGGCGGATCTCAGGCACCTGCAGGAGTCCTTCTGGAAAAACGAGGAGACCGGCGAAAAGCGGGTGACATTCTTCATCACCCTGGTTACCGCGGCGATTACGGCGCTGATTGCCATCGGCCGGGATGGCACGAAGGGCGATCTGCAGGGAGAGCTTCTCCTCGCCTTTGGCCTTTCTTCGTTGCTCGTGGTTGGTTTCGTGACGCTCTTCCGGCTGATCAAGAGGAATGAAGTCACAGACGGCTACAAGAGGGATATGAGGACCATCAGGAAGATTTTCCAGGATTATTATGATAGCCGCGGGGTGCTTTTCGGATATGCGCCTTTCAGTCCGCAGAACCGGACGCGACCTTCAGAGCTTCGAAAGTTCGGCGGGCTGGCCTACACGGTTTCTGCAATGAACAGCCTGATTATCTCTGCTGTTACCGCACTGATTCTGTATCCCGGCAGCCCTCGCCCGGTCCTCGCCGTCGCGGCGACGGTCACCGCCTTTGTTGCCGGGTTCTTCATTCAGGCAGCATATGTCCGGATCAGAGAGAGGCAAAATCAACGGGATTTCTTCAAACCTTATTTCACTCATGCAGGAGGCGTCGTCACCAGGCATGAAAACGGGGAAGAGCCCCTTTTCCTGATTGTATCGGCGAAAAAGGAACCGGATCACTGGGTTCTTCCCAAAGGGCACATCAAGCCAAACGAAGACCTGGAGAGGACGGCACTGCGCGAGGTCTGGGAAGAAGCCGGTATTGTGGCGAGCGTCACAGGGCCATTGGGAGAAAGCCGATTCCGCATGGAGGCGGAAGAGGTCATTACACAATTTTTTCTGCTGGAGTACATCGACGAGCAGGAGAGCCCCGAAAATCGTGCAAAGCGATGGTGCACCTGCAAGGAAGGAATGCAGCTGCTGACGTTTCAGGACGCCAGGAATCTCCTGCGGAAGGCAGGCGCCGCAGCGCAGCGGCATTCGAGACCTTTTTCCCGGGGAACCCGATAAAGGCGCCGGGTATGCCACTTCAAGGAAAGTCCGGATGTCATGGGGGACTTTCTTTGCATGGAGGCGGGCGTGGAGACGTTCCTGGCGGGACGGCCCCCGACCCTCGACAGAATCCATGAACGAAGCCTGCAGGCTGGATTGGCCGGTCGTCGGTCGGAAGGAAGTGCAATCCAGGCTCGCTTTCCATGAAATTGACCAGGCCGGAGCCGGAAAGGACGGGAACGATGCTGGGCGCCATCGCAGGGGATGTCATCGGCTCCGCTTATGAGCACAGCCGCATGAAAACAATGAACATTCCGCTGTTCCAGACACACTCCCGCTTCACCGACGATACGGTGATGACTGTGGCGGTTGCCGATGCCATCCTCCGTTCGACGGATTATGCGGAATCGATGAAATCTTTCGGTCGAAGATATCCCAACGCCGGGTACGGCCGGGATTTTATGAAGTGGCTCTTTTCCCCGGAGAGCAGACCCTACAACAGCTGGGGAAACGGCTCGGCCATGCGGGTCAGCCCGATCGGGTTCGCTTTCCCCACGGTGGAAGCCGTGCTGGCGGAATCCCGGAAAAGCGCTGAAGTCTCCCACAACCATCCCGAGGGAATCAAAGGGGCGCAGGCTGCCGCTTTGGCCGTTTTTCTCGCTCGAAAGGGAAAAAGCAAAGAGGACATCCGGAAGGAAATCGAAGAGCGGTTCGATTACAACCTGAAACGGACCATTGAGAACATCCGACCGGCCTACAGGTTCGATGTCTCCTGCCAGGGCTCCGTTCCGGAAGCCATTCTCTCCTTTCTCGATTCAGAAGATTATGAAGACGCCATTCGCAAAGCAATCTCATTAGGCGGAGACAGCGATACGATCGCCTGTATTGCCGGCGGAATTTCACAGGCATTTTACAAGGTGATTCCCCGGGAAATCGTCGGGGAAGTCCGAAAGAGACTGCCCCCGGAGTTCCTGGAAATCATCGACAGGTTCGACAGAAAATATACAGACACCTGATGGGATAAAGCCGGGCTGCACAGGCGTCGGTGTTTCCGTTTTCAGTTCCCGCAGCCATCGGCAGAAGATGGATGCAGCGCAAGGCTCAAGCGTTTTACCGTTGCGGCACGGCGAGCGGCTGGCTGGAACGGTCAATGCAAGAACCGCTCAAATTCAGATCAAGGAGGATCAGGACATGCCAGCAGTTTCAAGTTACAGCGTTCTATTTTACGGAGGACCGGATGGCTATCAGACAAACCGCGCCCAGATTCAGTTGAACGACGCGGCGGGAAAAACCCTGGCCTGGATCAGGTTCAATGATCCCGGCATGTTTTTTGAGGCGGACTCGGATACCGGAGGAATCATCAGGATGCATCTCCCCTCGGCCATGTTCCAAAGCGTCCTCGATGTTCTCCGCAATGAAAAACCCATCAATGTGTACTTCGCACAGGGACGCGGTTTTTTGGGAACGGCAGCCGAACCCGTTGGGGAAGCTGAGTAGACTCTGACCACCCGGGAATGAAGCGAAAAACGGCATCGTTTCATTCCCGGGCCGGTTCTCTGCTTCAATGCTCTGAATTTTTTGCATACTCTTTTCCTGCCATAGCCCGTCATCAACGAACAATAGACGGGGGATCTCTGCATTCCCCGTCTGGAAGGCAAAACGTCATCGCAGTATTTAACTGGGATAAAATCCGTAGTCTATCTGTGTTGAATTATCTTTCATTTCATTCCAAAATTAGTTGGATATTAGGCTGGGAAGGTAAATCTTCCAGTTTGGAACGAATGTCTTAAGAATTCTTTTTGATTCGATTAGCCACTGTTCAACGGACAGTTTCTGCGTAGCCGCCTTCTCAAATGACTCGCAGTTCATCACACATCATCTTCGCCGAATCGTTGCTTCAAGCACCACAGACGCCTGGTTTGGAAAAGTAACAACGGTCACGTCCTCAATATTAAATCAACACCCAACAAAACAACCCTATTGAAGCAGGAAAGGAATAAGGAGGTAAGACATGGCAAATGAGAAAAGTCAGACGACTGGTTCGAGAAAAATCAGGAGCTTTCTGATCGAGGGGCAGATCTCACGCGAGCAGCCCGAGTGCCAGCCCGGAGAACTGAAGCTGGCCGCCTATGTCTTCGACAAGGCCGGATCCCTTCTGGGGAGTGCCGATCTGAATGAGAAAGGAGTCTACAGGGTTGCCGTGAGGCTGTCACAGCCTACCGATGTGGACCTCATGATCGGTCCGACAGACATGTCGAAAGAGATACGTCGCTCCAGCGCCTTCAGGAGATCCTTCTCGGCCGCGGAATGGAAGGCCGAAGGAACACAGCAGTTCCGCCTTCAGTACAATGCCATCCTGCCACTGGAAATATGGCTTCCCTGGTGGCCGATCCGCATCTGCATTTCCGGACACATCCGCAAGGTCAGTAGCTCCGAAGGGGTGACGACCATCTGTCCCGTTCCCTTTGTGAAGGTCGAGATCTTCGACGTGGACCGCGAGAGCTGCTTCTGGCCGCCGCTGCGCAAGTGGTGGGAATTGCTCCTGGACAGACCGGTGATTCGCATTCCCGATCTGCTCAGGGAACCTCCCGTTCTGGTAAAGCCTTTCCCCGGACCCGATCCTTCACCGGAGCTGAATCTGGGAGCTGTTTCAAAGCCGGCCGGCGACATCGGCGCCTTGCGGTCGCGATTGGCCAGCCTTGGCCCCCAGCCCGAACCGCCGGACCTCCCATCATTGGCTCAAGCCAGTTCCCTGAAGGCAACTCCCGCCCTGTCGGAAACCGCCTTTTCGGTATCGCAGCCTGCCTTCACCCGTGTGGGAGAAGCGCGCCTCATGGACAGCAGCATCGCAGCCCGGCTGGAACGATTGACCCTGACCTCGAAGATCCCGCCGTGGCAAATCTTTCCGTTCTGCTTTTACAGCAGGGCGGAGGTGTGTGAGACCACGACGGACTGCGATGGATTTTTCAACTGCTGCTTCAGATGGTGGCCCTTCCACATCCGCAACGGGAGGCTGCGCTTCGATGCCCGCCCGGACATCATCATCAAGGCAACGCAGCTCATTGACGGCGTGCCGACGGTCATTTACCTGGACCCCTACACCAGCACCCGCTGGAATGTCAACAATGCCCACATCGACCTCTATCTCGACAACGAAGAGATCATCTGTGGCAACGGCAACTGCTATGACCCGCCGGAAGGTTCCCCGGTCTTCTTTACGCGCATCGGCGACGACGAGGTCTACAAGATCAACCAGATCAGTGGCCTTTACAATGAGGCTCCTTTGAGCAATGTGGCCTACGGCGCCAGCCTGCTGGTCTATGGTCAGTTCGGCGACGCCCTGACCACCGGCACTCCGGCGCGCTATTACCGCCTCTCTTATGCAAGAGAGGGAAGCAGCGAATTCATCCCCATCACCACGCCACTGGGGGATACGCGTGTCGCAAAAGCCACCCTGTTCAGCGAATCACACTCCCTTGGCCCGAAGACCGTCAATGGGATCCCGGCTCTCTATGAGGTGCGCAATTTCAGCGATTACTACTGGTACAACCCGGACTGGATCGGAACCTGGCTAAGCTGGCTGGCCGAAGAGGACACGGGGAAATACGTGTTGAGGCTTGAGGTGTTCGACGAAAGCGGTGTCAAACTCACCTCGGCGCTGGGCGTAGACTACCGGGACGGAACCGTCATACCGCCGGCCGTGCTGCCGCCCATGCTTGACCGCTGCGACCTTGTCATCACCCTGGACAACAAGGCGCCGAACCTGGAACTCGTCATTCCCGCGGTCATTAACGAATGCGGCGTCATTCCGTGGACCCCGGCCCTGACCCTGACCTTCCAGGCGCAGGTGTCGCAGGAAAACAACAGGCTTCGCTCCTGGGGTCTTTACTACACCAAGGGGGTCAATCCCGCCGTCCATTATCTCGACAGCGGCTCTTCCAACAATGGTCTGCCGGGAAGCATCAACCAACCCGTATCGGGAGGCACGGCGGCTCCTGCACCTGGAACGGGAATGCTTGCCGGCCTCGACAGCACCTGCGCCTTTGCCCTCAAACTCTGGGCCTATCCCCACATAAGAAATGGACGTCATTTCATCTATTACCGGGAGCAGATCAAGGCGATTGCCATCGAGAAATGCCCGTAAGGATCCGGAAGGGACACCTTTCCCAGACACCGCCGGGGCGGGACGACAAACGCCGTTCCGCCCCGGCCTTTTGAAGCGGACTGTTCCTGAAAGCGTTCAGGGCAGAATTCGCCGGAGGCAAATCATGGCTGACCTCAATGACATTCTCGATAAGGCCCCGCCCCGCAGTTTAACAGAAGCCCTGGCCGACTGGCCGATCAGGGACCGTTATGAACCGTCCCCGAATGACTGGCGGGACGAGATCTTCTACTTTCTCCTCCCCGACCGGTTTTCCAACGGTCAGGAAACCCCAGATCGTCTTCTGGACGTCGACCTGAGCACCCCCGAGGGGATCTCCCGGATCCGGTCCTTGCGAGGCGCGGAGTGGCGCTGGGACAAATGGCAGTTTTCCGGGGCGAACCGTTTTCAGGGGGGAACGCTGGCAGGGATACGCTCGAAGCTGGACTATCTGGCAGACCTTGGCATCACAACCCTCTGGATCGCACCGGTCTTCCGCCAGCGCATCGAAGAGGACAGCTACCACGGCTATGGAATCCAGAACTTTCTCGATATCGACCCGCGTTTCGGAACCCGCCGCGACCTCGTGGAACTGGTCCATGCGGCACATTCGGAAAAATACAGGATGCGCGTCGTTCTTGACGTCATCTTCAACCATTCCGGCTGTAACTGGCTCTACGACAGCTCTTCCGGAAACGCCTTCGAACCTCCATACCTTCCCTGGGACAGCTACGGCATCCTCTGGCCGCGCAACGGATACGGCTGGGCCATTACGGACCCCGAGCAGAAGCTGGGAGAAGATGACTACGTATGGCCCATCGATCTCCAGGGCCGCGATCGCTATCTCCGGGCGGGGAAAGGCAGTCTTGGTGAAGGCGACATCAACGACGAATCTGCGGAGCATAAGCGAACCGATTTCCAAAGACTGCGCAAGTTCAATCTCTTTGCCGGCGAAACGCTTTCGGCGCTGGTGCTTGCATATCACTACTGGATCGCCCTCGCAGACGTCGACGGATTCCGGATCGACACCCTCAAGCACGTGACACTTGAACAAGCCAGGAATTTCTGCAATGCCATCAGGGAGTATGCCGAGATTCTCGGGAAAGATGACTTTCTGCTTGTTGCCGAGGTCGCGGGGGGCAGCACGGCGCAGGACCGCTACCTGGACATTGCCGGGCGCAACCTCAATGCATGTCTCGATATCGGCGAACAACGGGAGATTCTATGCAATGTAGGCAAGGGGCTGGCAAAAGCGTCGGACTTCTTTGGCGGCTTCAACTACTATGACCAGGGGATGGGATCGCACCGCAACTGGGGTTCTCATCACCTGAGCATCAGCAATGACCACGACCATGTCTTCGGCGCCAAGGTGAGGCTGGCCGCGGATGCACCGAACGATCATCAGGCGGCGGCGGTCGCGGCCATGCAGCTTTTCACACTGGGCATCCCCTGCTTTTATTATGGAATGGAACAGGGACTGGCCGGAGGCGCCGAACCGCAAGAGCGCAGATACCTCAACTGGGGCAGCCATGACTGCCTTTTGCGTGAAGCCATGTTCGGGCCGGAGCATCCCCTGGCTTCAGGATGGGCCGGAATGCAGGGGGAAACCGACCCCGGCCAGGTCGGCTTCGGCCCGCACGGAACCGCCGGATATCATGTTTTCAATACAGATCATCCCATTTACAGGCGGATGGCTGAGCTTACCCGCCTGCGCCGGGCCTTTATTCCTCTGCGGCGGGGAAGACAATACCCTCGGCGGATTTCCTATCTGGACGGTCCCTTCGCATTCCCGGATGCAGGCCAGATCATTGCCTGGTCACGCATCTTTGACGACCAGGAGATGCTGGTGGTGATCAACCCGAACGGGGTCGAACGGCGCGGCGGGCACGTTGTCGTTGACGGCAGCCTGTCACAGGAGGGGATGCAGTTTGTCGCCGATACGGACCCCGAAGCTCCGGAAGCGATGCAGAACAGCGCCTGGGTGAACTGCAGCCCATCGAATCACGGCCTTGTCGTCTGCCTTGATCAGTGGCTGCTCGGCCCTTCGGAAGTTCTGGTACTGGCCAACCGTTCGGCGATCGAATCCGTCGGCTTGAAGTGGCATGGCGCGGCATGATGCAGCGCCATGGAATTTTCTCCAGTGGGGTGCGCCGCCGTTGTTCCAGTCCGACTGAGGTTGGAGCGGAATCATCGTCCGGAAAATTTTCTCCCCCCTGGACACGCACCGGATTTTTTCGGACCTTATCCGAGCTTGAGCAGCGGCTGGACCACCTGGCGGAATGCAGCGGCAGCCTCCGTGTCCTGATGGTGGAAGATGAAGGGGCGCCCTTCATCCGATGATTGCACGATCTTGGGATCAATGGGAATCCGCCCCAGAAAGGGGACCTCCATCCGTTTGGCCATTTCCTCACCGCCTCCCTGTTTGAACAGTTCAATCAACTTCGAACAGTGTGGACAGATCAGGCCGCTCATGTTTTCAACAATGCCCAGGACAGGAATTTTGAGGTGCCGGCAAAACGTCACGGATTTGCTGACATCGATCGTCGAGACATCCTGAGGCGTCGTCACCACGACCGCGCCGTCCGCATCGGGAATCAACTGCGCGACGGAAAGAGGCTCATCTCCCGTGCCCGGGGGGAAATCGATGACCAGATAATCCAGGTCGCCCCAGTGGACATCGGTAAGCAGTTGTTTGATCGCTCCGTACTTCATCGGCCCGCGCCAGATCACCGCATCATCCTTCCGGTTCAAAAGAAACCCCAGGGACATGACCTTCATGCCGTAGTCCATTGAAACGGGAAGCATGGCATCACCGACCACCTCCGGTTTGCGGTCCTCCAGGGCAAGAAGTTTTGGAATGCTGGGACCGTGAAAATCAACGTCCAGCAGCCCAACCCGCTTTCCTTCGAGGGCCAGGGCAACAGCCAGATTGACGGCCACGGTGCTCTTTCCGACACCGCCCTTCCCTGAAAGAACCAGAATTTTGTGAGCAATACGCTCCATACTCCTTTTGAGCTTGTCATCTTCGGAGGTATTCTGTGCTGCGGCGGGATTCTGCTGATTTCCCGACACGGGGCACCCCGTTCCTCCCGGTGTATTTCCTGAACCACATGAATCACAAGAACCCATAATCCTTATTCTCCTTTTTTGCTTAAGTGAATCTGATCTCTATATCACAAAGTGATCGATTTTTAACCTTCTTGATTTTAAGAAAACGTCCTGATACCTTGAGCGATCCGGTACGGAATTTTTTAATAGGAAAACGATGGAAACACTACTGGGAATAGCGGTCGGGATAGGGCTTAGCGCCGCATGCGGCTTTCGTGTTTTTGTTCCTTTGCTTGCGATGAACCTGGCGATCCTGGGCGGACACATTCATCCTTCTCCCGAATTTGCCTGGATCGGCACCCCCTATGCGACGCTGGCTTTCGCAACAGCAACCGTCGCGGAAATCATCGGCTATTATATCCCCTGGTTCGACTCCATCCTGGACACCATCGCAACACCCGCCGCCGTCATCGCCGGTACGGTTACCACGGCTTCCATGGTAACGGAAATCTCCCCTTTTCTGAAATGGACGCTGGCGATTATTGCCGGTGGCGGAATCGCGGGTCTGGTTCAAGGATCCATGGTCGCACTCCGCTTAAAATCATCCCTCTCAACGGCGGGAGCGGCCAATCCCTGGATCGCAACACTGGAACTGGTCGGAGCCATCATCATAGCCATCCTGGCCCTTGTGGTCCCGATCGTCTGCCTCGGACTCCTCGTCCTTCTGTGCATTGCTCTGATCCGCAAGACCGGCAGACTTATCTTCGGAAGAAGAACGTTCTCAGCACGATAACGGCATTCCGACACCCGTTGCCATAAGCCTTTCTCAGCCCATATCTCACCGGTTTTTTCAGGCGTATCTCCAATTTATTCTCGCGCACGACGGCCCATTACGTTCGGCACATTTACCCGTTCCACACCGGGGCGTGCGAAACGACCGTATCCATCACGGGTTGCCTACCGGTAACATACCGCACCCGGAAGGGTTGGCATAAGATTTGAGTCATTTTCCATCAAAAGCGCACGGCCGCCCCACGGCGACAGCACGTCAGCGACGGGGAAATAACGCGGTCGGCTCGTCGCTCAGATCACAATGTAAGGAGAAGAAAATCATGGGAGCCACGGTCATATTCGCGTTGGGGATGATCATCGGGGCATGGATTGGAATCACGTTGCTGTCCTGCTGTCACCTGGCGAAAAAGGCGGATATTCCCTTCAACATCCGTTGAAGATCACTCCGTTTCATAGCAGGCCAGTATTTCACCGAAATAGAGGGTATGGTAGTCCTTTTGAGGATAAAACGATGATTCATACTGCCTGTCCAGATGGACCGGATCCATGGGGGTTTTGTAGATTATCGCGCATTCATACTGGCGCCCCCGGGTTTTTATGACGGGGGAACCGACTTGGCGCCCGCTGATCGTCTCCAGGCTGCATGCCTTGAACTTATCAACATCCCGGCCGGATTGCGACCCGCAGAAGGCAAGTTCTTTACGCAAGTCCTCCAGCGGAACCGTCACAGTAAAATCCCGGGCGGTTTCAATGATTCCAAAGGTGTGACGACTGGACCGCACAGCCACCATCATGACCGGTTTGTTCCAGACAAAGCCGAAGGCAGCCCATCCAATCGTCATGGTATTGACTCCATTTCCGGATTTTACCGTCAAGAATGCACCCTTCTTGATCCTGTTGAGGGTGTCCTCCGCAACGCCTGCTTCATCTCCATGGATCATTTCAAGTTCCTTGTTCTGTTAAAGAAATTGTGACTTGGACTTTTCGGAAGGCACCTTCAATTTTCAGCATGATGAAAATTTTTCCTTCCTGAAACGCGTGCTTTCCCTTTGACAACCGCCGTTTTTCGATTGTCGTTTCTCATAACGTTTTCAGCGGGCAAAGAAAAGTAAAATTTTCCAATGAATTACACAAGCCATTAATATTGCGTGGTTTTTAACTGCCATTTCATTGCCCGACTCTTATGCAAGCCGTTTAATATTTCTAAGAATTGCTGACTTATCCCCTTTGCCAACAGGGTTATCAACAAGGTTATCAATAGAGCTGTGGATAAAAGGGAGCGCTTCGCCAACATTTTGGCCTTTTGCCACCCACATCGATGATTATTTGACAGTCGCCCAGATCTTTCTTTGAACGACTTTTTTTGAGCGGCTCGATCCTTTGGGGGACGCCGCTGCGATGAAAGATGCGGCACCAGGAATCAGCCGGATCTGCGGGGATGATTAAACGTCAGCCTCATACTTTCTTATGGTTCGCAGAAGGATCTCCGTGCTTCGCAAACTCAGGCCCTCGTCTTTCACTTTTTTCAGGAGAAAATAAAGGCGCTGCTCAATGACGCCCATTTCCTGAAGGTCATTCCACAATCTCTCGATATCGGATTTATCCACGCCATAGAACACATTTCCAGGAACGGCCATGTTCGAGACAAAGACTTTCAGGCCTTCGGGTGTAATGAAGTAATTGTCACCGATCCGCAGGAATTCTCCGGCGGAATCTTCATCGACCCGCTGCAATTTTTCGATGATCGCCCTCAAAAAGGCATGATTCATCTTCAGATATTCTTCGGCGATAAAACGGCTTGTGCTTAAAAATCCACCCACTTTCATGATGCTCCTCTTTCATTCACATCTTCATACCATCCGAATATCTTCAATCGGTTCTGCGGAATCAGCCTGACAGGAAAACAGCTGAGTTCGAACTCTTTGAATCGGATTGTTCAGCCTTGCAGGATGCCCCGCACTGGAACAAATCCTGTTCGGCTTATTCCGACGGCAGGGCTTTAAGAAACAGGTCGGCCTGGACGATGGCACTCTCCATCTCCGCAACAAGACTGTCCACGTTGGCCTGAACACTGACCACTTCACTGCTGAGCCCAGCGATGGCCTTTGCGTTGAGGTTATGCTTCATGAATAACACCTGGTCGCGAAGGGGTACAAGAGCCGGATCCAACCTGGCTTCGGCCCTTTTCATGGCTTTGATCAGATCCGCAAATTTTTCCCTGGTGGCATCGTATTTCTGCTGGCTGGACCTGCGAAGGGTTTCATTGGAATACTGCCTGATTTCATCCCGCCATTCGTCGAAGAGCGCCTCGGATACGTCTTCGACGGCTTTGATCCGGCCCCGCACTTCAGCGGCCTTGGCTTCGCTTTTCTTCAGTGTGGCGTTGAGCTTGTTGTATTCCGTTTCCAGGTCGCCGCCCTTGAAATATACAACACTCTTGAACTGCTCCAGAGCGGAGATGAACTGCTTTTTGGTTTCCTCCTGGGTGTCGCGGGCCGCCTTGACTCGATCCACCATGATGTCACGCTTATGGATGCCCACATTTTCCATGGTTCTATAATAAATTCCGCTGCAGGCGGCTATCGTCATCACAGCGGCCGCCAGAAGAAACCCTCTTATTCTCATTCGCATCTCCTTTACGATGATCTGCCCTCCGCCAGCTTGGATATATTAAGCTTATTTGAAACTATATCAACGGAATGTTTTCTTTTCCAGCGTATTCACTCATTTTCAAACCATTCGCCATGGACCCCGTCATGGCGAATGGTAAAGAGCGGCCTTGACGGCGAACAGGACGGAAGAACGCGTCTCCATCCAGAACGGATTGTCCCCTGCGCTGCGCCCGATCATGTCGTCCGGAACGAAGTCACCAAGCGGGAAAGGGGTTCCGGCATGAACAATCGCGGACCTTGAACATCTCCCGCACAAAAAATGAAATGCCGGTCGAACACATTTCGGAGACCGGCATTTCAGCATGAAAAAAGATGTCATCAGATGTTATCGAACGGTCAGTGCAGCGTTTCATCTGAGTCATGAATCACACTGAATTCATCGCCTTCCTCGTACATAAAAAATGCTCTGTCATCAAAATCCGCCTTTTCAATTCCATTCTCGTAAAATTCCTTTCTCATATTGTCCACGGAATAATATTCTCTGAGTATGGGATCTTGTTTGCCGATATTCACGACAAAACGGTTAGAGCTATAGGTAACTCTGACTGAATTTTTCTGTTCTTTCGTTAAGTTCAGCAACATATCCTCTAACCTCCTTTCCCGTTTTTCCATTTTCCGCCTTCCTGTTTACGGAACTCGTATTTTTTATGACCTTTGCTCTATGCCAATATAAGACACACAATACAATAAAAGTTATTATTATGCTGTTTGTCAATCATTGAAAGAGGATTAAGGAAAAGATTTTTTGCAGATCCTGTACGTCACAAAAGACGAACACGCTATCGTGTCGCTTGTGTCCCCCCATCCCCAGGTTAAACATCCGGGACAGAGCAAGCACGCTCATGTTGTCCGACGGGCTAGAAGCGCCCATACACCGGCCGCCGAGAGCAGTAAACCCCCCGCAAGTTTGAAGTGGCGTTGTGCATGAGGGGACGACAGTATGCGCCGAGCGTTAGCAGCAAAGGTGGCATATACCGTGGCGTTGGCCATGGCCATAAGGACAAAAGTTACAGCAAGTACCCATAACTGGCATGTTACATCAAGGGCAGGATTGACGAATTGGGGCAGGAAAGCGACAAAGAAGATGATGCCCTTGGGGTTGAGCGCGGTTACCAAATAGGTATTCAAGAAGAGCCGCCAGCGAGTCGTGGCCGCTGGAGTTGACGGCAACGCAATCGTGGAAATGCCGGTCAGATCAAATACAATCTGCTCAGTCTCTTAAGCAGGCCATGAAATTCTTCATGTTTGCCTGCACCAATTCGCTCCTCCTCTATTCTTTCAAAACCTTCGTATAGTTCGTCCTGTTTTTTTTCTGATAAAAGACGATCGGCCATAACAAACAGCACATTATTCTCCTTTTCGATATGATTTCTCAGCAGCGTAATGTAAGCAAGCACAATTTTACTGATGGTTTTGGATGCAGATTTATCCCCGCCGACATATGTGGCATAGTCATCGTTCACAGACTTGACATAATTTCTTCCCATTTCATGTTCCTCCAGCATGACTGCAATAGGACCATCTTCAGGAATGCCCGCAGCTATCAATGCAGGGAACAACAGGTCTTCCTCTTTGCCGTGATGGCATTTATCGACAAAGACTTTCAGAAACTCCAGGATTCCATCAAAGTGCTCTTCGTTCAGAGTCCCGTCTGCCTCTAATTGTCGACAGACCTGTTCCAAAATATTGAGCATCACCTTGACACCCTCATGCTCGTTTTTTAATTGTTGTGTCGCTTTCATATCAGTCCTCCTTTTTCAAATCATGGAATTAGAAGAAACTTCCTCCCTCAGTGGGAGAGTGACAGATTTTCCGGTGTGTCCGGGGCTCAATCTTCGAATAATTTTAGCTATTTATTGTAGAGGGTGTACTTTCTCTTTGTAGACGCATTGTGATCGCTGTAGTGAGCCAATCCAAGACTTTATTGAAATCTGTCTCTGCTCCACCCGCTATGCAGGGCAGGTATCACGGATGGTGAGCGCTTGTTTCCCAAGCTTCTCCATCTCGATGCCCACTACCTGAAGGATCTGTTCGAGAAATTCATTTGTTTCCGCCACTTTTCTTAAGATCGGATAAACGTAGAATCTTCTTTTTCCAAGTGTCTCATCAGGAGTCCCCTAACGTTTCCAAGGCTGAAGAAAAAAGCGGTTAGAAAAAAACTTTGACACTCGGGGTCTCAAATTTGCTAACTAGCAAAGAATTTTGCCGTTCTGTTTTGTCAATTATAACAGACGGTAATCTTTAATCATATGAGAAAATGGGAAATCGATTAATCAGAGAAAGGATGGAGATAGGAGGATCAAAAAATTACTGCCCGGTAGCATACAGGGTAGCACATAAAAATTTAGGGGGCTAAGCTGTCTACCTGGCCCCCTGATTTTTCTGGTGGAGCTGAGGGGAGTCGAACCCCTGACCTCTTGAATGCCATTCAAGCGCTCTCCCAACTGAGCTACAACCCCGTTGAATTGGAAGGGGACGTTTAACACAGGCCCCGCGCCCTTGTCAACAGATTTTTCTTGACAAGAGACGGCGGCCTGGGCTAATCAGGACCTGCGCCGGAGTGGTGAAACTGGTAGACGCAGGGGACTCAAAATCCCCCGATCCTTGCGGTCATGTGGGTTCGATTCCCACCTCCGGCACCAAGAGAAATCAAATAGTTACAGCATTTCAAGGGGACAGGAAGGTTCCCTTTTTCCCGCCATGTAAAGCTCTCCGCCACTCTAGGATGGCTTAAGAACCTCCCAATGGGATTCCAGGAGCCTCTTCAGGAAGTTTTTCATGATCACAATCCTGACCTCAAGCTCACGTTTATCGGCATCCCGGTCATGGTTGGATGCTTCTTTGCTTGCCTCCGTTGAGTGATTGAGATTCTGAAGGTCTGCTTCACATTTTTTCAACTCCTCTTTAATTGTGGCAGTCTGTTGATCTTTAGCCATAGATGCCAGTTCTTCCGTCGGGTTAACCTTTAGCGCACCATTGACGACTTCTACTGTGAACAATGAAGCAAAACGCATCTCACGCCTCCCCGTTTCTCGATGTTCACAACTTTACCACCCTGCCACCTATTCCTGGATTTGCCTGGCCCTCGAAGCCCCCCCTTCAAGGTCTTTACGTCACTCTGCCGCGCCCCTTGCCCCTGCTGAAAGGGGCGTTGGATTCTCCTCTATGGCCATGACGGTATTTCTGCGGGCTTACTTACCGTTTAGAAGCAGCC
The DNA here is from genome assembly GCA_034006265.1 of Syntrophus sp. (in: bacteria). GTDB lineage: Bacteria > Desulfobacterota > Syntrophia > Syntrophales > Syntrophaceae > Syntrophus. The sequence goes on along the minus strand of JAVETB010000014.1, from coordinate 11,355 downwards.
CCTTCCAGCCTCGTTCCTTTCGATTGACAATTGACAAACCCCAAATTATTCAATAGAAGAAAGGCCAGCAGTGAAAAAGTGTAGAAAGGATTTTAAGCAAAAGTTCTTTAAGAGTCCAGAGGTTTAGCTGGAGCAGAAAATAGTGGGGGAAGGACCCTTAAAGAAACATATCCCATGATCAAGACCAATAACCTTAAAATAGAGCGTATTACGCCCGTCATTGCGCCGAAGGACCTCAGGCAGGTGTTCCCGGTCTCCGCCGCTGCGGGGCAATTTGTCACACAGAGCCGTCAGCATATCATCAACATTCTGAGTGGCCTGGATCCGCGCCTGATGGTGATCGTGGGTCCCTGCTCGATTCATGATCCGAGGGCCGCACTCGAATATGCCGACCGACTCGCCGCTCTCTCCCGGGAGCTGGAGGATCAGCTTTTTCTCATCATGCGCGTCTATTTTGAGAAACCGCGCACGACCATCGGCTGGAAGGGCTTGATCAACGATCCCGACATGAACGGCACACACCAGATCTCAAAGGGCCTGGGCATTGCGCGAAGCCTTCTGTGCGAAATCACCGCGAAGAAGCTGCCCATCGCAACGGAGGTGCTTGACCCCATCACTCCCGAATATCTGGCCGATCTTCTCAGCTGGGGGGCCATCGGCGCACGCACGACGGAATCTCAGCCGCACCGTGAAATGGCCAGCGGGCTATCCTTCCCCATCGGCTTCAAGAACGGAACCGACGGCAATCTTCAGATCGCAGTGGACGCCATCAGGTCGGCGCTCCATCCCCACAGTTTTCTCGGCATCAACAATGACGGGAAAACCGCCATCCTTCAGACAACAGGAAATCCCGATCTCCACATCGTTCTCCGGGGAGGTTCGAGAAAGCCGAATTACACGCCTGAAGATATCGCAAGAACGGCGGATCTGCTGCAGAAGTCGCACCTTCCGCTGAACATCATGGTGGACTGCAGCCATGCAAATTCTGCGAAGGATTACACCAAGCAGCCCCTGGTGCTCGATCACATCCTGTCGCAAATTGAATCGGGCCAGAGAAGCCTCTGCGGAATCATGATTGAAAGCAACCTGGAAGCGGGGAATCAGCCGATTCCCAAGGATCTTTCCCTTCTGAAATACGGTGTCTCCATCACCGATCCCTGCGTTGACTGGCAAACGACAGAGAAAATGCTCCGCCAGGCGCAGGCTCGGTTGAAGGCCTGCGGCGGGCGACCTCTCCTGCATCCCCCTTCTTAAAAACACACGGGAAAAGGCGCCGGAACTACTTTTTCAGCACCTTGCTCAACCGGCACATGAAACTTCTGCTGGTGGAGGTTCCGGTTACCCGTCCCCGCCGGTCGTCTTCCGTGAGGGTGTTCAGGTTGCTGAGCGGGTCGTAGTTCCCCCATCCCCAGGCGATGCGCACGGTGCCGGGGCGAACCGTCGTGGAAATTCTGGCCGCCATTTCAATGCCTCCCTTCGGCGATTCAATCCTCACCCGGTCCCCCTCCTGCAGATCATAATGCCGGGCGTCCTCGGGATGGATGTCGACGACGCAGCCCTCCCCCCCCTGGAGCAGGGAGGGAATGTTGAAAAACTGCGAGTTTGTAAAGCGGATGTTGCGACTGCCGCTGATTCCGAGCACCGGATACGAATCGCTCTGATCGGCGAAGCTGATCGGGTCGTCACCAAGGCCCTCCGCAAAGGGAACGCCCGGCAAGCCGGCCTCCGCAAGCCGCCGGGAGAAAAATTCGACCTTGCCTGAAGGGGTTTTAAAGGGCTGCTCCCGGTATTTTTCATAGCGCAGCTCCTCAATCCGCAGGCCATTGCCGTTCTGGCGCAACTTCTCCGCCGTGACCCCCGCAGGACCCAATTGGTAATCGATGGCCTCCTCAGCAGTCTGCCAAGGAAATTCTTCGGCAAAGCCGAGCCTGCGGCCCAGTTCAAAAACGATCCGCCAGTTCGGCCAGGTATCTCCCACCGGCGGTATGACGGCATCCTGAAGATACATGGGGTTGTTGCGGATGGAGAAACGGTTGAGCTGGGTTGTCTCGAAGCAGCTGGCAGCCGGGAGAATCACGTCGGCCAGCCTGGCCGTCTCGGTCATGAACATCTCAATCACCACCAGGGTTTCCAACTTGCAAAAGGCTTCCCGGGTCCGCGTCGAATCGGCCATTGTCACCACGGGATTGCCGGTCTGGACCACGGCCATCTTCACCGGGTAGGGCATTTCCTCGAGAATGGCGTCAACCAGGCATCCCTGGACCTGGTTGCCCCAGGTCTCGCTGAAGGAGTTGAAGAGGGGGTAGTCACAGGTGATGGGGACCGAATCGGCGGGAAGCCTGTCCTTCAACTGAAGGTTGCGCAGCGGAATCGGCTGGGGCAGCACGTCGCCGCCCGGTTTGTCCAGATTTCCCGTCAAGGCCCGAAGCATGGCAATCGCCCGGGTGGTGTCGAAGACCTCGCGGTGCATGTCCAGACCGTTGCCGTCGATGATGCATGCCGGCTTGGCGGTGGCATAGAGGCGGGCCAGCTGCCTGATCTTATCCGCCGCAAGCCAGGTTCTTCCGGCAACCTCCTCGGCGGGATATCGGGCGGCAGCCTCCTTGAGCTGCACAAAGCCGATCGTATACCGTTCAACAAACTCGGCATCGTAGAGTTTTTCCTCAATGATCTGATGGATCATCGCCATGGCAAGCAGGCCGTCGTGCCCCGGCTTAATCTGCAGCCAGATGTCCGCCTTGCGGGCAAGAGCGGTCTGAACGGGATCGATGACAACCAGTGTCGCCCCCTGCTCCCTGGCATAAGAGATGGCCTCGGCCGCACCCAGCGCCGTATTGCCGTCGTTCTTTCCCCAGACGATAATGAACCGGGCATTCCTGGCCTCAGGAAAGGCCATGGAGCCATAGGTGTAAGAGTGCGCAAATTCGCGCCCCACAAAGCAGATGGACCCGTTGCCGATCGTATTGGGGGAACCGAAGGCATGCATAAGCCGGTTGGGATAATCCCAGGGAGCGCCCCAGTCGGCGGCCATACCCCGCAGCCATGCGACCGACTGGGCCCCGGATTTTTCGCGATGATGGAGAAACCGGGCGACAACCCAATCCAGGGCCTCATCCCAGTCGGCCTCGCGGAAATCCGAGCCGTCCTCCTTTCTGATCAGCGGCTTCGTCAGGCGCTGGGGGGAATAGACAATGTCCGGAGCGGCGGCCAGTTTGGGACAGGACAGCCGCTTTTCAGGGGCAAGGAAGGACTTTCGCTGTGCTGAAACCAGGCGGCCATCCATCACTTCAGCCTCAATGGGACAGCAGGAAGAACAGAGGCGGCAGACGGAATCAAATTTCATGGGCTCCTCCTATCGGCAGGCATGAATGTAGCGGCTGCGGATCAGTTCGTAATGGTTGCTGTGGGTTCGGATTTTCCACCACACCTCACCGGGTACGCTCACCTGCCAGGCCGGAACCAGTTCGCCCCGGCTGTCGGAAAGCAGCGCCGAAATATTGGCCAGCCCCCTCCCCGCATAACGGCCCTCCAGCTTGCCGCCCAGCCACTCCTCGACGGGCGCGACATCGGTGGACCAGGAGAAGGGATCGGAGAGCAAAAACTGGGCATTGCGGTCCCTTGTAACCCGGTTCATTTCCCGGAGGTGCCCCATCGGTGACGGGACCTTGTCCACCAGGTTGAGAGAAGAGAAGAGGGAAAAAGTCTTTTTCCTGAATGGCAGGGCCAGGGCATTGGCCACCAGAAACTCCACCTTGTCGCTCCGCCATGTCTCGGGAAGGCACACCGTCACTTCCCTGCGCAGCAGACCTTCGTCCTTCAATGGAACCACGAGGCGGCGCTCCCGCATCAGGTGGCGTGCTGTCCGGATGAACGCGCGGGAGGTGTCCACGCCGATGACAAAATCGCAGCAGACCGTTGTCTCAAAGGCATATCTGCCCACCGCGGCGCCGGCGTCCAAGGCGATGCCCTCCTGAGCCTTTATCTTCGCCGCCCAGACACTATAGGCCTGTGAGGCCTGGTCATCGCCCAGCAGCTCTCCGTAATGGCTCCACAGGTATGAGGAAACCACTTCATCGGTCTCGTATTTGTTCGCTGCCATCTGCTGCTCGTCGGTGCCAAAGGGATCGAGGAGGGCCACGCCTTCGGTTATGGGAAACCGGGCGGCGCAGTGCGGGCACTTCAGGGTGCCGGTTTCGATATCGCCATCCGATTCCTGGAGGATGTCGGCGGACAGAGCGTATTCCTCGGGCAGGCAGTGCGGACAGATCAACAGTTCAACAAGTTTCTTTTTCATATTTCCCCTTTGAAAAAGGACGAATTTTCTCCCGATATCACACCGTATATAAATAATTGGGAACGCACCGGATGTCAATTTAAAAGAAGGCTCAGAGGCGCCTGAGGTATCCCGGCGGAAAATGTGCCTTCGTCCGGCCGTCATTCTCCCCTTGACTCTCAGAAATCATCGTTCATAATATTGTGGGCCGCAACTTAAAACGGAAAAGGCCGGTTTTCGGCTGCTGGACAGAAAAAGGATTAGTCATGACGGAAAGCGATATTGCCGAGCACAGATCCGCACCCGACTTTGAGCTGGCGGACAGCGAAGGCAGGCGGATTCGGCTCTCCAGCTACCAGGGGAGCAGAAATGTTGTCCTTATCTTCAACCGTGGGTTTCTCTGACCGTTCTGCCGCAGGCACATGGCGCAGTTGCGCAGGGATTATCAGGAGTTTGTAAAACGGGATGCCGAAGTCATCGCAATCGGCCCCGAAAAGCCGGAATCTTTCGCGGACTGGTGGCGTAGCCACGACATGCCCTTTATCGGGCTGCCGGACCCGGACCATTCCGTGTCCAAGCGCTACGGCCAGCAGGTAAAACTGCTGAAGCTGGGCCGCCTGCCCGCGCAGTTGGTCATCGACAAGATGGGGTTGATCCGCTATGTCCATTACGGCAGCTCCATGTCCGATATCCCGGAAAACAAGGAGATTCTGGCGATTCTGGATCAGCTTGGCGCCACAGCATGACGTCGGTCCTGCAGGGTGGAATTCAGCAGAGCCGGCGGAATCGGGAAAATTCATCCGCCGTAAAGGCCCTGTACGGACATGGCAGGGGTGACATGTTTTGTGAGATTGAGCTCTTTTAAACGTCTTTGAAAAAGGAGGTCCTATGAACACAAACATTGAAGTGGAGGGTTTTTCCTCGCTCAGCCGTCGTGATTTTCTTGCCCTGTCAACGGGTGCCGCTGTATTTCTTTCCGCCGGAATCCCCTTCGGCAAGCTCATGGGAAGCGCACAGGCCGCAGGAGGCCATGTCCTCCCGTCACTTCCCTATCCGGAAAACGCCCTGGAGCCTTATATCTCAGCCGGAACCATCGGGTTTCACTACGGCAAGCACCATAAGGGGTACATAGACAACCTGAACAAACTGATTTCAAATACGGAATTTGCCGATCTCTCCCTGGAAAAAATCATCACCGCCACTGCCGGAAAGCCTGACAAGACCGCGATCTTCAATAATGCAGCTCAGAGCTGGAACCACGCCTTTTACTGGCAATGCCTGAAGCCGAACGGTGGAGGCGAACCTCCCGCTGCCCTTAAAAAACAGATAGAGGCGTCTTTCGGCAGCCTGGAAGCCTGCAAAAAGGAACTGGCGACGGCTGCGATGACGCAATTCGGCAGCGGGTGGGCGTGGCTGGTGCGGGATGGGCAGAAGCTCAGGGTGATCAAGACCGCCAATGCCGATACCCCCCTGGAGAAGGGCATGAAACCGCTTCTGGTCATCGATGTGTGGGAGCATGCCTATTATCTCGATTACCAGAACAGGCGTGCGGATTATGTGTCGACAGTCCTGGAGAAGATCATCAACTGGGATTTCGCAGAAAAAAACCTGTCCGCGTAAGCAATCCTGCGCTGCTTTGAGGCCATGTAAAAGGTGCCGATCGCCGTCTCCGGCATCACGATCGCGTGGAATGGAGATCGGCACCTCCGTCTTTTTCTGCTTCTTTCAAGACGGCCCACCGGGGCACTCTGGAGAAGGCCGATGCGCCTCAGGATCAAAACATCGGGCAGGGCCGGAAAGGGAAGCATCGCAGCCTGGATCCAGGCCATCCGCCTCCCCTTTGTCCCTCCAAGCTTCATCCCGGTCACCCTTGCCGCCGCCATTGCCTGGGCGCGCTATTCGGTTTTCGATCCCGTTGCCTTCCTTCTCGTTTTTGCAGCGGTCACCGTCCATCACTTCGGCCTCAACATGCTCGATGACGTCTTCGATTATCTCCACGCCGTCGACAGGCCCTGGGGCGACAAAAAGAACCCCTACACCGGCGGCAGCGGCGTGCTTACCGAAGGGCTCCTTTCCGTGGCGGAGGTGATGAGAGGCGTCTTCGCCTGCTATGCCTTCACGATCGGGACCTGGATCTACCTCGGATACGACAAGGGGTTTCCCGTGATCGCCATCGGGGCCATGGGAATCCTGTCGTCGATTTTCTACACCGTGCCCCCCGTGAGGTTCGCATACCGGGGATTCGGGGAACTCGGCCTCCTTGTCAACTTCGGACCCGTCCTTGTTCTGGGATCCTATTATGTCCAGCGAGGAACCCTGGACTTGGAACCGCTAATCGTTTCCCTTGTTCCCGGTTTTCTCATGTGGTCTATGATCGTCATCAACGAGATCCCCGACTACGATGAGGACCGCCGAAGCGGCAAGATGAACCTTGTCGCTCGCTTCGGCCGCAGAGCCGGTGTCCTGCTCTACGAAGCTGGGCTCCTCTGCGCCTTTGGAATCATCGCCGGCTCGGTCCTCTTCGGGGTGGCACCGCTGCCGGTTCTGCTGGGACTCACGGCACTGCCGCCGGCCCTGCAATCGGTAAAGCTCCTGAGGAATTCCTACCTGGACCGATTGAAGATGGCCCAGGCAAACCTCGCCATCATCAAGGTGTACCTCATCACGTGCGTTGCGCTGATCACGGGATATCTCATCCATGGATTTACGGGATGAGAACATAGGAGATAAAAAGGCAAAGGGGGTTTGACGAATGAAGAGACACCCCGGGCAGGAAAAGGGCAAGACCGCTTAGTCCCTTGATTTATCAATGATATTTCGATAATAATTACGGAACATAAGAAAGGGCACATTTCGACGATGAACAGGATACCCAGCATCCCCGAAGATCTCGCCCGATGCAGGGAATTTCACGGACACCTTTGTCCCGGCCTGGTTTATGGCTATCTGATCGCAAAAGAAGCGATGAGACGGATGAATCTGGAGCGCTCTGGAGATGAAGAAATTGTTGCCGTCTGTGAAAACGATTCCTGCGCCGTGGATGCCCTTCAGGTCCTGCTCGGAACAAGTCTGGGCAAAGGTAATCTGATTTTTCGGGATTTTGGAAAGAACGCCTTTACGGTTCTGAGTCGCTCGGAAAAGAAGTCTTACCGATTCGTTCGGAAAGTCCGTTATGAATATTCAGGGAATGACAAGAAAACCTTTGAGCGGTTGGAGGCTGCCGTAACCAATGGCACGGCATCGGAGAGCGACCAAGGTCTTTTGAAACAGTTGAAGGTGGAGGATCTCCTGCAGCGCGATTTCGAAGAAATTTTCACAACCACTGAAATTCCCTACGAAGAACCCCGTTACGCACCCATTGAACCATCCGAACCCTGCGTCCTATGCGGCGAGATGACCATGATCTCCAAGATGCTTGCTGTTCCCGAAGGGCTGATCTGCATCCCCTGCTCTCATAAAAGGTGAAAGCCCACGTTTTTACTTTGCAGCATTTTCAGAACTCAGAACCTTTAAAGGAAATGACGTTAAGGAGGGTTGACAGCTATGGGTAAGATGAACGATCAGGAACGAGAATCGGGGCCCCTTGGCTCTTCGGAAGCTCAGCAGAGTTACGCGAAACAGATCCTTCTCTCGCCTGCGGAGCTTGCAGAAAGGTTGGACGAAACAGCTGTCATTGATGTTTCAGACCCAGCGGATTTCCTTAAACTGCACATTCCAGGGGCCTGCAATATTGCCGCCTTCTGGAATCATCGTTCCGTTGGGGGTGACAGTGGACTGGAGCTTATGCGTCAGGTAATTCTGGATGAAATGCTCGCTTGCGGCATCGACGGAAGCCGGCAAATCGTCTTCACCGAACAGCTGCCGTCTTCGGGATTCGGACGGTCCTGCCGTGCATTCTATATGGCCGAACACGCGGGATTTCCCCTGGAGATCATGCACATTCTCGACGGCGGAAATTTCCAGTGGAAGCAACAGGGCTTTCCGCCGGCACATGGAAAGGCTTGCTCTAATCCGGCGCCCAAATTCGTCATCAACACCGGTGCCGGCAGGAGTCGGTTTATGTCGCTGAGCGAAACACTCGCAGCGCTGAAACGGGGGGCAAAGTTTCTCGATGTTCGAAATGCGCCGGAATTTTTGGGCGCAGCCGCTGCGCCCTATCTGCTCCGGGAGGGAACTCCGCCACGTGAGGTCATCCTGGACCCGGGCAGAATCCCCGGTGCCATCGGACTTCCTTGGACGGATGTGTTTGAGCGGCAGGGAGCTGGAACGGGATGCTTCAAATCGCGAACCGAACTGCAGCAGCTTTTTAAGTCAGCTGGGCTCTCGCCTGGGGACGAGATCATCGTTTATTGCTTCAAAGGGGCCCGCTCAAGTGCTGTGCTCCTGGCTCTGCACCTGGCCGGATTTTATTCGGCCAAGATGTATTTCGCCGGCTGGAACGAGTGGTCACGTCAGGCATCCTTTCCAAAGGAAACGGGTAAGCCCGAACAGGATCAACTCGCTGGAAGTTATGCAAAAGACACCCCGAATGAGACTTGAGGAAGACCCGCAATCTGCCGGAAATTGAACAAAGAGCGATACTCAGGAGGCGGAAAGTCCATGGATACCTATTTTGCTCCTGCCGAAAAAGCGAAGGATGACGAGCTGAATGCAGAAATTGGAATCGTGTGCCGCAATCCTCTCATGGAAGGATTGCTGTGCTCAGTAAGCGGCCTGCTGGCCGTTCTGAATGAACATCGCCAATTGGTGGCATTGAACGACACCTTCATGCAGATGCTGGGCGTTCAGGATGCGCAACAGGCCTTCGGTCTGCGTCTTGGCGAGGCCATGGAATGCATTCATGCCCATGATGAGCCTGGGGGATGCGGCACCACGAAATTCTGTCCGACCTGCGGCGCCGCTGTTGCCATCGTGTCCAGCCTGACTCAGGACAGGCCCGTAGAGAGAATGTGCGCCCTTTCGGCAAACAAGGGCGGCAGGATGGTGGACATCGCCCTGCTTGTTCGTTCATATCCGACAAAAATCGATGGGAAAACGTTTCTGTTACTGTTCCTTCAAGACATTACAAAAGAGCAGCAAAAGGCGACTCTGGAGAGGACTTTCTTCCATGATGTCAACAATATGTTATCCTCTCTGGTGTGGGCGAGTGAACTTCTCGTTCAGGACAGTCCCTCGGTCCTTTCCAGAAATATCTATGAAGCATCGCTGCGACTTCAAACAGAGGTAGCCGTTCAGCGCTGCCTGTCCCAGAACGATTCGTTCACGTATCAGACCGTAAGGCACCCTGTTACACCGAAACAGGTTCTTGCGGAGCTTCGCGCCATTTTCGCCAGCCATCCGGCTGTGCAGAAGAAAAAAATCGAATTTTGTGAAGATTGTCCGGCCACGTCGGTCAGAACGGAACTCTCTTTACTGTTGCGCGTGCTGTGCAACATGGTGATCAACGCCCTGGAAGCCACGGGAGAAGACGGCGTTGTCCGAATCTGGAGCGAGCGAAATGGGAGTCTACTGTCTTTCATGGTGTGGAATGCGGAGGAAATCCCTCCGGCAACAGCTCTTAGAATTTTTCAGCGGAATTTCAGCACGAAAGGGCAAGCCGGAAGAGGGATCGGCACCTTTTCCATGAAACTCTTCGGAGAAAAGATCCTGGGTGGTCAGGTGACTTTTTCGACATCCCGGGAACAAGGCACCGTCTTTACCTGTTCCCTTCCCCTGCAGGAGTTCACTTCTCCTCTGAAATAATTCAAAAAAACCAAGCCCCGAGAAGGAATAATTACTGGAAGGAGGCTACCCCCATGGCGATCTTTTTCCAGGTGTGATACAAGTCTTGCCCGACGCAGGATATCTGCAAGAAGTCCAGTTGATTCCTGGAAATCCTGAAGCAGGCGTGAGAATCCCGGCATCCGTGATTCAGATTGAACAGACACGGAGAAATCGGCCGGTTTGAAAGCGCGTCATACTACTTTCTTAGAGGTGATTTTCGTTGATTTTCTTTTTTTCAAATACTTGCAAGAAATGGTTTATTCTTGCTTTTTCAGGGTTCCTCCTGGCTTCGGGCCTGGCGTTACAGGCCGAAGCGGCGGAAAAACTGGGTGCTTACCCGATCCTTCCCAGCCACTATTCCTCCATAAAGATCTTTGACAACAAGGGACGGTTTGTCGGAAGAATCCTTCCCCGGAAGCGATACTGGGTCCCCATCGACCGGATTAACCCTTTCCTGCAGAAAGCCGTGGTGGCCATCGAAGACTCCCGCTTTTACAGCCACCCGGGCATTGACATCCGCGGAATCGCCCGAGCCCTGGTGAAGGACGTTGCCAAGGGGAAACTCGCCGAAGGCGGATCGACGATTACTCAACAACTCATCAAGAACAGGCTTCTCTCCGGACAGAAGACGCTGGACAGAAAAATCAAGGAAGGTCTCCTGTCCATGGAATATGAACGAAAATACAGCAAGAAACAGATCCTGGAGATGTACCTGAACGAAATCTACTACGGAAACGGGGCCTGGGGCATTGCCCAGGCCGCCCGAATCTATTTTGACAAATCCCCCCAGAATTTGACCGAAGCTGAATGCGCCCTGCTGGCCGGCGTCCCGAAGGCTCCGAACCGATACAATCCTGCGGGAACACCCTCTGTGGTCAGGAACAGGAGGAACCTTGTTCTCAACAGGATGGAGGAGCTCAAAATGATCTCCCCCCAGAAAAAGCAGAAACTGATGGCCGCTTCCATATCTCGCATCAACAAAGGAGAACCCTCCTACTATGTGGACGCTGTCCGGAGCAAGCTGATCGAGCGTTATGGTGCGGAGATCATCGAAAGAGGGGGGCTGGAAGTCATCACCGCCATGGACCTCAATCTGCAGAAGCGCGCCGAACAGGTCCTGCGTGAAGGCGTTAGAAAGATTTCCCCGGATCTGCAGGGCGCCCTGCTGTGCCTGGATCCCAACACGGGGGATGTCCTGGCCGTGGCGGGGGGGGTGGATTTTTCTTCAAGCCCCTATAACCGGGCCTTTTACGCCAAGCGTCAGCCCGGCTCCGTGATCAAGCCCCTGCTGTATGCCGCCGCCCTGGGAAAGAGGTATA
>JAVETB010000108.1:0-8147 GCA_034006265.1 Syntrophus sp. (in: bacteria) | reverse complement strand
CCTTGATTTTGGAAAGAATGGCTTCATCACGGTACAGTTTCAAACCATAAGCCCTGGCAATGGCCTCCGTCGTTTTGTCATCTGTTGTCGGTCCCAGCCCCCCTGTTACAATGACGGCGTCCGCCTGGGCCAGGATGTGGTCCAGGGCCGTTTTGATGGCGGTTTCGTCGTCATCCACCGACATCAGAATCGGGACCTGCCATCCCTGTATATTCAGCTCCCTTGCGATATGGGAGGTGTTCGTGTCCCGGGTCCTGCCACTGATCAGTTCATTTCCGATGGTCAGAATGCCGACCTGCATCGTCTGCCTCCTTGTCCTGTCCCTCTTTCAACAGCCTGTTCGTTTAAAACCCCCTGCGGGCTTTTCATGTCCAGAATCCGCTTAAAAACCAGAGCAGCAGAGCGCCATAGATTCCCGCCACAACATCATCCGCCACAATGCCGTAACCGCCCGGCAATTTGTCCTGAACCAATCCCGCCGGAAAAACCTTGACGATGTCGAAGAATCGGAAAAGAAGAAATCCCATGATGATCAGAGAGATATTCTGTTCCGCGGGAAGGAGAGCATACTGAAGGCCGACAACCTCGTCAATGACGATGTGCGGAGAATCTTTCTCCATGAAAAGGGCCTCCGCCCTCTGGGAGATCCCGATGGACAAACCCGTCAGGGCCAGGATGGCCAGGATGTGAAGCGGCTGGGACAAGAGTGAAATGGCGAGATAAAGGGGAATGCCCAGGACTGTTCCAACAGTACCCGGTGCGGCGGGGGCATAACCGGCTCCCAATCCGGTGGCGGCAATTCTGATCCATTTATCCGTCGGGGAAACACCTCTTTCTAAGCAATATCGGGCAGGTGAACTCTGCGTGAGGCGTTAAGCTATCCTTTTTCCGCCCATCTGTCAATGCTTTTGGTTACCCGGTCGGGGGCGTCCGGGTCCTTCGGAATAGGTCTGACTCAGCCCATGAAACCAATCATGGGACTAAGAATTTGGATTCCTGGAAAATTCTCGTGGTCCTACGCCAATCTCTTAGATAAAATACGGTTTTATCTGTATTTACTTTTTCCTGCTGACTTCGGTAATGTTAAAATATCAAATTTTAGATTCCCTGCCTTACCTGCCGATGGAGAAATGGCGTTCCGTCTCCGGGCGGAGATTTCGGAAAGTTTGGGAAGTCACCGATTTCGAAGTGTTAATTGAACAGCAGAAGGCAAGGTGGAAAAGGAGGTGGGAGGCGGCTGACCGCAGGCAATGTGAACATGATCGCCATGTCGATGAGGCATCAGACGTAGAAGAAGAGGAGAATAACCCATTTATATCAAGGAGAAATCTATGCGTAAACTTATGGTGGCTGCCCTTTTTGCTTTCTGTCTCGGCAGCCTGATGTTTGGTGTTACTGCCCAGGCAGCACCATCTTTCACAACCTTGACACTTCCCGAACTGAACACGAATATTTCCACGTGGAGTGATGGCGGCACGTACGACAGCGTTTTCCCCGGCCTCCACACGTGGAACGGCGTTCCTTTTCATTTGGAAGTGGAAGAAAACACGGGAAACAAGGTGTTTTATAACGGAACCCTCACCATACCAGTGAATGTCTACGGTGTGACCAATGCCTATACGCTCATCAATTCCAATTGCGGCGCATTCGGGACGGTTATCGGGAAAGTCGAGTTTAACGGTTCCGACGGAGCCTATTATTCCGCAGATCTCGAGGAGGGAAGAAATGTGCGGGATCACTTCGCAGGCGGTTACAATAACACCATTGACGGTACTAATGCCGTCGCCGCATTTGACAACGGCAACGGAAGGGCCAGGCTGGACATGCAGATTTACTGGCTGCCGGCGGATTTTTCCGACGAAAAGCTAACGAACATTGTATTTACGGCCTATGACAAAGGTCGCAGCGGTATTCCCTTTATCGCCGCCGCCACGGTAGAGGTGAATCCTGTCCCGGTTCCTCCGTCGGTTCTGCTCTTCGGCAGTGGTCTTGTCGGGCTCGGAGCCTTGAGTCGAAGAAAAGTGAGGTTCTTGGAATTATTCAAATAGTTGTGGCTGAAGCATGAAGGGCGTAAAAATGGATCCGGGTGATGAAGGAAAAATTAAAAGGGAGGTATGGAAATGTTCAGGAGAAAATGCATTGAAGGATGGTTGTTTGCCCTTGTTGCAGCGGTAGTCTTCTGTTTGCCTGCAACGGGCATAAGCTCCGAGGTGAATGTGGCCTTGGGAAAGGCGGTTACGCTCCATGAGACGGTGTATGGAGCAGCGGGGAGCACCCTGACCGATGGGATTTTTCGCCCCAGAGGCACTTCCTGGACAAATGGAACCGTTTACTGGGGCGGGACCGCCGCTTATGCGGAGATCGATCTTGACGGCATCTATGTCATCAGCAGCATGATTGCCCAGGCCGATGATAATGATGAGTACATGGTTCAATTCCGTGACATAGCAACAGATTCCTGGTGGACCGCATGGACCGTGCCGAACTATGACGGTTATGGCAGTGGAATGCAGACTCGCCCGAATCCCGCCGATGATACGGAAAAGTATGTTCTGGAAACGCCCATTACCACGGATGCCCTTCGCTTCTATGCTGTTTCCGGTGACGGTAGCTACTCGGTTTCCGAGATCCAGGCCTATGGGAATGTGGTTCCAATTCCAGGCGCTTTGTGGCTTTTTGCCCCCGGTCTTGCCGCACTGGCTGGTTTCAGGAAAAAATTGGCCAGAACTCGATCCCGGTAAGAACAGACGCAAAGCACCCTCGTTATAAAACGTCACTTTCAAACAGGCCATTGCCGGTTTCAACCGGTCATGGCCTGTTTTGTTTGATGCCCTGCAATCCTTCCTGAAAAGAAATAAATTGAAAATATTTTACATATTTAGTTCAGATCATTTTTGTGTTAATTTGTCAAACAAGGTGATCAAGGGGATGGCCTTAAAAACTCCCGGCAAAACCGGGCCTGACGAGGTAAAACCAAGAATGAAGGGGGAAACCGCCATGAGCAGATCGCTTTTTTTAGAGCGCATCGGGAAAAAAGGAACATTCCGGAGAACAGGCAGAACCTGCGGGGCCCGGATCAGACGTTCACCCTTTTCTTTGCGGGGCGGATTCCTGTGCGGGATCTATCTGGCAGGGTTATCGGCGTTGGTGCTGATGGGGCCCTGGTCCGCCTTCGCTCATCCGCCGGGGGACGTAAATCTGTCCTACCTGAAAGACCAGCAGGCGCTTCAGGTCACCATCACGCACAGCACACCGTTCCCGGGCTCTCATTATGTCAAGAAGGTCCAGATTCAAAAGAACAGGGATAAACCGGAGATTTACGAATATAAGAACCAACCGGATAAATCCCGATTTGTTTATGTCTACAAAATGACATTGGCGGATGGTGACCGGGTGGAAGTCAAGGTTTTCTGCAACATCTATGGGACCCGTGCCGCCAGCCTCGTGATGCCCGGGCCGGCAGCAAGGTAAGGCCCCATGATCTGGTTCTATCTCCATATCGGACTCATGCTGGCCTCAATGGCGTTGCTGCTGGCCGGTGTGACGATGGCCATGGCTTTCCGCCGCAAACTATGGTGGCTGAAGGTGCATCGGCGCGCCGGTCTCGGGGCGGGTTTTGTTCTGCTGGGCGGCTTTCTGGCCGCCATCCTCCTGGTATCGCAGTCTGCCGGGGTGCATTTTGCGTCACCCCATACCTGGCTGGGGGGCGCCACCCTGCTGGGTGCTTTCATGACGCTTCTGCTCGGGCTGGCTTCCTTCCGTTTTCCGGGCCATGCTCCTGAATTAAAGCGGATTCATCGAGTTTCTGGGCGGTTAACCGGGGCAATGGGGGTGCTAACCATCCTGTCCGGACTGTTTCTTATCGGGGTTTTGTAAGGGGATCTAAAAGGGGCCCCTTGGAAGGGGTTCCAACCATTCAAGGAGGTTCAATCATGAAGATTATGATCGTTTATTATTCCGCCTATGGCCATGTTCACCGCATGGCCGAGGCCGTGGCTGAAGGTGCGGGAGAAATAGCGGGCGCCGAGGTCGTGATGCGGCGGGTCCCGGAAACACTTCCGGAAGAGTTGCTTAAAAAGATAGGCATTTTCGACGCGCAAAAGGCCTTTTCCCATATCCCGGTCTGCGCTGCGGAGGAACTGGTTGCAGCCGATGCAATCATCTTCGGCACACCTACCCGCTTCGGAAACATGTGCGGTCAGATGCGCTCCTTTATGGACGCAACGGGAGGCCTGTGGGCCAGGGGGGCACTGGTCGGAAAGATCGGCAGTGTGTTCACCAGCACGGGAACGCAGCATGGCGGCCAGGAATCTACAATCCTCAGCTTCCATACGACTCTGCTGCATCATGGCATGATTATTGTTGGTCTTCCTTATTCATTCCAGGGGCAGACAAGGAATGACGAAATCACGGGCGGATCACCCTACGGAGCGTCAACAATAGCCGGGACGGAGAATGAACGATGGCCCAGCGAGAATGAACTGGCTGGAGCCCGTTTCCAGGGGCGCCATGTAGCCGGCATTGCGGACAGACTGTTCGGCTGAAAGACAGGCAGGGCTGGATTTTCCCCCCCGCCGGCTGAAGTGTGAAAAAAGACAGGGGACTTCTTGACTTTCCGGAAGTCCTTTCCTATACTCCGCGCTCACAAAAGGAATAGGAACGGAATATCGTATGGAAATCCTTGTCAATTTTATTGATGTTTTTGTTCATCTCGACCGGTATCTGAGTATCCTGGTGTCACGTTTTGGTGTCTGGACCTACGTCATTCTTTTCCTGATTATTTTCTGCGAAACAGGACTGGTCGTGACCCCTTTTCTTCCGGGTGATTCCCTGCTTTTCGGGCTGGGGGCTTTTGCCGCTGCCGGAGCGCTGGAACTGGAGCTTCTGCTGCTGATTCTTCCCCTGGCGGCAGTGGCCGGGGACAACGTGAACTATACCCTGGGCAGATATATCGGACCCCGAGTCTTTCATCAGAACAAGCCCCGGTTTTTCAAGCGGGAGTATCTCGATCGGACCCACAGGTTTTATGAACGGCATGGGGGAAAAACTATCGTTCTCGCACGGTTTGTCCCTATTGTCCGGACGTTTTCCCCTTTTGTGGCAGGAATCGGCAGAATGGCATACCTTCGGTTTCTCTCTTACAGCATCGCGGGCGGCCTTTTCTGGGTTTTCCTTTTTCTGCTGGGCGGCTATTACTTCGGAAACCTCCCTGTGGTGAAAGAGAATTTCACGCTTGTCATCCTGGCGATCATCATGGTTTCCCTGCTGCCCGGTTTCTTCGAACTGATCCGCCGGCGTCGGGGGATGGTTGAAGAATTCGAATCCTAGTGCCGTTCCGGATTGTGGAGCAGGGTGCTCGGCGGGATGGATACGGGGATAACCCCGAGCTCACAGGCTTGGAGCTTCTGATAACGGACTGAGTCAAGAAGTGATATAGCGGTGGACCTAATTGAAACGGAGGACTTTTTTGGGGGCGGGAGCAGGGGCTTCTTTAATATGAGAATCTTCCAGTCGGGGTGGCGGGAGAACATGAGGCGGATCGGAGTTTTTCTTCTTGGATTAATCCTGCTCTTCTGCTTTGTAACGGAGGCTTCCGCCGAGAAGAAGACGATCGTCAAGATCCATGAAAATGTTCATATCGCCGAAAGGCAGTGGGTTCGCAACGTCATCTCCTTCGGGGGGCAGATTACCGTTTCCGGAACCGTGCAGTCTCATGTCGTCTCTGTGGGAGGGCCGATCGTACTGAGCCGTACTGCCAAGGTCGGTGGGGATGTCGTCTGCCTGGGAGGGGTTGTCGTGCTGGGTAAGGGTGCGCAGATCGAAGGTACCCTGACGGAAATCAATTCTTCGAATCTTTCCGAGGCGATTTCCGATATCCTGAATGACAACTGGGAAGGGTGGTCATGGGTCTTTACGATTTTTTCCATTCTGGTTTTCACCGGTTTGTTGATCCTGGCCCTGCTGATCGTCACCCTGATTCCCAAACCGGTCAATCTGGTTGTGGAGGCCATCGAGACCCATCTGCTTCAGGTGGGGCTCTGGGGGCTCCTTATTCTCATCCTCATGGTCCCCCTGGCGGTTTTGTTGACCATATCCGTTGTGGGGATCGTTCTGGTCCCCCTTGAACTCACCCTGATTGTCTGTGCGGCGCTTCTTGGACTGGTTTCCATCGCCCGGTTGATCGGCAGCAAGGTCCTGGCGCTGTTCAAGAAAAGCAACTCCAGGGCTCTCAAGGAGACCTTCTGGGGGTTGTTTCTTCTGTGGATCGTGGGTTGGATCCCCGTTTTGGGATGGATGATCAAGATTCTTGCACTGGTCATCGGCATCGGCGGGGTTTTCGCCACCCGTTTCGGCACCCACCCGCTGACTTCCCGTCCTGCTGCTTCCCAGGAAACGCCATGAAATTCCATTGGAGATCAATGGTTGTGCCGTGGCGGAGCGTCAAAAGCTTTCCGTTACCCTTTTAAATCGACCTGCGGATTAATCGGTGAGGTATAGGCCCGGTGGGAACGGGCAACGCCCGATTTCCTCGCCGCTTCCTTTACCGCCTCTGCAACACGGGGCTGCACGGCGGGGTCAAAGATGCTTGGGATGATCCGATCCCGATTGAGCTCGTCTGCTTTCACGCTGGAGGCGATGGCATGGACGGCGGCCAGGAGCATGGCCTCGTTGATGTCCCGGGCGTGGCAGTCCAGGGCCCCCCGGAAAAGGCCGGGAAAGCACAGGACGTTGTTTACCTGGTTGGCATAATCGGAGCGGCCCGTGGCCACGATGGCTGCGTACCCTTCCGCTTCTTCCGGCATGATTTCCGGAATCGGGTTGGCCATGGCGAAGACGATGGGGTCCCTGGCCATGACGGCGATGTCCTTACCCTGAAGTAAACCAGGTCTGGACAGACCGATGAAAACATCAGCTCCCCGCAGGGCGTCATAGAGGGTGCCTCGTCGCTCCCCGGGGTTGGTTATCAGGGCGATGTCCGTCTTGACAGGGTTCATGTTTTCCTGCCGCCCTCGATACAGAATGCCGCTGCGGTCGCAGCCGATAATCCGGCGGACGCCGGCAGCCCGGAGCAGGAAGATGGAGGCTGTCCCGGCCGCTCCCAGACCGTTTACGACAACCAGAATTTCGTCGAGGCTCTTGTTCACAACCTTCAGGGCGTTCACGAGGGCCGCCAGGATGACGACCGCCGTGCCGTGCTGATCATCGTGGAAGACGGGAATGTCGAGCTCCCTTTTCAAACGCTGTTCAATTTCGAAGCAGCGGGGAGCGGAAATGTCTTCCAGGTTGATCCCGCCGAAAGAGGGGGCCATCCATTTTACCGCCGAGATGATCTCTTCCGTGTCCCTGGTGTCCAGGCAGATCGGGAAGGCGTCTACGCCGCCGAAAGTCTTGAACAGAACGGCCTTTCCCTCCATGACGGGCAGGGCCGCCGTCGGGCCGATATCACCCAGCCCGAGGACTGCCGTCCCATCGGTAACGATCGCCACCGCATTGTTCTTGATCGTTAGATCGCCGGCCCGTTCAATGTCGTCCCGGATGGCCATGCAGATGCGGGCGACGCCCGGGGTATAGGCCATGGCGAGATCGTTGCGGTTCCTGAGGGGAATCCTGCTGTTTATCTCGATTTTTCCCCCCCTGTGGAGATGAAAGGTGCAGTCGATCAGCTCGAGGATTTGACAGTTTGCCAGTTTACGGATCGCTTCGACCGTCTTTTTTTCGCTGTCTTCATCGGGTGTCTGGATCAGAATTTCCCGTGTGATTCTGCCGTTGAGCCGGGAGAGGATCTTCATCTCCATGATCTCGCCACCTGTGCCGCGCGCCGCGGCCTCAAGGCCCGACCGGTAATCCGATACATCCGGCATGTCCAGAGAAATGCGGAAACTGTGACTCGGGCTTGGTTTCTTCATCATGGACCCCCGCTTTTAAAAGCCACTGAGCGTGCTGTTCCTTGCCAATACGGCGTCCTGTACATCTACTATATTGAAATCACTTGAATTTTAACATTATCCCCTGGATGGATCAAGGTGGAATTTCCAGGAAGTTTCCATCCAACAAAAAGGCGCCTGTCTTCAGGGTTTCTTAGGTCCCTGAAAGCAGGCGCCATTAAAAATTAATGGATCATGAAATGCGGCCGGACGCTTGTCCGA
>JAVETB010000012.1:0-47338 GCA_034006265.1 Syntrophus sp. (in: bacteria) | reverse complement strand
GGCCTGGGCCTTCCTCTGTCCCTCAGGATCCAGCCCCTCACCGGGGAGAAAGAGGAACAGGCGATCCCCCTGACCGCCACCGGGGACGTTGACGACGCCTGCCGGCAGGCGGGACAGCGGTTGCGTGATGGAGGCGTGGAAGTCATCCTCCAGAAACCGCCGGCTCCGGCGGCCTTGAGACTGAAGCTCGAATCGAGGAGAGACCCCGAGTTCCGCACCATCCTGGTCATCAGCCCAGGCGCCGGCGGCCCCGACGATGAACGCATCGGCCTGCCGCCGCTCAACCGGACCCTGGCCCGGCGCCTGCTTGAAGGTGCGGGAATCTATCCTGTTTTAAAAAATGCCGATGAGGGTCGGCAGATTCTTTCCCGGCTTGAGGATACCCTCCTGGGATTTTCCAACCTGGTTGTTGATTTTGCGGAGATCGAGCGCATGGAGCTTGTCCTGTGGATTGAAGAATCCGACGTGCTGGCAGGGGATGTGACGGTCGCCCTTACCTCTGTTTCCGGGGAATCCGCGCCCTATTCGCACCTCGTGATCACCCCGTATCCCTTGCACTACATAACGACGTGGAATCTTCTCGACGGGACGGAAGTTCTCCTGAGGCCTGTCCGTCCGGAAGACAAGCTCATGTCTCAAGAGATGCTTGATTCCCTCTCGGAGGAGGCATTGCGCAACCGATATTTCGGCGTCCGGGAAATAACCGACGACCTTGTTGTACGGTCCTGCAACATGGACTATGACCGGGAAATAGCCATTCTGGCTGAAATCAGAAAGAACGGGAAGAAGTACATGATCGGGGGAAGCCGTCTCATCCACCATCCCGACACCGGGATCGGCGAGTTTGCCATCCTGGTTCACGATCATTACCAGGGCATGGGCCTGGGGGCTAAACTGATCGACATTCTCATCGGAATAGCCCGGGACAAGCATCTCCACAAGATCGAGGGGCTTGTGTTGACCGAAAACGGAAAGATGCTTGGCCTGTGCCGGAAACTGGGGTTTCAGGTCAAGCCTGAACCCGAGGGCGTATCAAAAGTCAGCCTGTCCCTTGAGACCTGAACATCAGCGGGAAAGGCGGCCTCAACCTGTACAGACAAGGAGGAACAATGAAAAAGGAATCCGTAGCATTTGGACTCGCCGTTCTCATGATCACGGCGCTGCCCGGCTTTTCGGAGGGCAAGATCATATTAAAAACGCAAAGGGATAAGGTAAGCTATACCATCGGTTATGGCATAGGAAGTGACTTTAAGGAAAAATCCATCAGCATCAATCCGGATGCCTTTTTGAAGGGAATTACCGATGCCCTTTCAGGATCCACCAGGTCATTGACACAGGCAGAAATGGCTCAGGTCATGATGAGCTTTTCGCAGGACCTCCAGGCAAGCCAAAAGGAATCCTTTGAAAAGGCAAGGGCCGTCAACAGAAAGGAAGGCGCGGAATTTCTCAAAAAGAACAAGGTCAAGGAGGGCGTAAAAGTCACCCCGAGCGGCCTGCAGTACAGGGTGGTCAAGGAGGGCACAGGAGACAATCCGAAACCGGGCGATACGGTAACCGTCCATTACAGGGGCACGCTCATCGACGGGACGGAATTTGACAGCTCCTACAAGCGCAACCAGCCGGCCACGTTTTCTCTTGCAGGAGTCATCCGGGGATGGACTGAAGGCCTGCAGCTCATGAAGACAGGGGGGACATATGAGCTCGTCATCCCTTCCGATCTTGCTTACGGAGAAAGGGGCGCAGGCCATCTCATCGGACCGGATGCCGTTCTGATTTTCACCGTAGATCTCATTTCAATTGCAAAGGAAAGATGACAGAGGGCCTTTCATTGCGGAAGCAGAGGGACCTGCACCCGATAACAGCCACCAGGCGGAATCGGGGGGTTTTTTTAACGGATAGTCCGTCGGGACCCTCCTCCATGGATTCCGATCCAGTATCGAACCTGCGGCCCTCGCGGCGGGCATCGGACTTTCTGGAAGGCAAGTGCGCCTATGCCTTGTCATGGATCAGGGGTTCAAACATTCGATACTGGCGTTTCGCCCAGTAAAGGATGAACAGGAATGCGATGGCGTTGGCAAGCGGCTGGGCCATCCAGACGCCGTTGATGCCGAACCAGGAAGGAAGGAGCCACAGAAGGGGGATTAAAAAAAGAATTTCGCGACCGACAAGCAGGACCATGGCGGTTTTTCCCTGTCCGAGACCGATGAACATGTTGATCCACATTAGGCTGGGAGCGGCTGTGATCAGTATCAGAAAATTGATGCGCAGGGCTGTTGCCGTCAGCCTTCGCAGCTCCATGTCATCGGAGAAGAACGTCGCAATGGCCGGAGCAAAAGCCTCCACGATCAGAAAACAGACCACGGCAATCGCAAAGGAAATTTTTACGGCGATGGTCACCGTTTCCATCAGTCTTGAAGGAAGATTCGCCCCTTCACTGAAGGCGACCATCGGCATCAGCCCATGACCGATGCCGTAAAGCGGAATCATGACCAGACCACTCATTCGGGAGACAATGCCCAGGGTGGCCACTGCAAGGTTGCTGTATCCACCAAGGACATGATTGTGAAGAAGCATTCCCAGGCTGAGCACGAGATTGATGACCATGGAGGGAAATCCCGTCGAGTAGATGGACAGAATAATCCGGTAATCCGGACGGAGATAATGCCATTTCAGCTGATATTTGGAGCTTTTCTGCCGCAAGAAATAAAAGGCAAGCGCTGCTCCCGATATCTGGGAAATCACCGCGGCCAGGGCGGCTCCCTTAATTCCCAGCCGGGGGAAGAGACCCCAGCCGAAGATGAGCAAAGGATCCAGGATACCGCTGACGGCCGAGGTCATAAGAGCGCAATACATCACGAGACGCGGCCTGCCTTCCGCCCGGAAGAGATTGCTGGCCATCATGATCAGAAATAGAAACGGCACGCCGGGCAGCAGTGTCAGGAGATACCGTCGGGACAGGGGCAGAATTTCCGTTGTGGCGCCGAAATACGTCAAAATGAGATCCGGCCCGGCCAGCCCCAGGCTGATGAACAGCGCTCCGAGGACAGCCGAAAGGAAAAAAACCTGGCCGGCTGTCTGTCGGGCCTTCCGGTTTTCCCCCGCACCGAACATCCTGGCGGCGTATGAGCCTGCACCCAGTCCGGTTCCCACGCCGACTCCGCCTAAAATCAACTGTATGGGAAGGCTTATGGTTAAGGCCGCAAGGGCAATCGGACTGAGCCTGGCAAGCCAGAAGGCGTCTATGAGGTAATAGACGTTAACGACCAGCACGGTGGCAATGGACGGCCAGCTCATTTGCAGCAGAAGAGGCAGGATGGGACCTTCCGCCAGATTCAGACTTTTATTGTTCATAGCGGTGTGGTTTACAGGAAAATTCTGTTTAAGGCAAACGATCGGTGCCTGCTCAGAGCGGCTGACGGACCGATTCAGCATCGAGACACCTCGAGTTGCCGGCGGCCTTTGGAAATCCTTTCGGCAGGAATGAACTTCCATAAAAAAAGATAGACAACTTTGGCAAAAAATGAAGTAGCATGAGGGATGGTTCCGTTTGGGACGCCAGGAAAAATGTTAACTTCCCGCGAAAAAGACGCGGATCCGTGCAGCAGGGAGCCTTTATGCCAGGAATTTTTGAAATAAGCGTTGAAGAGCAGTTTTCCGCCGCCCACGCGCTACGGGATTATCCGGGAAATTGCGAGCACCTCCATGGACACAACTGGGCCGTCCGGGTCACCGTCGAGTGCCGGGAGCTCAATGAGATCGGAATCGGCATTGATTTTCGAGAGGTGAAGCAGACGGTTCGAGAGGCGCTTCACCGACTGGACCACATCAATCTGAACGAACTGCCTCCTTTCCAGAAGGCCAACCCCTCGTCGGAAAACATCGCCCGCCACCTCTATTTGGAGCTGAGCGGAAAGCTCAACAGGGATACGATACGGGTTTCGCGGGTCAGAGTTTCCGAAACGCCGACCAGCAGCGCCACCTATCGGGAGGACTGACGTGTCCTTAAAGGTCAACGAAATCTTTTACAGCATCCAGGGGGAATCCTCCTTTATCGGCCTTCCCTGCGTCTTGGTGCGGCTCACCGGCTGCAATCTCCGCTGCTCCTATTGCGATACCCGCTACGCCTACGGGGAAGGGACCTTGTGGGAACTTTCCGACCTGCTTGACCGGATCGCATCTCACCGATGCCGCCTGGTGGAAATCACCGGGGGGGAGCCCCTGCTCCAGGCGGAAACCCCGGCCTTGATCCGGATCCTTCTGGAGGGCGGATATGAGGTTCTCCTGGAGACGAATGGATCTCTGCCCATCCGGGGGATTGACCGGCGCTGTGTGCGCATCGTCGATATCAAATGCCCTTCAAGCGGAGAATGCCACAGGAACGATTTCAGCATCCTCGACGATCTGACGGAACGGGACGAAATCAAGTTTGTCCTTGGGGAGAGAGGGGATTATGAATTTGCCCGGGACATCCTTCTTTCGAGGAACCTTGCGGCGAAAACGCGGAACCCACCGCTGCTGTCCCCCGTCACGGAGCGCCTTGATCCGAAACGGCTGGCCCGGTGGATCCTCGACGATCATCTTTCGGTCCGCCTCCAGCTCCAGCTCCACAAAATCCTCTGGGGAAAGGATGCCCGGGGCGTTTAAAAAAAGAATAAAGGAAAAAAGACGAGAAAATGCGAATGAATTCAGATCGAAGGGCCGTCATCCTGCTCAGTGGAGGGCTGGATTCCGCCACGACCATGGCCATCGCCAGGGCGGAAGGCTATGAGCTTTACGCCCTCACTTTCCGCTACGGGCAGCGCCATGCCATCGAGTTGGAGGCTGCGCGGCGCATCGCCAATGCCCTGGGGGCCAAGGAGCATCTCATTGTTTCCCTGGATTTAAGCATTATTGGAGGCTCGGCCCTCACCGGTCCCCTTGAGGTCCCGAAGAGGGATTTCCCCGAAGAAGGGGAAGGGGCGGAAATTCCCGTAACGTACGTCCCAGCCAGAAACACCATCTTTCTTTCCTATGCCCTCGCATGGGCGGAGGTCCTGCAGACCGGGGAGATCTTTATCGGGGTGAACGCCGTGGATTACAGCGGCTACCCCGACTGCCGCCCCGAATACATCGCGGCCTTCGAGACCATGGCCAATCTCGCCACCAGGGCATGCACGGAGGGCGGGATGCGCCTGAAAATCCGCGCCCCGCTGATCCTGCTCTCCAAGGCGGACATCATTCGAAAAGGAATGGCCCTGGGCGTGGACTATGGGATGACGCACACCTGCTACGACCCTCTTCCGGATGGGAGAGCCTGCGGCCGATGCGACAGCTGCCATCTGCGCCGGAAGGGATTCCGGGAGGCCGGTTTGGACGATCCGGCATTTTCGGGAAAGTAGTTCAGGATCTCAGGCCTCTGCCTTGCCTTTCGTGAGGACCCCGAGGATCAGGTGTTCAAAATCCTCCCGGGGATCGACGGTCATCTCGATACGCAGTGCAAAGCAGGGAATGGCAGGTAAATCCAGGGACATCACTTTCATCTCATCCTTCTCCGTGGTCACGATCATGTCCCCGCGGACGTCCTTGGCCGCCTGCGCAACAGCGGCGAGATCGCCGGAGGAATAGCGATGATGGTCCGGAAAGGCAAGGAACGCTGCAATATCGGCCCCCAGGGATTCCAGCGTACCGCGGAAGCGCTCCGGAGCAGCGATGCCGGCGAAGGCGCAGATCCGCCTTCCCTTCAGATCACGGAGTTCCCTGCTCCGGCCCTTGTTCAGGGAAACCAGGGAAGAGGGGCGATGGGTTCCTCGAAAAACCGGAAGAGAACTCTCAAAAATCCACTCTGCATCTTTGCACCCATTGGATTCGCTTTGGGTTTCCCCCGGAGTTCCCCTTCGTTCCCCCGTCCGGACCAGGAGATCAGCCCGCTTCATGGCCCGGTCCGGTGGTTCACGCAACGGTCCCCGCGGTAGAAGATAACCGTTTCCCCAGGGACGGTTGATATCCAGCAATACGATATTGAGGTCCCGGAACAGACGGCGGTGTTGGAATCCGTCATCGAGGATCAGAACATCGGCACCCAGGCGCGCTATGGCCGTCTTTCCCGTCAAGCAACGGTCCGGACCGGTCAGAACGGGAACCCCCGGGCAGCTTCGGGCGATCAGCACCGGTTCATCGCCTCCCGCATGGGGCCCCAACAGGACGGAAACCCCGTCACTGACGATATTGACCGGAGCCGCCCCCGTGCTGCCGTAACCCCGGCTCAGCACCGCCGGACGATAGCCGTTCCCCCGGAGCATCCGGGCCAGCAGGACCACCATGGGCGTCTTTCCCGTACCACCCGCCGTTACGTTCCCGACGCTGATCACCCTGCAGGGCAGCTTTTCCGATGTCAGAAACTCCCGGTCATAAAGACCGTTCCGCAGGGAAACCCCGACACGGTAAACATGGGAGAAGATCTCAAGCAGCATGGCAAAGGGACTCCCGCCTTTGCGAGTCCCCGGCTCCTCCCTGAGTTGGCGGCAACGTTCACGAATCTTCACGGGAATATCCTGTAGCCGGGGGCTACTTCAGAGCCATATCCTCCCCCGCTTTGTTCTCTTTGAATTGCAGCTGGTGTAGTTTGTAATACTCACCGTGCCTGGCCAGCAGCGTATCGTGAGAGCCCTCTTCCACGATTTCTCCCCTGACCAGCACGACAATCCGGTCGGCCGTGCGGATCGTGGAAAGGCGGTGGGCGATCACCAGGGTCGTCCTCCCCTTCATCAGGCGCTCCAGGGCATCCTGAACCTCCATCTCGGCCTCGGTGTCAAGCGAGGATGTGGCCTCATCGAGGATCAGGATCGGGGCATTTTTCAGCAGCGCCCTGGCTATGGAGATCCGCTGCCGCTCACCGCCGGACAGCCTGGTCCCTTGTTCTCCGATAACCGTATCGTATTGTTCAGGAAGATTCTGGATGAACTCATGGGCATTGGCCGCCCTGGCCGCCTCGATGATCTCTTTCTCCGAGCAGTCGCGGCTTCCATAGGAAATGTTGTTCCGGACCGTATCGTTGAACAGGATGGTCTGCTGGGTCACGATCCCGATCTGGCGGCGTAGCGATAGCAGGGTCACATCCCGGATATCGTGGCCGTCAACGAGGATCTGCCCGTCGGATACGTCGTAAAATCGGGGGATCAGATTGACCAGCGTCGTCTTGCCTCCGCCGCTCATTCCGACAAAGGCGATCACTTCACCAGCACGGATGGTCAGGTTGATATTTCTGAGCACAGGGGTTGCGTTGTAGGAAAAGGAAACATTGCGGATTTCGATCTTTTCGACGATGCGGGGAAGGTCCACGGCATGTGCTCTGTCAAGAATGTCGGGAACGAGATCCAGAATGTGAAAGACCCTCTGGGCGCCCGCTATCCCCTTTTGAATTGTGTTGTTGACGTTTGTCAATCTTTTGACCGGTTCATACAGCATGATCAGCGCCGTCAGAAAGGAAAAAAAAGTTCCCGGGGTGGAGGAACCGTGAATGACCTGGTAGCCTCCGTAAAAAATGATTGCGGCAATGCCGATCCCTCCAAGGAACTCCATAAACGGGCTGGAAATCGCGTTGATGGAAACGGACTTCAAAGCCAGGCGCATCAGCTTCTCGTTTTCTCTGGCGAAGCGCATGTTCTCATAGGCCTCCATGCAGAAGGCCTTGACGATGCGCGTGCCGGAAATGGTCTCCTGGAGCAGGGTGGTCAGACCGGCCATGGTGACCTGGGTTTTCGTCGCATTCCGCCTCATCTTCTCTCCGAACTTGGCAATGGGATAGATGGCCAGGGGAAAGACGAACATGGCAATGATGGCCAGCTGCCAGTCCCGGTAGAAAATAACGAAGACAAGGAAGATCAGGGTGAAGGTGTCCTTGAGGAGACTGGTCACCGCTTCGGAAACGGCATGCTGGATGGAATTGACATCGTTCGTGATCCGCGACATGAGCTCCCCGGTGTGATGCTTGGCAAAAAATCTCAGGGACTGCATCTGGATCTGCTCATACAGACGGTACCGCAGGTCGGCGACGATGCGCTGTCCGATGAAGTTCATCAGAATCGTCTGAAAATAACTGCATGACCCCTTGACCGCGTAGATCAGAATGACGGCCAGAGGAATCCAGAGAAGCATTTCCGCATTCCGTTTGAGAAAAATGTCATCCAGGGCCGGTTTGACGAGAAAAGCCAGCGCAGAGGTAAGGGCGCCCACGATCAGCATGCAGACCATGGCGACGGCAAACCGGGGGATGTGGGGTTTTGTCAATTTTAAAAGACGCTTAAAGATATCCATTGCTTTCCTTGCAAAAGTCCCTGCGCTCAGGCCTTCCTTACCGGCCGGTTTCTCTGCAGAACCACGTTATCCCTTGGGCCCCTGCAGAAGCGACAAGGCCATATCGGCCGCCCGCCGGGCCGCACCCGGCCGGCCGAGTTTTTCCCGGAGCTGCAAAAGCTCCTCCTTGATGATTCTTCTCCGGTCGGCATCGCCGAGGATCGCCAGGACTTCCGCCGCGATGCGCTCCGGGTTGGCCTGGTGCTGGATCAGCTCCGGGGCCACGGTCTTTCCGGCCACAATATTCACCAGGCCGATGTGATCCACAGAAATGAGCATCCGCCCAATCAGATAGGAAAGGGCCGAAACTTTGTAGATGACGATCAGGGGAGTCCCCAGAAGCGCTGTTTCCAGGGTGGCCGTTCCGGACACCACCACGGCCGCATCAGCCGCGGCCACCGCGTCATACGTGGCACCTCTGACAAGGCGAATCTCAGGCGCATACACCCCCTGCATCCGGCTCTCCATCCAGGCCGGGTCCAGCGTGTCGGCCAGAGGGAGGAGAAACTGCACAGGCTGGATCTTCCCAGCGATCAACCGCACCGCCTTCAGCATGTCCGGAAGCAGCCGGGTGACCTCCCCTTTCCGGCTTCCCGGCAAGAGCGCTACCGTCGTTACGTTGTCCCGCAATCCCAGCCGACGAAGGGTTTCTCTGCGCGAAGAGCTTACCCGGACGGCATCGAGAAGGGGATGACCGACAAAGGAGGCATCAACACCCGACTTTCGGTAGAGCGGCTCCTCGAAGGGAAGGATGACCGCCATGCGGTCCACAACGCGGCCGAGGGTCTTGATCCTTCCTCTCCGCCAGGCCCAGACCTGGGGAGAAATGTAATAAAAAACGGGAATACCGTTTTTCTTTGCAGATCGGGCAAGGGGAAGATTGAAGTCGGGATAATCGATTAGAATAACGAGATCTGGTTTTTGGAACCGCATCGACTTTTTCAGGCGGCTCATGACAGACAGAATGACCCGCAGTTTGGAAAGCACTTCCGTCAACCCCACGACGGCCATGTTCCCCGCATCGGCCCACAAGTCCACGCCGGCCTCCCTCATGCGGCCGCCTCCGACGCCGTAAAAGGAAAGCCCCGGGTTCTTCCGCATCATGGCGCGGACAAGGGAAGCCCCGTGAAGGTCTCCGGATGCCTCTCCCGCCACAATAAGGATGCGTTTTGAACTCAAGGGAAGGATTCGCTCTTCATCTCAGGCTTCTGCGGGCCAATTCAATTCTGTCGACAATGTTCAAAGCCACTTCAAGAGACTGGCGGCCCTCCTCCCCAGTCACGGGAGGCGGCATGCCGGTTTTGACGGCCCGAACAAAGGCCTGGATTTCTTCTTCAAGGGGGTCATGCTTCGGGATATTCAACGGATTCGCAACAATTTCGACTTTTCCATCGGGAGAATGCCTCGTTCGCAGAGAGGACACCTCACGCTTGGCGCAGTCGGCGGAATGGTAACCATTCGTTTCAAAGAACCGGATCTTCTGCATGGTCTTGGCCGTCACCCTGCTGGCGGTCAGGTTCGCCACACATCCGTTGGCAAAGGTCACACGGGCACTGGCAATATCGATCTTCTCGGATAGAACGGAAACGCCGACGGCTGTGACATCCGTCACCTGTGACTGGACAAAATGGAGGATCAGATCCAGATCGTGAACCATGAGGTCGAGAACCACGTCCACATCGGTTCCCCGTTCGAAAAAAGGGTGAAGCCGGTGGGCCTCAATAAAGACCGGCCTTTTCATTACTCCTTCCAGCGCAACAATGGCCGGGTTGAACCGTTCCACAAAACCGATCTGAAAGGTCAGGCGTTGCTTCTCGGCCAGGGCAATCAGCTCATCGGCCTGCGCCAGGGTTTCCGTAATCGGCTTTTCCAGAAGCACATGAACCCCGGCTTCAAGAAAATCGCGCGCTACCGCGTAATGCGCTCCCGTCGGCACGGCAATGCTCACCGCGTCCACCCGCCCAAGGAGCCGGCGATGATCGTTCAGCGCCTCGCATCCGAACTGGTCCGCCGCCTTCCGGGCGCGTTCCGTCTGGCTGTCTGAGGCCCCGACGATTTCGACATCTTCGATTTTGGCGTATTTCTGTAAATGGTAATTGCCCAGATGCCCGATCCCGACAACTCCCACCCGTATTCTGCTCATTCCTCTTTTCCCTGTCTCTGCGCTAGTGGCAGACGCCCCGTTCCGACGCCTGGATGAACTCAATGAAGTTGCGCACTTCCGGAGTATCCGTTACGGTCGTCTTCACCCGTTCCAGAGCGGCCTCAAGCCGCAGAGGTGAACGGAAGATGATCCGATAGGCTTCCTTCAGAGCCGCAATGGTCTCCTTGCTGAACCCCCGTCGCTCCAGTCCGATGAGATTGAGTCCATAGAGTTTTGCGTGATTGCCCGCCGCCGTTACATAGGGCGGGATATCCTGAGTCACCGCAGATGCCCCTCCGATGATGCAGTGCGCCCCTATCCTTGTGAACTGGTGAATGCCGACCATGCCGCTGATGATGGCGTAGTCGTCGACATGAATATGCCCGGCCAGATGGGATGCATTGGAAATGATGATATTGTTTCCCAGTTTGCAGTTATGGGCGACATGACAATAGGCCATGATGAGGTTGTGATCTCCAATCAGGGTAACCCCGATATCCGCCGACGTGGCCCGGTTCACGGTCACATATTCACGGAAGACATTATGGTTTCCGATGACAACCCGCGTCTTTTCCCCTTCGTATTTCAGGTCCTGAGGATCGCCGCCCAGAGAGCAGAAGGATGAAATCCTGCAGTCCTCACCGATATCCGTATCCCGCTCAATCACGACGTGTGATCCAAGGATCGTATTTTTCCCGATGGTAACACCGGGACCAATTACGCTGTATGCTCCGACTTCAACACTATCGGCCAGACCGGCCTCAGGTGACACGATTGCTGTGGAATGAATCCTCATGGTTGATTTGGTTCCTCTTTTACCCTAACTCATGAACGTTACTTCTTTTTTTCCAGATGCTCACTGAACTGCCCTTCCAGCGCCTCCAAGCGCTTTAATGCATGGTTCAGTGTCGTGCGCATCTCCGGCAACCGAGGCACACAGGACATTGCTCTAAGCCAGGTACGGTGGGGCATGCACGGCGAACCGGAGACGATGGAACGGGCCTTCACATCTTCATGAACGCCGCTCTGGGCACCGACCATAGCGAAATCACCAATATCCAGATGGCCCACAAGCCCCGCCTGTCCGCCCAGAATCACGCTCTGACCCAGGTGGGTACTGCCGGAAATGCCGACCTGGGAAACGATGATCGATTTTTCTCCGATCACCACGTTGTGGGCAATCTGAACAAGATTGTCGATTTTAACGCCCCCTTGAATCCAGGTCCGGCCGAGGGTTGCCCGATCTATGGTCGTATTGGAACCGATCTCCACATCGTCATCGATCTGGACAATGCCGATCTGGGGGATTTTCAGATTGTCGCGCCCCGGGTTGGCAAAACCGAAGCCGTCGCTCCCTACCACCACACCAGCATGGAGAATGACCCGCCTGCCAATGAGGCATCGCCGGTAAACGCACACATTTGGGTAGAGGATGGAATCTTCACCGATCACGGCCTCACGCCCGATAAATACACCGGGATAAAGAACCGTTCCCGCTTCGATTCTGGCTCCCCGGCCGATGTAGACCCCGGGGTAAACCGTGGCCGACGGAGCAATCTCAGCGCCCGCCTCAATCATCGCCCGGTCGCTGACGGCGGGAATTTCCTTCTCCTCCGGGTAAAATAAAGCCAGCAGCCTTCCGAGGGCTGCGTAAGGGTCTTCAACTTGAACCAGGTTTCTGGCAGGACTTTCCGTGTCTCTGGAAACGAGGACCGCTGAGGCCTTTGTGGTCAGCAGTTTCTGTTCGTACTGCGCATTGGCGACAAAGGTGATATCTCCCGGACCGGCTTCGTCAATTCCCCGCACCGAGCCAATGAGAACTTGATCATCCCCAACAACCGTTCCCCCCAGAAAAGAGGCGATTTCATTGAGCGTTTTTTTCACTTCCCCGTTCATATTCCTTTCTGGAAAGGATTACTCCGACATTCGTTCTTCCCGATCCTTCATCACAAGCTGTTACTTTTTCGGCTTGTAGGTCCGATTGAATTCTTCGATAACGCGCTTGGTCAAATCATTTTCCCTGGAGAAAAAGGGCACGGGAACCGATCCGACATCCAGGATGACCGTAAACTTCTCCTTCGTCCCGATGTCACTGATGACCTTCATGATCTCCGGCAGCAGAGTCTTGGAAAGCTCCTGGTCCCGCTTCTGCATTTCTTCATTGGCATCCTTGACCATCTGCTGATAATCGCGAAGCTTCCTCTGGTAGGCGCTTTCCTTTTCTCTCAGGGCCGCCTCCTTCAGGACGGAACGCTGCTTATCCAGATCTTCCTTGAGTTTTCTAAGTTCCGTCTCCTTGGCGGAAATCTGCGCCTTGTTTTTTTCAAAGGCCTTTTTTAATTCCTCAGAAGCCTTTTTCCCCTCCACGGAATTCAGCATAATTTCCCGAACATCCACAAATCCGATTTTTTCAGCGGCCAGGGCTGTGGGTAGAGAACACAGAAAAACAAAACCAAAGACCAACAGCAAAATCCTCAAAAGTTTATCCTTCATGAAAAAACTCTCCTTAACTGTGAAATAATCTGACCATTCCTTACATGAACATGCCGATGGTGAATTCCCAACGGCTCGCCGGTTCGTCTTCCTCGCGGTCAAGCACATAGCCCCACTCCAGGCGGAGCGGTCCAATGGGGGAATACCAGCGGATGCCGACGCCCGCCGTCTGACGTAGATCGCCAAGATCGTAACCGCTTTCCCAGGCATTTCCAGCATCAAAAAAGATGACGCCCTTCATCCCCGCATTCTTGATCAGCGGAAAGACAAAATCCACGTTGACGTTGAACATCGTCTTGCCGCCGATCACGTCGTCCTCTTCGTCCTTGGGCCCCACATCACGCAATCCGCGGAGCGAATTAATTCCCCCAAGGTAAAACCGCTCATAAATGGGAAGCCTTTCGTCGCTGTGGGCCGAGATGTAACCCGCCCGGGCCCTGGTTCCCAGCACGGTTTCCAGCGGAAGAGGAAAGAACCAGGTAGAACTTAACGTGTATTTCGTGAACCCCACGGTTCCACCCAGGGGACCGCCGGTATACTCCACGGCAATGCTGTTTTTCGATCCCTTCGATGGAAACATGTTGTCATCCGTCGTATCCCGGCTCAGTGACAAGGTCACTCCGCTCGTCGTGTTTTCGCCTTCCTGGTCCTTGACATAGTTCGAAGCGTCGTCATCGACGTCTGTAACGTCATCCAGCGAATACCGGTAAGCGATGTAGCCGTTGATGTGATATTGCGGCCAGAGGGGATATCCCAGCGTGATCCCCCCGCCCTTTGAATCCAGATCGTAGGAATTGTATTCCCGCTCAAGGTTCCAAAGATCAAACTTGCTCCAAAGGGGCATATCCATCAGGTAGGGCTCTATAAAGGACAGCTGGTACAGGGTGGTTTTCGAACCCAGATTTGCCTGGAGGCTCAGGATCTGCCCTCTGCCGAAGAGGTTCTGCTGGGATATCTGCGCCGTCAGCATGGCGCGGTCCTGAGCGCTGTAACCGGCGCCCAGGCTGAGAAGGCCGGTCTGCTTTTCCTTGACGCGGATATTGACATCCGTTTTGCTTTCATCCGGACCCTTCTCCGTCTGAAAGTCGATTTCTTCAAAATAGCGCAGCCGGTTGAGGTTTGCGTAGCTCTTCTTCAGATTCGAACTGTTGTAGAGTTCTCCCTCCTTGATGGCCAGCTCGCGCCGGATGACCTTGTCCCTCGTCTTGGTGTTTCCGGTTATTTCAATGCGGTTGAAATAGACATGCTGCCCTTTCGTAATATCGAACATGACATCCACGGACTGGGTTTTTTCCTGAGGCACCGTCCGGGGGCTGACATCGGCATAGGCGTATCCCTCATCATTGCACGCCTGGGTCAGATAATCGATGTCCTTCATGATCGCTTCGCGGTCGAAATGCTCCTTTTTGGCGATTTTCAGCTTAGACACCAGATCCTTCCGTGAAACGGTCAGTTCGTCACCGGTGATCTCAACCGTTCCGACGCGATACCTCTCTCCTTCCGTGATGGGAATCTTGACATAGATGCCCTTCCGGTCATGGGAAATTTCCGGGTCTCCGACCTTCGCGTTCATGAAGCCATTGTTCAGATAAAAGACATTGAGTTTGGCAACATCCTGCTTGAGCTGTTCCCTTTTGAGTATCCCGGAATCGGTGAAGAAAGAAAGGATGCCCTTTTCCGTGGTGCTGAGCATGTTGCGGAGTTCTTTTTCCGTGTAGGTCTTATTTCCTTCAAAGCTGATCTTTTCGATAAACAGCCGGTCATGCTCCTTAATCCTGTAAACGACACGCATGTCCTTGGGTCCGGAAGATTCAATCCGATCCAGAACCTCGGCGTTGTAGTACCCTTTGCCGTCGTAGAGCTCCTTGATCTTCTGGGCATCGGCCTTGACCTTCTCCACATTGAGAATCTGCTTGGGCTTCGCGTTTATGACCGCTTCAATGTCACCTCGGCTGAGCGCCTTGTTGCCCTCGATCTGAACCTCCGCGATCATGGCCTTTTCCTGAACGCTGAAGGCAAGAATCCGGCCTTCGGAGGTGCTTTTCGTCTCCGCCGACACGTCATTAAAATACCCCATCTTGTAGATGGCCTTGATGTCCGCTGAAACATCCTCCTCGGAAAAAAGGCCGCCCTGCCGGCTCTTCAGCACCTGTTGGATGGCGCTGGAACCGATCTTCCGGTTGCCCTGGATCTCGACCCGGGCGATGCGCAATTCCGGTGCGATCTTGAGGAGAACGGTCGATTTGAGTTCCGCCGCAAGCTTGTCGATGGCACTCCGTTTCCCCTGAACAAACAGGGGCGGCAGGGCCGTTGACCGGCGGATGTCCAGAACCCGGATATCCGCACTGAGGCTTTCCCCGAATTCAGAGAGGCTTCCGAGAACGACATAAGCGGCACCCGTCATGCTCCCGATCTTAAAGCCCAGGGCTTCGGTAACCGCCTGATCGGCCAGGGCGTCCGCAAAGGATTTTTCCTCAATCAGCCGTACATTTTTGGATTTGCGGAATTCGCTGGACAGCTGCCGGGACATCGCCTCCTGCAATGACGCCTTATCCGCGGAGGTAAAAATATCGAATGGAAGGACGGCAATGCGCGCCGCCTCTCCGGCGGTGGAAATTCCTGCTCCCAGCAGAAGGGCTGCAAGCCCGATCACAAAGATTCCGCATATCACTAGAGATATTTTCTTATGCACAGGCATATATTTCCCCATCCCGCAAGCCAATGCTTCGCGACATTCTGCCGGCCAAGGACTGGTTGTGGGTTACCACAATCAGGGTAATTCCCTTTTGCCGGTTCAGTTCCAGAAGAATATCTTCAATTTTTCGGCCGGTTTCCGTATCGAGATTCCCCGTGGGTTCATCAGCAAGAAGAATTTCCGGCTCCATGATCAGCGCCCGGGCAACGGCAACCCTCTGCTGCTCGCCACCGGAAAGTTCCGAAGGTTTGTGCGTCATCCTATCATCAAGGCCTACATCATGCAATATCGTTTCGGCCCTGGCAAGAGCGTCGCGCCGCGACATCCCGTGGATCAGGGCCGGCATCATCGTATTTTCAAGACTGTTGAACTCAGGCAACAGGTTGTGAAATTGAAAGACGAAACCGATCTTCCGGTTTCTGAAGGACGCCAGCTTTTTTTCCTGCCAGTCAAAGACATTCAGCCCGTTAAACAGCACCGTTCCGGAGGTCGGCCTGTCCAGCGTCCCCAGGATGTGGACGAATGTCGTCTTGCCTGCGCCGGAAACGCCGAGAATCGCCAGAGAATCCCCGTCGTCAATTCTCAGATTGATTCCACGAAGCACCTCGATCCGGCTGCCGTCTTTAACAAAAGTCTTCTTGAGATCATGAACCTGGATCACAACGCCCATCCCCGGAATCGTTTTCCGCCGCAGTCCCTCGCCCTTCCTGCGTTTGCCCTCATGATCGGCATCCCCCTCTGGTCCCCCCTATTCATTTCGCAGGGCCTCCGCCGGATCCAGCCGTGCCGCCCGGTAGGATGGATAGAGCGTGGAAAGAAACGAGATGATGAGTGATCCAACCACAATGACGGCGACATCCGTATAATCCACCCGGGAAGGCAGCTGGTTGAGATAGTAGACATCTCCCGGCAGAAGCTTGAATCCGAAGAGCCGTTCGATAAAAACGGACAGCCCGGACAGGTTATGGGCCAGAGCCAACCCCCCCAGCATTCCCAGAACCGTTCCAATCGTTCCGATCGTCACCCCTTGAAACACGAAGATTTTCATGATGCTTCTTGACGTGGCACCCATGGATTTCAGGATTGCGATGTCCTTGTTCTTTTCCATGACCACCATGATCAGGGTGCTGATGATGTTGAAGGCGGCCACCAGCACGATCAGGCTGAGGATAATGAACATAACCCGCTTCTCAAGCTTGAGGGCCGAGAAAAGATTCTTGTTCATTTCCATCCAGTGCCTGGCCCAGTAGGGGAAGCCCAGCTTTTTCTCGATGGTTCGGGCGATGGCGTCGGCGCGATAGATGTCGTCCACTTTGATCTCGAGACCCGAAACCGCATCCCCCAGGTTCAGAAACTCCTGGCAATCCTTCAGGGACACATAGGCCAGGGTGGAATCATATTCGTAAAAGCCCGAATCGAAAATGCCGACGACCACGAATTTCTTCATCCGCGGGACAAATCCCATCGGCGTGGAGACCCCCATGGGGGTGATGATATACACAGGGTCATGGAGGATCAGGCCTAGATTTTTAGCAAGCTCCTTGCCGATTACAATGCCGGGCGGAGCATCCGCTTCCCCTGCGGCACGGTCGCGCGATTCCGTTCCCGCAAGGGCCTGGATACTTCCCGCCTTCATACGCCCGAGATCAAGGACTCCGAAGGCGTCTTTCAAAGAGAGCCCCCTCAGAACCGCGCCGCTGACGCTGCCTTCACTCTTAAGCATGGCCTGGCTGTAGATAAAGGGGGTGGTGGCCACAATCCCCGGCACCTCTTTCACCTCGCCCATGACCTGACGGTAGTTTTTCATCATCCCCTGATATTCCATCAGGACGATGTGTGAATTAATCCCCAGAATCTTGTTGCGCAGATCCGTTTCAAAACCGTTCATCACGGCCAGAACGATAATCAGCGCCGCCACACCAAGAAAGATTCCCGTTATGGAAATGAATGTGATGATGGAAACAAAAACCTGTTTCCTTTTTGCGCGTAGATAGCGCAGATTGATGAAAAATTCATAGGGCATTTTGTTTAATAACCGCACCGGGTTGAAGAAATATCTGCCGTTCAGGAAACGAAAAGCCGAATCTTATTCCACTCCCGGCTCTTTCCTCCGCATGTGGGGGAAGAGGATCACATCCCGTATGGACGGCGAATCCGTTAAAAGCATGACAAGCCGGTCAATTCCGATTCCCTCGCCGGCCGTCGGCGGCATGGCATATTCCAGAACCTGGACGTAATCTTCATCCATGACGTGCGTTTCCTCATTGCCCTCTTCCCGTTCCTTGGCCTGCATGAGGAAACGCCCCCGCTGATCTTCCGGATCATTCAGCTCGGAGAAGGCATTGGCGATCTCCTTGCCGGCAATGTACAGTTCAAAGCGGTCGGTAACGCCCGGATCCTCGGCATTGCGCCGGGACAGAGGAGATACCTCGACGGGATAAAGGGTCACAAACGTGGGCTGAACGAGTTTCTTTTCCACAATTTCTTCAAAGATGGCGGTCATGAGTTTGCCCAGGGCATCCGTATCCTTGACCTCCAAACCCAGCTGGCGGGCATAGGCATAGGCCTTCCCTTGATGCTCCAGGATTTCAGGGTCTATTCCGCCGTAACGGAGGATGGAATCCTTCACCGAAATCCGCGTCCAGGGCGGAGTCAGATCGATCTCCATTCCCTGATACTGGAAATTCAGGCTGCCAAGAACGCGCTTCGCAACGGAAGTCAGCAGCTCCTCCGTAAAGGTCATCAGGTCTTCATAGGTCGCATAGGCCTGATAAAATTCCATCATCGTAAATTCTGGATTGTGAAAACTGGAGATCCCTTCGTTGCGGAAATTCCGGTTGATTTCATAAACCCGCTCCAGTCCCCCGGTAATGAGCCGCTTCAAATAAAGTTCAGGGGCGATCCGGAGATACAGGTCCATTCCCAAGGCGTTGTGGTGGGTCCTGAAAGGCCTCGCCGTTGCGCCACCCGCCTTGGGCTGCATCATGGGCGTTTCCACTTCCAGAAAATCCCGCTCGTCCATGAAACTGCGGATGACATTGATGATCCGGCTCCGGGTCACAAAGACCTCCCGCACATTCGGATTGACGATCAGGTCCACGTGCCGCTGCCGATAACGGGCCTCAACATCGGTCAGACCATGCCATTTCTCCGGCAGCGGTCGAATGGCTTTGGACAGCAGCCGCAATTCATCCACTTCAATGGTCAGCTCCCCCGTTTTGGTTCGAATGGGCCTTCCGCCAACAAAAACGATATCCCCCACATCCAGCCGCTTGAAGAGGGCGTAGGCCGCATCGCCGATTCCGTTCCGGTGGAGATAGGCCTGAATTTTTCCCTTACGGTCCTGAATATTGATAAAGGCCGCTTTCCCAAAATTCCGGACGGCCATCAATCTGCCTGCCAAGGTGAACCGCTCATTAAGCCCCGCCAGAACGTCATTATCCGCATCCTCGAATCGCTCCTGAATCGAAGCCGTTGTGTCGTCGACTCGGACATCATTCGGGTACAAATCAATCCCCTCGGCCTTCAGGGCGTTAATTTTCTCAATCCTTTTCCTAAAAAGTTCACTATCTGCCATATCGTCACCAGAACACCGTTATAAAGCGAAGTTCACTATCGTTTTTTTCCCCGTTAGTCAAGAAGGTTTTGAAAACACAGGACAGATCTCCCGATCTTGACCGGCCGGTAACAGCGGCAGGGCTCAAATGAGATTGCTAATTCGGAGGTATTTGTGTATAGCAGAAGCCATCTGCAGTTGACTTCGACAGGGGAGGATGACGGATATTCCATGATCAATAAAGCAATCTTAGTAGGCAGGCTGGGGAAGGATCCTGAAGTTCGATACACGCCGGATGGCGCCATGGTTACGAGCTTCAGTCTGGCCACAGATGAACAGTGGAAAGATAAAAGCGGTGAAAAGGTTCAGAAAACTGAGTGGCACAACATTGTCACCTTCGGCAAGCTGGCGGAAATCTGCGGTAATTACCTGGCTAAAGGACTGCTTGTCTATATCGAAGGGAGGATCCGCACACGCGCCTGGGAAGGGAAAGACGGCGTCAAGCGGTATACAACGGAAATCATTGCCCAGGATATGAAGATGCTCAGTCCTAAAGGGGCTGATCGGGGTGAAAGCAGAAGCGCACCCGATGGGCATTATTCGCCCTTCAACGACACCGCAGCTCTACCGGAGGACGATGTTCCCTTCTGACATGCAGCGGCTTTCTTCACCGGACGCGCCGACCGGTGGAGCCGACCCTCAGGAGGCGGGCTTTCGGATTCCTCTGTCGCCTGTGCGGCGGCACTCTGACCGCCTGCTGCCGGCTTTGATCTGAAACGGGAAGAAGACGATCGCGGAACGTTGAGGCTGGGCCCGGCAACCCTTCCCCCATTACTCCGTGCCGGGAGAAGGCCTTTTTTCAGCCGGGAGGGGATATCCCACAGGTGGTCTTATTTCGGCTCAATCTTCTTTGAAGGGGAGGTAACGTCAATTTCTTCAGGTTCGTTTGTTGCCTTCTTAAAGTTCCGGATTCCCTTGCCGATTGCGCCTCCGATCTCCGGAAGTTTGCCGGCGCCGAAAATGATCAGGATGATCACCAGAATAACCAGCAATTCAGGCATGCCAATTCCAAACATAGAGTTCTTTCTCCTTTACGCGCACATTCGCTTTTGCAGAAAAACGAATTCGCTTCATTTCATAGGAAACATGATTGTCAGCATAAAATAACATTTTATCGTTGTCAAACAGATCATGAAGTGGACAGGCCGATCGGCCGGCTTCGCTCAAGGGAGATTGAGGTGGACAACCTGTCCATGCCCCCCCAGATTTTCCAGCAGCCGATCCTGGAACAATACCCGGACACCCGCCGCATTGCCGATATCCAGGGCAAAGCGATCCTTGGCGCTGAGGTCCAACCTATCTCCGGGTGACAGCGTTCTTTCCGTGGCCTCCTGGCCATCGGTCCGGATCCGCAACCAGGTCTTTTCCTTCGCTTCAATAATAAGTGTGTAGGGATTGGAGGCATGTTCACCAGCCTCCGGTAAGGGCGGCGTCTGTGCATGTTCCGGCAGGGCAGCCTGAGGCTGAATGGCATCCGGTGCGGCCGGCAGGGGTTCCGCTGGGACCGGGGGTGTCGCAACGCCCTTGATAGCCGCCGCCGTATCGGCGGGCGCCTCTTCGGGAGGTGCCGTTCCTTCCTGCTTTCCCGAACCGGAATCCGGTAAAATCCGAAATTCATTGGTGTACGAAGCAAAGAGCCAGACAAGGGCGCCGATAAAAAAAAGAATGGAGACGATCAGGGCCAGACGTTTCCAGGGACGCTGTTGATCGGAAGGAAAGGTTCCCGCAAATTCCTTCTGAAGGATGGGAGGAGGAGCCTGTTCGCTCTCAGGCTTGAAATAATCCAGGAAGGGCTGACTGTCCACCTGAAGAAAATCGGCATAATTCCGGACAAAGTTCCGTGTATAGACATCAGGCGGTAAAAGGTGGAACTCGCCCTTCTCCAGTGCGTCAAGGACCGAAACACTTATTTTCGTTTTTTCATGAACGTCCTTCAATGAAAGCCCCTTCGCTTCCCTGACGGCTTTCAAATCCGACACGAACGTTTTCAGTCCCTCATGAACCTGCTCTGCACTTGCATTCATGGCCTATCCGCCTCTTTTCCTTCCCTGAATCCAGGACTCATCCTGCATAACATCAAATGAAGAGCTCCGCAATACAAAGTTGCCCCCCGTAAATCCGCCGGCATTAACCCTGGTTTTTTGTCTTTTTTGTGTGATAAGGGTTACGATGATACGGAACCGGAACGACACAGGAGATTTTACTGGAATGAATCCATTTACCGAGTTTGCTGTTTCAGCGGCACGAAAAGCCGGAGAGCTTCTTAAAAGCCATTTGAACACCCCGCATTCCATTGATTATAAAGGAGTCGTCAATCTCGTCACGGAAGCGGACCGCATGTCCGAAGCACTGATTCTCGATCTCATTCAGCGACAATTCCCCGACCACTCCGTTTTGACGGAAGAGTCCCCGGAAAGGGAAAGAGACTCGAGCTACCGCTGGATCATCGACCCCCTGGATGGAACGACCAATTATGCCCACAACTATCCTGTCTTTTGCGTCTCCATCGCCTTGGAGCAGGATGGAAATCTGATCGTCGGGGTTGTCTATCATCCCATGATGGATGAAATGTTTGTTGCCGAAAAGGGAAAGGGGTCATGGCTCAACGGTCAACGCATCTGGGTGTCAGACACCGCCGACCTTTCCCGAAGCCTCCTCGCCACAGGGTTTCCCTATGACGTCAGGGAAAGTGAAAACAACAATCTGAATTATTTCAACTCGATGATCATGAAAGCCCAGGCGATCCGCCGCGCCGGGGCAGCCGCCCTTGACATGGCTTACCTCGCCGCCGGCCGGTTCGACGGCTTCTGGGAATTGAAGCTCATGCCCTGGGATACCGCAGCCGCCTCGCTGCTGGTCCAGGAGGCCGGGGGAATCGTCACGGATCTTCGGGGCCGGAACTTTTCATTGACAGCCCCCCACGTACTGGCATCAAACGGAAAAATCCATCAGCAGATGCTTTCCGCCCTTTCGGAAGCGCAGGGATAACAGCGGTTTATTCGGAACACGCTGTTCGTGCTACCCCCTGGAGAGGACATCGCTGACGGCAGACTTCAAGGTCATCAGGGTAAAGGGTTTTGTAATCGCCTCTTTGAAACCGTAGTCCCTGAAGGATTGCACAATAGGGTCATTGGAATAGCCGGTTGCAATAATGGCTCGAACATCGGGATCAAACTCCAGCATTTTCTGAATGGCCTGTTTCCCGCCCATGCCTCCTCGAACGGTCAGATCGAGGAGGACCAGATCGTAGGGCCGAGCGGTCATCTTGGCTTCCCGGTACATGGCAACGGCTTCCTCACCATTTTTGGCAGTAACCACTTCATAGCCAAGGTGGTTCAGAATCTGCCCCATGACCTGTCGAACGGTTTCCTCGTCATCCATGACCAGAATCCGCCCCTGGGCACCGCCCGGTTTTTGGTCGACATCTTTCTGGGAAAGAACCTTTTCTTCAAGGGATGCCGGAATATAAACGGTAAACCGGGTCCCTCTGCCGACTTCTGTCGAATAGGTGATCAGACCTTCATGCTTTTTGATGATGGAATGACAGATGGCCAGTCCCAGGCCCTTTCCCTTGATATTTCCGAAGGACTTCGTCGTAAAATACGGATCAAAGATTCTGGAGCGGTCCTCTTCCGGAATGCCCTTGCCGTGGTCCTCCACCGACCATTTCACATAGGCGCCTTCCTTGAGCGCAGGGTTTTCTCCTTTCATGATGCGTATGTTTTCCGCCCGTATGGTGACAATTCCGCCTTCGGGCATGGCTTCACGGGCATTTCTAACCAGATGGAGGACGACCTGCTGCATCTGTCCTTCATCGATCAGCGCGGGCCACAGATTTTCTGGAAATTCAAAGGAAGATTGGATGTTGGAACCGCTCAGAGCAATGCTGGCCGATTCCTGGAGAAGACGATCCAGCAGGTGAATCCTCTTGAGCGGCCCTCCTCCCTCGGAAAATGTAATCAGCCTTGAAGTCAGCTCCCGGGCCTGGATGCAGGCCGCCTCCGCGCGGCTCAATTCGTTGAAAATCTGGTCATCTTTTTTGCTGATCATTTTCACCAGGGTGATGGTCCCCATGATCACGGCCAAAAGATTGTTGAAGTCGTGAGCAATTCCTCCGGCAAGAATCCCGACGGATTCAAGTTTGTGGACCCTGGTGATTTCCTCGTCGATCCGTTTGCGGTCCGTGATGTCATGGATGACGGAACACAGATGCGGCTTTTCATCGATATGGATCGGACCGACGTACACTTCGACATCCCGCACCTGACCATCGGCCAGACGATGCTGCGAATAAAAGTGATTGCTCGTAAATTGACTCTCCCGATTTCTTTCAAAAAACTCCTGCACCTCCGTCAGCGTATCGATATCCGTCACCTTCATCCGCCTCATCATTTCCCGGCTGCAATTGTAATATTGGCAGGCCGCGGGATTGGCATCGACAATGAGACCCGTTTGGGGATTGGTCAAGAGGATGACGGTATGGTTGTTCTCAAAGAGAGTCCGGTATCTTTCCTCGCTTTCCCGCCTCGACGCTTCCGCAATCTGGTACTTCCGAATCTCCTCGGAGAGCGCCCGGTTGGAATTCTCAAGTTGAACCGTGCGCTCCTGAACTCTCTGCTCAAGGTGTTTTTTCAGGATTTCCAGTTCGGAATTCTTTTTCCTCCATTCGTTGAGCATCTCCACATATTTCAAAAAGACGCTTTCATTTTCTTCTTGCGTCAATATATTGTCATTCTCCAGATGCCTCACCCGGATGGCCATATCCTCAACCTGGCGTTGCAGAGCCTGAATCGTTTTGTCTTTCGACTCGGTTTCGTTCATCTCAAAACCATCCGTCCTTTTTCATCTGTGCAATCTGCGCTTCCACTTCATCCATGATGATTTCCAGAGCCCGTCCCTTGATCTGGAGTCGATTCAGGCGGAATTCATAAGCAGGGACATCGATCCGGCTCGTTTCTGAAAATCCGACCTTTCGCAGCTGGCAGGCGCAATTCGAAACATAAATCGT
The DNA here is from genome assembly GCA_034006265.1 of Syntrophus sp. (in: bacteria). Classification (GTDB taxonomy): domain Bacteria; phylum Desulfobacterota; class Syntrophia; order Syntrophales; family Syntrophaceae; genus Syntrophus. The sequence continues at coordinate 23,052 of JAVETB010000012.1, read as the reverse complement.
GTCAGCCATCAGAAGAGCGGGGTCCGCATCCCCTGCTTCGGAGCTTTCCGCCATTCCGATGACACGGCATAACTCCTCAGGAAAGTTCCAATTTTCCGCCAGCATTTTCCCAATGTCTTGATGGCAATAGCCCAGAACCTCCCGTTCGGCTGAGAGCAGATCGCTTTCAGTTTTTTCCTTCGTCGCCAGAATGGAAATGAATTCGTCGTGCAAAAACTTATCTTCCACGATAATCCCGATGTCGTGAAGAAGGCCGGCCGTGTACACCCCTCCCCCGCTTTTTCGAAATTCGCGCCGGTAAAGAAGTTTACCGCAGAGGGCAACCCCGATGCAATGCTCCCAGAGCGCCGTCCGGGAATAGCCGTATGTCTTCCTTCCATTGTCCTGGAAGAGCTCGAAAAATTTCTGATTAAGGGTCAGTTCTACAATGGCGTCAAATCCGACGAAGATGATGGCATCCATGATACTCGCGACACCCCTGCGCATCCCGTATAACGCGGAATTGGCCCGGCGGAGCACGTTGGCGGACAGGGGAGGGTCTATTTCGATGAGATTTTTCAAATCCGTGACGCTGGAATCAGGATTATGAATGACTTCAATAAGTTTAACCAGGGTGGTTTTTAAAGAGGACAGGTTTGACTTGTTGACGAGCAGCAGCAGTTCTTCAAGGGATTTTGACATAAGTTTCAAATGCTCCGTTAGAGTCATGGAAAGAAATGCCTGACGTTCCCCAAGCTAATAGAAACCCCTTCCTATTTCAAGGGAAATTGTCCCCCATCACCATATTTCTTATCAGCATTTCAATCTCTTTCGTCTTTTCTCAAGACCACGCGAACTCAAAAGGGAAGCGAAAGCTGCCTCCATTGCGAAAGGCAGCGGCGGCAGAAAGGCCTTTCGGCGGAACGAGCCACGCAGGCCTCTACATCGATGAAATATCCGTGCCGGTCACACCATCTATGCTCTCTCCTGAGCTTCCCCGCTTCAGGCGTTTCCGGAGCCGTTTTTTTTCTTTTCTTCATCACTGAAGCCCGCAGGAAAGGATATTCGCCATATTTTGCCCCTTCAAAAACCGTCAGGCTTCCCAGGATGGCAAAGTGGAACTTATCTACAGGATATGCCGTAAATTCTCAACATATTGTGTCAGTTTTACGGAAGTTTTTCTGATGAGAATGGATCGTTTCTTGACAGCCTTTCCTTAACTGTTGTATATCACTGCATTCTACGAGGAGGAACTCATGATTGTAAGAAATCTGAATGACCCGGAAGTGCTGCAAACGACATACCGTGCCCATGGCGGCGGCATCGCCCGGATGATTCTGACCAGCCATTTCATGCAGGGCATTGAATTTCTCGCTTATGCCTATTTGCCCAAGGGAAATACGCTGGAAGCACACATCGATCCCGTTGAAGAGATCTACTTCATTCTTCAGGGCGGCGGTTTGATGCGCGTAGGCGATGACGAAAAAAGCGTAAAGGCCGGTGACGCCGTCTGGATCCCCGCCGGAGATCTCCACAGCCTGACCAACAACTCGGACGAAGACACCGTGGTCCTGGTCGTCGCCGCTTATCCACGCTGAGCCCTGAAGGGATCCGGCCGTTGTCCACCCGGAAACTTTAAATGAAACCTCCAGACCGCCCTGAAATCAGTGTCGTCATTCCCGCACACAATGAAGCCGCCAGTATCGGCGACATTGTCAAGCGCTCCTCCATCGTTCTGGAGGCCGGCAAATTATCCCATGAAATCATCGTGGTTGACGACGGTTCAGAGGACGATACGGCCGAAAACGCCAGGTCCTTCGGCGCCGTGGTGATCCGCCACCCTTATCCCATCGGAAACGGGGCAGCCATCAAGACGGGCATCCGCAATACAAGGGGAAACATCCTCGTCATGCTCGACGCGGATGGGCAGCACGCCCCGGAAGACATCCCGCGTCTGCTGGAGCGGATGAGCGCCTACGACATGACGGTGGGCGCCCGAGATCGCCATTCAGCTACCCGACTGCACCGGGATTTCGCCAATGCCTTTTACAACAAGTTCGCATCCTACGTATGCAAAAGGAAAATTGACGATCTGACTTCGGGATTTCGCGCCATAAGGGCTGTCATCGCCCGCGAATTCGTCTCCCTGCTTCCCAACACCTTTTCCTACCCGACGACGTTGACCCTGGCGGTTGTGCGCTCCGGCTACAGCCTGACCTATGTCCCGATAACCACGGCCCGCCGTATCGGCAAAAGCAAGATCCGCCTTTTCAGGGATGGTGCCCGTTTTCTTCTGATCCTTTTAAAGATTGCCACCCTCTTCTCTCCCATGCGGGTCTTTCTCCCGGTCAGCTTCTTCATGTTCGCAGCGGGACTTGGATATGGTCTTTTCAGAATTTTCACCCTGGACGGACGCTACGGCCCCACCTCCGCCATGCTCTTGACCATGTCCGTGGTCGTCTTCATGGTTGGGCTGGTTTCGGAACAGGTGGCCCAACTCAGGTATGAACGCACGGATCACCAGAGCCCCACGCCACAACAGTATAAGACGGAAAAGGAACAAACCCATGAGCCTTGAAGAATCCGCCCCTTCCCTTGTTGAAACCATTTCTTCCGGCCTGGAGCCCCTTGCCCTGATCATTCGGGCAGGATATGACGAACCGGGCATCCGTTTTTTTACGCCTCCCACCTTTTCCCAGCAGGTGGCCTGCATGAAACATCCCCCTGGTCATAAAATTGCTCCCCATGTTCACAACTTCCTCTTTCGGCAGGTCATGTACACCCAGGAGGTCCTGATCATCCGGCGCGGCCGGCTGAAGGTGAACCTCTACTCTTCGGAAAGGGACTTCATTGCATCCCGGATTCTGGAAGGTGGGGATCTCATTCTGCTGTGCGGCGGCGGGCATTCCTTTGAAATGCTGGAGGAAACCTCAATGATCGAGGTGAAGCAGGGACCCTATGCCGGCGAGGAGGATAAGACACGCTTTGCAGCCGGGGAGATGGACAATGATTCCCGTTAACGAACCTTTGATTGGAGCAAAGGAAGAGGAATACGCCCGGGAATGCCTCCGTACGGGGTGGATTTCCTCGTCCGGTCGCTTTATTGAAATATTTGAAGAAAAATGGGCGGCTTATTGCGGGCAGAAATTTGGAATTGCCGTGAGCAACGGGACGACAGCCCTGCAGGTCGCCGTGGGCTGCATCGGTCTGAAACCGGGGGATCGGGTTATCATGCCGACCTTCACCATTATTTCCTGCGCCCTGGCCGTGATTTACAACGGGGGGATTCCAGTTCTTGCGGATTGTGACCCGAGGACCTGGTGCCTCTCCCCTGATGGGGTTAAAGAGGCCGTGGAACGGGAAGCAAAAAACGGAAACGGCCACAGGCTGAAGGCCATCATGCCCGTTCACATTTACGGTCATCCCGTGGACATGGACCCTCTTGAGGAGTTGGCGGAGGGTTATTCCCTGGCGATCATTGAAGACGCCGCCGAGGCCCATGGCGCGGAATACCTGAGCGGACGCATGGGAAGCAGTCCGTCATGGAAGCGGTGCGGCGGACTGGGCGGTCTGGGCGTATTCAGTTTTTATGCAAACAAGGCCATTACCACCGGTGAAGGGGGCATGGTCATCACCAGCAACGCAGCCTTCGCCGAAAGGGCGCGCAATCTGCGCAACCTCTGCTTTCTCCCGGAGCAGCGTTTTCTGCATACTGCAGCCGGCCATAATTTCCGCATGACCAATCTGCAGGCCGCCATCGGGGTAGCGCAACTGGAACGGATAGAGGCCATCTTGGAGAAGAAAAAGGCCATCGGCAAAGCCTATTGCGAGCGCCTGAAAGATATCTCCAGCCTGCAGCTTCCCGTTGAAGAGCCCTGGGCAAAATCGATCTACTGGATGTTCGGGATCGTACTCCACGAAGATACGGGCATGAATGCCTCACAAATGGCACAGCGATTGCGTGATAAAGGCATCGATACCCGGCCGTTTTTCCTCGGCATGCACGAGCAACCGGTTTTTCAGCAGATGGGGCTTTTCGGGAACGAACGCTATCCCGTGGCGGAGCGGCTGGCCCGCAGAGGACTTTATCTGCCTTCCGGGCTGACGCTCACGGAATCACAGATTGATGAAGTTGCGGAAGCCGTAAGAGATATTTTGAGTTGAAACTCTGCGCCAACGGCAGATAAAAGACGGATCCTGGATCACGGATCCTAAAAGATTTTATTGTTTTCTTCCACATTTTGCCATGGGCAGCTCACCTTTTCAGAAAGACTATGCGGAAGCTTATGATATCCTCTATCAGGACAAGGATTATCCGTCCGAGTGCGATCTTATCGAAGAGATCTTCAGAAAATTCGCAGCGGGCAAGGTGCGGACAATTCTCGATCTGGGCTGCGGAACGGGCAATCACGCCATCCCACTGGCCTGTCGGGGATACCAGGTCACCGGGGTCGATCTCGCGGAAGACATGCTGCAGCAAGCCAGGTTAAAAGCGCAATTTCTGGCTCAAGGGCAGATAACATTTCTCAGGGAAGATCTCCGCCGGTTTTCAATACCCCAAAAATTCGACGCCGTCCTCATGATGTTTGCCGTATTGGGTTACCAGACAACCAATGAGGACGTTCTGGCGGCCTTGAACTCCGTCAGCCGCCACTTGAATCCCGGAGGGCTTTTCATCTGTGACGTCTGGTACGGCCCTGCTGTCCTGAGGCAGAGGCCGGAGGCCAAGGAAAAGATCATCAGGACTGGAATGGACGAGATTATCCGGAGCGCATCGGGAACCCTGGATTCCTTTCGGCATCTCTGTGAAGTCCATTATCACCTGCGGCATCTGAAAAGCGGCCAGGTTCAACGGGAAGTGGTAGAAAAACACACCATGCGCTACTTCTTTCCCCAGGAATTAGCCTTTTTTATTCAGCAGGCGGCCATGGAGCACATCCACTTCAGCCATGTCGGGAATTTATCCCGTCCGCCAACGGAAGAAACCTGGAATATCCTTTTAGCGGCAAGGAAATTGTAACGGCTCGCGGATTGGTCATTCATGAAACTATGAATACAATTATCATAGAAGCAGGCCGTACGGAGAAAAATTACTGGGCCGACCTCTGGCATTACCGGGAGCTGTTTCTGGTTCTGGCATGGCGTGATGTCTCCGTACGCTACAAGCAGACCCTCATCGGAATCCTCTGGGCATTCCTGAGACCCCTGCTCACGATGATTGTCTTCACGGTCATCTTTGGTCGAATCGCCAGGCTTCCCAGCGACGGAAACACACCTTACGCTGTCATGGTCTTTGCTGCCATGCTGCCTTGGTCGCTCTTTTCGAACTCCCTGACGGATTCGGCAAACAGCCTCATCAGCAACACAAACCTGATCAGCAAAGTGTATTTTCCCAGGCTGATCATTCCCGCAGCCACCCTGATCACAACCTTCATAGATTTTGTCATCAGTTTTGTCATTCTGATCGCAATCATGATCTATTATCACGTTGTTCCCGACTGCCGCATCCTGCTGCTACCGTTCTTCCTCATTATGGCCCTGCTGGCCAGCCTGGGACCCGGGCTCTGGATTACAGCGCTCAACGTGAAGTACCGCGATTTTCGCCATGTCATCCCCTTTGTGGTCCAATTCGGCATTTACGTTTCCCCCGTAGGATTCAGCAGCAACATCGTTCCGGAACAATGGCGGCTGCTCTACAGCCTCAATCCCTTAGTCGGGGTCATAGACGGATTCCGCTGGTGCCTCCTGGGAGGGGAAAGCCCTCTCTATCTGCCCGGCCTCCTGCTCAGCCTTACGGTCATCACTCTCTTCCTCTGGCTCGGCATATCCCGTTTTCGCAGGACGGAGAAAACCTTTGCCGACCTGATTTAGGATTCAGAGATCATGTCCGACATCGTCATTCGAGCCGAAAGGCTCGGCAAAAAATATATCATCGGCCGCCACGCCCAGAACGACTCCTATCTCGCGCTGCGCGACGTGCTGATGAAGAACGCCAAAAGCGTCTGGAGCAAAACCAGAGATCTTCTCCGTGGGAATCCCGTCATCCAGGGAGATGCCATGGAAGAGGTCTGGGCGCTCAAGGATGTCAGCTTTGAGATCCAGCGCGGAGAAGCGGTGGGCATCATCGGCCGCAACGGAGCCGGGAAAAGCACGCTGCTGAAGATACTGAGCCGCATAACCGAACCTTCGGCCGGACGGGTTGCCATTGACGGCCGGGTTGTAAGCCTGCTGGAAGTGGGTACCGGGTTTCACCCGGAGCTGTCCGGGCGGGAGAATATCTATCTGAACGGCACCATTCTGGGGATGACCCGGAAAGAGATCAAGCGTAAGTTCGACGAGATCGTAGCGTTTGCAGAGGTGGAAAAATACCTGGACACGCCGGTCAAGCGATACTCCAGCGGGATGTACGTGCGCTTGGCCTTCGCTGTGGCCGCTCACCTGGAGCCTGAAATCCTGGTGGTGGACGAGGTTCTGGCGGTGGGGGATCTGTCTTTCCAGAAGAAATGCCTTGGAAAAATGGAAGACGTTGCCAGAGGGGGCCGAACCGTATTGTTTGTAAGCCACAACATGGGGGCAATTCAGATGCTTTGCAGAAAGACCATGCTTCTGAAGAACGGCAGCCTCGTCATGATCCGCGATTCCGGAGACGCTATTGCTCAGTATCTGTCCGACAGCCGGAAGGATCGCGAGGGACAGATAAGACTGGCCCCAACGGGATCGGATGCATTTTTCACGGGGATTTCCATCCGGAGTTCGTCAGGAGAGATCTGCAGTGAGATCGACGTCTCCCGGTCCTTAACGATTTCATTTGAATATAAAATCCTTCGTCCTATTAGAGGCTTAGAGGTTTCTTTTTCATTGTTCAACCAATGCGGCTCCAAAATTTTCTACTGCCCCCAATCCACTTCAATTCATCATTATAAAAATGAATACCCCCCGGGGGAATATGTCGGTTCCGTTGAAATCCCCGGAAATTTTCTGGCACCGGGAAGCTACACGATCACGGCTGGAATACATCAGCCCAACATTCAATTGTTTGATGGAAGACAACATGTCATCGGCTTTCAGATTGTTGAGTGCGGATCTCAGCATTATGCCTTCGATGGACAGGACATAGGATCTGTTCTTGTTGATTTTCCATGGAGGATTCGTTGCCTGCCTGACGGTGAGAATGTATCGGTCAACTGAGTGCAGATCGCATGATCATCATGAATTTATCACCTTTGCAGAAGACATTGAACGATGCTCTAAGTTATTTTCTTTACGGAAGTTTTTCTGCAGACACTTTCAGGCATTCGCTTGTTGAAAAATGTTTCCTTCGCATCACGCCTCTGCTGGACTGCATAAAATCCTTTCAGCTTTGCGGAGCGGCTCTGAACATCCAGAAGCTGCAAATCTATCGCGGACATGTATCACCTCGGCAATATGCAGAAACATTAGCGGGGTTTTTTTCAGCCTGGGAGCGGCATATTCCCAAGACGAATACCAGCCGGACGACTGCCTCTTCAGGAAAAGATTACGCTTCATGGTTCAATGAGGGCGGATTTAAGCCTCATTACCGTCCTGTGCACATGCTCCATCGCATTCTTGATGAAGCGGGCGGGATCTTTTTCAAAAGGGCAATTGTTCACGGCAGCGTTGCCACACTGGAGGATACCATCGGTTTCAGTGATATGGACCTGGCATTTGTCGTAAAAACATCCGTACTCAAAGACCCGGCAGCCTTGCTGCGGCTTCGCAACCTGGCAAGAGAAATATTGACACTGACTTATGCCTTCGATCCCTTCATGCATCACGGCCCTTACTACATCCCCGAAATTGATTTGGCATGGTACCCTGAAGCCATGTTCCCTTCAATACTCTTTGGCTATGGGGTTGATTTGCTTGAACAAAACGATGATCTGGAGATCTGGGCACGAGATTCCATCGATGTGTCAGATCAGATGCTGGACCTGTTTAAAGATTTCTTTCAGAGACGGGCTTCCAATCCGAACCCATTAAAAGACAGCTTTGACATTGAATGGGTGTTAGGAAGTACCATGCTCTTGCCAACCCTTTATTACCAGAGTCTTACCGGCGCCTTTCTCTTCAAGCGAGATTCTTTTCCACGAACAGAGCCCGACTTTTCTCCCGAAGAATGGGAACCCGTCAGAACTGCAACCGATGTGAGAGCGACACTGGGACCGCGCCCCAGACCCGGTCGAGCGCTCCTGTGGTCTTCACGCCTGCTTCGCTGGCCCTTTCTGTTACAGGAGTGGGCCAAAGGTCATTCTTCTAATGCGCAACGGGCTCGGGAAGTACAGCATAAAACCGGAATGGATTATTCCGCAAGAGTTTTAAAGCTGCTTGAAGCAATGCAGCAACGCTTGACACCTGAAAGGACGGAATCCTGCCGGAGCTCGGAAGGAAACGTTATCCAGCAGGAGCCACATTCCTTCAGCAGCAATTTATTCCACGGATTGGCCAATGGCCCTTTTATCGACATCCCGCGGAAAATGGTGCTCTCAAGCTACACCAGAACCGCCGATTATCTCGTCAATCATTGGGGAAAAATGCTCAAGCCTCCTGTTGCAATCTACCAGATAGGCCGCATCGCCGCCCCGGGGATATCCGATCTTGATTTCATCCTGGTTTATGAGGACAACGCCATCCAGGATTGGCAGCAATACCAGCCGGAGTCCTTTCCGGAATGGATCCGATGCCGCTTGACCCATGCGCCCTATATCTGCCCCGAAAGCTCATGGGCGGATCTTCCTTGCTGGTACCCCATCTTCAATATCAGGCATCTTTGGGGCGATACGTTGGCACCGCCGTCAATGCCGGACGGCGATGCCGCAGGCGTATACTTGGGAATGCTGGTTGATTATCTTATTGTTAAAATACCCGCTGATATCCTCTGGATTGCGTGGACCAAGCCGATCAGGCTGCGCATTTTGCTCTGCATGCTCCATAGCCTTCAATATACGTATCAACTGGCGGAAAAAGCCAATCTACCGGTTCCGGATGACTATAAGGAGTATGTGTCGCGTATTGACAATTTGAGGGCTACCTGGTTTGATCTCCATCAGGAGCGTTTTTCTATGCTTGAGGAGCTCACAGAGAGGGTCTGTGAGCTCGCCGGTTACCTCATTGCACTCGTCGATCAGGTCCTATCAGAGCAGGCCTCATCAAGCGGAACATCACCATCTGCTCACGGCAAAAGCGATTCCAGGTGCGTCTCACCTTGGCAATACAAAAATGCGCTTAATATCGCAGCCGCATCGCGATGGATTTCAGATGCCATTGATTGGCCAAATCCCGCCAGCTTCCAGAATGTCCTTTCTCTATATGCATCTGTTTCACCTGCCTTGAGAGATTATCTGGAAGCACAGGGGTTTAATGTCAGGAGTGATTGGAATGGAGGGCCCTGGGGAAAAGGCCTTAAGCTCCATGCCAAGGCAATGGTCGATTACGCTGAAAAAGCCCTGGCAATGGGGATTCCTCCGCAGAAATATATCGCGCTGGGCTATCCGGGAATAAACACGAACCGCCCACTTCAGCTGAAAAGGAATCTTTCTAAACTCATTAAGATGTTAAGATAAGAAAAAAAGAATGTTGAATGAAGGAAACGTCGTCATCAACTGCGGGAGAAACACGCCACCTCAACATGGATCGTACAAGGGTTCTCATTTTAAGGCCGGATAACATCGGTGACGTTTTGCTGTTCACCGGGGCGCTCCGGCACATCCGCAATCTTTATCCTGAAGCGCATATTACACTGGCCGTGCAGGCACACATTGTCAATCTCGTCGAATTATGTCCTCACATCGACGCCTGTGTTCCTGTTGATGAGCTAACGTGGCGGGGGAAGGTTGAACATAAGGGCTTCACCGTGAAACCGGAAATGGAACGCGCCATCACCATTGCCAACAAGCTCTGGAATTTCTTTTACAGGCCCTTCGACATCGTTATTTATCCCGTCAAGTCCCCGCAAGTCCCTCATCTGAGAATTATCGACTGCCTGAATGGGGGAAAAACCTTTGGAATGACCGGCTGCAACCTCAACGCCCCGGGGAAGGGATATCCGGAAACATTGAAACCCTCTTCGCTCTTGAAAAAACAGCTCGATGTTTCCACAAGCGATCCCTGGGTGCACGAACTTTTGATTACATTGGACTTTCTCGTTTTTATGGGATGCGAGGCCATCTCCCTCGATGACATCAGGCCTGAATTCTGGCTGGACGATTCAGAAAAAAATCATCTTCATGGATTACAACGGAATGGACGGAATGTCATTGGGCTGTTTCCCGGTGCTTCGCATAGGGAAAGACGCTGGGAATCTCATAATTATGGGGAGCTTGCAAAACGTTTAGGCCAACAACAGATCTATGTTATCTTCGGAAGCTCCGAGGACAGGGAATTGGCCAAGCAAGCGGCGCTCTTTATCAAAGCAAACTGTGAGAATGCTGAAATTCTGGACTTCACAGGACAATCGACGCTTCGAACCTTGGTGAAAACCATCATGTCCTGTGATCTGCTGATCAGCATGGATACATCGGGGTTGCACATGGCCGTCGCTGCCGGCGTTCCGGCAATCGGCATTGTCGGTGGCGGTCACTTCGGCAGGTTTGTCCCTTGGGGAGATCCTGCGAAACATATCTTCCTGACGAATAAAACGGGATGTTTTCACTGCAACTGGCAATGCATTCATGACGAAGCAGAATGTATCACAGGAGTGTCTCCTCAAGAAGTTGCCATGGCTGCATCAAAACTGTTGAATTATGAATGGCAGCAGAGCTGACAAGACCAATGGATTGATATGTGTAAGATATAAGATGCAACCGTTCACCTCCGATGGCACAATCATCGTCTTACCGAAATGTTTGTATCCGCAGGCATCAGATATGCAGACATATTCCCAAAATGAGAATGGCCGCCTTTAAATGATCAGTGTAATTACCCCTGTCTATAACGGAAAACGGTACATTGAATCCTGCGTTATCAATGTGATCGAACAGGCATGTCGAGATGTGGAACATATTATCGTCGATGGCGGTTCAACCGATGGCACGATTGAAATCATCAAACACTATGCGGAACATTATAAGCACATCCGCTGGGTGTCGGAGAAGGACAGGGGACAGTCCGACGCCATGAACAAGGGAATCCGAATGGCCGACGGCGATACTCTCGGGTTCCTCAACGTGGACGATTATTACTCTCCGGGTACGCTGCAGAAGGCGATCGACCTGATGAAAACCCTTCCGGAACCTTCCTTACTCGTGGGCAACTGCCACATGTGGGGTGAGCATGGGAAACTTATCGAGACAAACAAACCGGCGCATCTCGACCTGACGCAACTTCTATCGGCAGAGGTATCCGTATTCCCTTTTCCCGTTAATCCATCAGCTTATTTCTATTCTCGATCTTTGCATGATATCATCGGTTTTTATGATATCCGTGAACACTACACCCTGGATCTGGATTTCATCCTCCGGGCGGCGATGCATGTGAAGCCCGTTTACGTTAATGAATCGTTTGGCAATTATCGGTATCTTCAAGGGACAAAAACCTTCGAGGACATGAAAAGGGGTTCTGGCGATGTACGGTTCAGACAACTGATCAAGAAGTATCGCCAGAGGCTGACCCCGGCGAAAAAGTTCAAAGTTTTTTATTTCATAATCTTAGGAAAGTTCTTCAAATTTATCCGTTATGACCCATGAATGAAGATCTTCTTGCGGGTTTTTCCGCCCTAAAATCAGTCCTCAGACAAACATTTACAAGGGGATATATTCCCAGGATTTTCGCCATCGGATTGACGAATGTCTGCAACCTGAGCTGTCCCCTGTGCATCACAGGACTGAAAAGGCAACAAAAAAGCAAACAATTCATGACCTATGAATTATTTACCTCGATCATTGACAAAATCAGAGAGTTTCATGGCCTTGTCCAGCTATACAAATGGGGAGAAAGCCTGCTGCACAAAGATTTCATAAACATTTTGGAATACTGCAATGTATATGATTTAAATACCGAGATAAGCAGCAATCTGAGCCTTCCAAACATTGATGAAAAACTGGAGGCCATGGTTCGATTTCGACTGAAACATTTAATTGTCTCTTTCGATGGCATCAACCAGGAAGATTACTCCCGGTATCGAATCGGGGGAGACTTCAATCTCGTCCTCTGGAATTTAAACAAACTATCGGATTACAAGAAGGCCTATAATAGCGTTTATCCCGTTATTTCATTACAATATCTTCGCAATAAATATACGACCAATCAAATCAAAGTAATTGCTGAGAATTATACGAAATGGGGAGCGGACAGGTATTATTCCTGCGATATGACAACCGTATTTAAAGACAGAGATACTGCCAGGGCCTTTCAGTGGTTTTCGGAAGAAGAAATCGCCAGACGCAAATATCTCGATGTCAATTTTTCGATGCTGGGAAAGAGATGCCCCTTTTTATACGATTACCTGATTGTTGAACAAGATGGAAGCATCCCTCCGTGCTGCTGGTGCACGGACCCGGCGGATGATTTCTTCCAGTGGGACAACACGATGACGATCCAGCAGATGTACAACACGGACAAATTCAAACGGGCGCGAAGAATGTTTCAAGACAGGAAGGCCGAAGAAACGCTCGTGTGCAACGACTGCAGCATTTTTCTGACCTATAGGATGCAGAAGAATAAATAACGAGAAAAAATCCATGTCCAGATCGCCTTTTGTATCGATCATTATCCCTACTTATAACCGGGCACAGATGCTTCCCGTAACATTGGCCAGCTTTCTGGCTCAGGATTATCCGAGTGACCGTTATGAAATTATTATAATGGACAACAATTCAACGGATACAACCAGGGAGATCGCTTCTCATTATGTCGACAACTCGGCCGTTCCCGTAACATACCTTTTTGAACCTCGCCAGGGGGTCCATTATGCGCGAAACAGCGCGGCACAGAAGGCAGGGGGCGATATCCTGTACTTTACAGATGACGATATGGTAGCCGATAAGGCTTTACTGACTGAGTTGGTCAAGGTGTTCGACCTGTTCCCCGAAGTCGGTTGCGCAACCGGCCTTATTCTTCCCCTGTTTAAGGAAGAACCGCCGGCCTGGATCCGCCGTTTCCTTTGGAATCATTACTTGAGTTTGACGGAAATGGACAGACCTGAGGAACTGATTGTCTCAAAAAACGATCTTGTGTTCAGTTGCCATCAAGCTATTCGACGTGAGCTTTTTTTCCAGGCAGGCGGTTTTAACCCCGAAAATACGGCCGGGGTTTGGATCGGTGACGGAGAAACAGGCCTGAATATAAAAATAAAAAATCTAGGCTATAAATTTGCGTACACATCTCATTCGATCATATATCACATGATTCCCCAAAGCAGAACCACGCTTGATTATCTGATCAAGAGAATAGGCAACCAAGGATTTTGTGATTCCTATACCGATTACAGGAAGCATAGGGAAAGAGGCCGGATTATCCCATTAATGATCAGAAGAAATGCAATAGATTTCATAAAGGCATTATCTGCTACGCTCGCCAAGGTAGCAGCAGGAAAACTTTCATGGCATTTTATACCGGCCAGGATCATGTATTTTCACAAAAGAAACGTCTACGACTTAAAATTGTATACAAATGAAAATTTTCGAAAGGCTGCGGACATTGATAATTGGATAAACAATGACTGTTTAATAAATGATGGGTGCGTCAGGACAATTTCCAGATAAAACAAAGGCGGATCGACCACCACAGACGTCCAGATGGCGCATAAGGAGGCGTTCTGGACCATAAAATCAGGTGGATTCGTGAAATAGCGGGGAAAATGACCAGAAACCGGTAAAAATCACAGGTCTTGATCGTGATGGAAACCACAGAGGAGAACGATCAAGGATGTTCCCAACAACCTGATTTGTATTTCATTGTATTAAAATTAATAGCCATAGAAGAATGCTTGTCTTGAAATGATTAAAAGGGCAAGCCACCTAGATTCACAAAGCATGGTATTTATTTAATAAAAATCAAATGGCACTTTGTTGTGCAGGCTCATGATATCGATATCGATTGACGGACTTTGACGTAACCTTGAAAAAGATCAGCAATCGAATTATCTGGCATTTCTTTTGCTCTATTACCGAATCGTCTTAATCAGTCAGTTCTTTATGAGAAATGAAAATCAATTCATCAGAAAAGATTGGGGCTATGATTAAAAAATTCAGAGCAAAGAGCGATAAAAAAGGTTTTACGTTGATCGAACTCATGATTGTCATCGCGATAATTGGCATCCTTGCAGCCATTGCCATTCCGCAGTTTTCCAAGTATCGGGAGGCTGGCTTTGTGGCCTCGATGAAGGCGGATGCCAACAGCATCAGGAATGCCGAAGAAGCCTACTTTAATTCAGACAACGGCGGTGTGTACACAGCGACCGTAGCTAACCTTTCAGCTTATGGTCTTAACAGCCTTTCTTCCGACAATACGGCAACGATCACGTTAACAGCTGGCCCTCCCGCAACGTATAAAGTGGTGGTTACCTCTACGAAGACAAATAAAACCGTCACCTTTGATAGTTCAGTCGGTGAAATTACGGCCAACTGACCACCATGACCGGCACGCGGATCACCGATTGATGAAAATATTTCCAATATGGAACTGATCCGATGCCAATTTGTCAGCTGACGAATCGCTGACTTTTTTGCCGCCATTACTACCAAGCCTGAATCGGATTGCTCCACAACGGCATCCAGTCTATCATAACAAAATAATTACTTCGTAATCACACTCCATATTTGCTCCGCCTGTTCCAGTTCCGGCGAAGAAGTCAATGGTATTATTATGAAAGAGACATTCTTGGGACTCTTAAATTTTTATTTCCCGTGGATTGTTGAACCGTTCAGTACCATGATAATAAGACCATCTTTCTTTTTCAACGGTGAGCCAACTACCGCTTCAGTAAAATGTTTCCAGCCATGCCACGTTTGGAGGCAAATTATCTCATGGAGTCATCTTGAATACATATCTGGATCAGGATAAACTCAAATCATCACGAACAAAAATAGGCATCTACCTGGGCTCTGAACCAGAATCCGGGGGAATGTTTCAGTACGGCCTTTCCATACTGGATGCTGCGGCTTCCCTGCCGAAAGATCGATACAAAACGATCATTGCCTGCACAACGGAGCGCTGGGAAGAACATCTCAAGTTTCTGGGCCTTGAGCATTTCCGGATATCACAAAATCTTTTATGGCGCATCTTCAAGGGCAAGGGGTGGCTCCTTTTAAACCTGCCGATTTCTTTCTGGCAGCGAGCGTTCTTCAATTTCAATCCTGCCTTTTCCCGGCGCCTGATTGAGGAAAGCTGTTCATTGTGGATCTTTCCTTCGCAAGATACCTGGACATATCTCCTTCCGCTTAATTCTTTGGGAATTATTCATGATCTGATGCATCGTTATGAAAGAAAATTCCCCGAAGCTGCCGCGCCACTGGAATATCTGCGTAGAGAAAAGCACTATCGGGCCATCTGCAAATACTCCAGGGGCATCCTCGTCGATTCCAACTGCGGGGGGAAACAAGTCATGGAATCCTACAAGGTCCATGCAGATCGTATCCATGTCCTGCCATACGTCCCACCGGGGTATATAAATTCGCAAGGCCATTCCATAAACTTTGATACAAAATATGAACTGCCTCGCAAGTTTTTCTTCTATCCGGCCCAGTTCTGGAAGCACAAGAATCATCACAACCTGCTTGCAGCCTTAGCCGGCCTGAAGCGCGAAATCAACGACATTCACCTTGTGCTGGTCGGATCGGCAAAAAATGCTTACAAAAAAACATTGGAATATCTCAATTCGATGGATCTTTCCAACAATGTCACCATCCTCGGCTACGTCTCCAGCGAAGACATGCCCGAACTTTACCACCGGACGCGAGCACTCATTTTTCCATCCTTTTTCGGCCCAACGAATATTCCTCCTCTGGAAGCATGTGCCACGGGATGTCCCATGGCCGTTTCAAATATCTACGGCATGCCCGAGCAGTTAGGAGATGCTGCTTTGTTTTTCAATCCAAACGCTGTAGATGAAATGATGAACGCCATGAAAAGATTATGGACCGATGACGATTTATGCAGACAGCTCAGCAGAAACGGAAAAAAACGGGCGGCCTTGTGGAATCAAAATTCATTCAACGGGAAATTCCAGACAATCATCGAAGATGTAGCGCGGACAGCTGACTCATGAAAACCGATCATCCATTCTTCAGCATTATCACCGCTTCACTGAACTGTGTCGACACGATCCGGGATACCATTGATTCCATTGCAGAACAAACATTTTCACAACTAGAACATCTCATCATTGACGGAGGTTCAACGGACGGCACCCTGGCTGTAATCAAGGATGCGGCCCGGTACCATCGAATATCCTACCTTTCAGAAAGAGATGACGGAATCGCCGATGCCTTGAACAAGGGAATCCGTATGGCAAAGGGACAATATATGTTGGTCCTGCAGGCAGATGATCGGCTTATATCCCGCGATGTCTGTGAAAAGGTTTATCCTGTTGCTGTCGGTCAAACTTATGATATTGTCAGTTACCCCGTTTTAAAAATTGGTCAGAACGGAAAGATGACTCCTTTCAACCCCATAAAAACACCTTGGTGGTATCACTTTAAAACCACATTTCCTCACTCAGGGGCGTTTGTTCATAAACGGGTTTTTGAACGGATAGGCGGCTTCAAAAAAGAGATTTCCATTGCTTTGGACTATGATTTTTTTTACCGGGCACTTGATTCGGCAAGCTGTTCCGTACTGATACAGTCTATGCCCGCCGCTGTCATTGGCTGCAATGGTGTCAGCAGCAATTCGAATTATCTGAGAAAACGGCTCAGGGAAGAACATCTCATTCAGAAAGCGAACGAAAAAAGGCTTATGTGGAAATTTATGCAACTGATCTTCAGGCAAATCTATGTCCCTTACAAGCTTACCTCAACCAGAATAAAGCTGCCGTCACGTTAAAGACCCCATGATTCTCAGCCCCATGCCTACCGGTAACGGCGCTTTTGTCCTGCACAAAATGCTCGAATCAGGGATTAAAGGGTATCGTGTCTGCCCCTACTCTCCCATGCGGGAGTTTTTCCCGACCACCCTCCCTTTTTCATTAAAGGGCCGAAAGCCTTCCCTGATTCACACCACGTCGGATTACGGGATATTCTTCCGCCGTCCGGGGATTCCCCTAGTCCTCACACTCCACAGTTTTTTTCTAGACGCCATGATGATGCCTCACAGCACCTTGATCCAGCGCATTCATTATAAAACCGACCTGCGCTGGTTCACCCGCGCCTCCTTAAAAGCAGCCGACACGATCACCGCTGTCAGTCGGTTTCTGGCGGAAAGCGCCCATCGGGAGCTGGGAGTTACCCGGAACATTCAAGTGATTTACAACGGCATCGACACGGCCGAATTTTATCCGGCCAACAAGAAACCCGCGGGGAAGGGAATCCGGATTCTTTTTGCGGGGAATCTCCACCGACGGAAAGGGGCCTTTCTTCTCCCCGCCATTTCCCGAAAGTTGAACCCCGGCATCACCATCGGGTATACCCGCGGTTTAAGATCGAAAACACCTCTTCCATCCGTCTCCGGCCTGATAGATCTGGGAAATGTTCCCCTGAAGGAGATGCCTGAACTCTACCGGCAATACGACATGCTGCTTTTTCCTTCTGTCCGTGAGGGGTTTGGTCTGGTTCTCGCCGAAGCGATGTCTTGCGGGCTGCCGATTGTCGCATCCAACACTTCGGCCATCCCTGAACTCGTCATTGACGGCAAAGGCGGCTTCCTCTGTGAACCAGGCCATTCCGATGCCTTTGCGGAAAAGATCAACATGCTTGCCGAGATGCCCGAACTGCGGCGGGACATGGGAGAATTCAATCGCACCCGTGTAGAGCAGTACTTCACCCGAGACCGCATGATTAGGGAATATGCTAAACTTTTTGACACGATGCTTGACCGCGGTACTCCAGGGTAACCGGTTGAGGCACTACCCCGTGTCAAGACAAAAATCAGGCTCCTACAAGGAGCATTGGCACGCCTGCTTTCATCCTGTTGTGAGGAAAGTCATCTCGGTGGCTCACCGGCTGCCATAATCTTTTCAATCATCCCCTTGTATCTCTCCGCAATAATATCCCAGTCGTACCTTTCCCGAACGAAAGCCCGGCCTTGGCGCCCCAGTTCAATCCTCACATCCTGATTATTGAGCAGAAATTTGATTTTTTCCGCCAATGCCGATTCGTTTCGTTGCGGAACGATGAATCCCGTTTTTCCATCGCTCATAATATCCCGGATCGCCGGCAGATCCGTTGCGACAACACCACATTCACATCCCAGCGCCTCAACCTGGACCAGCCCGAAACCTTCCTGGTCTCCATCTGCAGCAATGATCGAGGGAAAAACCACAATTTCCGACTTCTGGTAGAGTGCAGGCAGATCCTGGTTCCCCAAGGATCCTAGAAAGGTGACGCTCGAATGCAGCCTCAAACGTTCCGCTTCTTTTCTTAGATTCTGCTCTTCCGGGCCACTGCCGACAATCAGCAGACGGGCTTCAGGATTGTCCTGCAATATGGCGGGCATGGCTCCAAGCAGATAAATCAGTCCTTTTTTTTCCACAAGCCGTCCGACAAACAGCAGCTGTCCGGGAATTCGCGCAGCGGAATTCGGTGGCGGAATAAAGGTTTTTTCAAGATCGACACCCATCGGAATGACATCGGTGATGAGTTCGCGGCTTCCCAGCCGCAGCACCTCTTCCTTCATCGCCCGGCTGACCACCGTGAGCCCTTGGGTTCGGGAAAGGACGAAGCGTTTCAGAATCCGGAACAGGCTCCCCTTTAAAGCAAACAGATCCCCGCCATGAGAAGTGCACAGGATCGGGCATTCCGCTCCTGCGCACTTCCGCGAAAGAATCGCCGCAAAACCTTGCGGAAGCAACCAGTGTGCATGGATTGCTTCATAATGGCCTGACTTGAGCAGTCGATATAGTGCGGCCAACTGGCCGGCAAGGAAAAAAGGGACCAGAAGAAAACGCCGGGGATGCTGCTTCAAACTGCCAAGAATACCGCCCTCGTAAGCGAGCTTTTCTCCCTCCCCCCAGAAATAACGGAACCGGAACACTCGGATACCGTCCATTTCCTCAACTTCTTTCGTCCCAGGCGCATGTGGTGCAAGAACATGCACGGTAAAATGGCGAGCCAGCCGCCTGGACAGCTCATAGACAAAGGGGGGTTCCCGATCTCCCGACCATCTGGGAAAGGTCGAGGTCAGGACAAGGAGGGTGGGATGGATATTTTGCATCAACGTTCAGTACTGGTGATCTTTCATATATTATCCAACAAATAAGTTATTGTGCCATCTCACTGCTGCCCCAACGTTGATTTTTGAAGATGCCGTAACTCATTAATACAAAACACGTTAACGTGTAAAATGACATTGTGGCAAGCCTGAGAGCAACCCAATCAAAACGTTATCCCCCGGGGGCATCCGGGGAAAGGTTCCCCGGAACACCGTGGCCCGTGCCAGTCGGATCATCCAATAATTTCATAAACTGCATATCCGTGAGATGCATATAACAACTTTGTACTGCTATTGAATGAACGTGCAAAGTCACATATCTGCACCTCTGAACAGTTCTCTTTTAAATATCGCTCGAACAAATCTATACGCACCAGCAGATGTGAGTATTTCTGGCTTTTGAAATAGCTTCTCAGTGATTTATCGCCACTTGATGTCTCGATCATTTCATTGATTGCCGTCATACCGAAGTAGCGGTCGTGGACATAGGCACGATCAAGATAATATCCCCTTCTTCCCATGTAAATTAAGCGAACGCAGGCGTTCTGAGGCAAATGGTCATTAATATACTTGATTGATTGATAACTATCCACATGACGCAATAAATACGCATCCCTTGTCTCATGATTTAATACATAGGGCATCGGATCAACTGACATAAAATAATTTTTCAAGTAGATCGAGTTCATCAGCAAACACAATGTTAGAACAGAAAAGACCACTGACTTCAATCCATACTTCGCAAACAAGGGTCCATCCCATTTGAAGTTGAGAATGTTTCTCATTCCATGAACACACAGTATCGACAGGAAAGGCACGATGGACAGGATATAGCGGATCCTTATAACCTCGGTAAAAAAAGCAACAAAGATCAGAAATCCTGTAAAGACTGAAAACAAAACAGTTTCCTTCCGATATTGACGATCCATAAATGAAAAAGGCAGAAAGACAATCAGGATCAGATTCAAAACCCCATCGAAGTATTGCGGGGAATCATCTTTGCCCTGGAAAAATATTCTCAGAGGCACAAGAATCGTTTCCCAGAAGCTTTCTCCATAGTACACGATTCTTGTCTGGAAAAGGCCGCTGCTAGCATTTTCCTTAAGAGATTTAAGCACTTGCCCCCTAAAATCTGAAGCATTATGATGATACTCCTGAAAAATCCCGTCGAACAATGGATAGAAAGGATTTCCCGTTGAAACATAATTCATCATGTACCAGGGTGAGACGAAAAGTAAGGAAACGATGCAGAAGAGCGCTCCATATTTCAATGCCATCCCCTGCCTTCCCGTATTTCTGGCACAGATAAACACCACCATCATGTTCAGGAAGAAAAAGGCTATCAGAGAATTGTACTTGGAACCCAAGGCGAGTCCCATGCAAAGGGCGGAACAATAAAACCATTTTCCGTCTTCAAATTCAGAATCGCGCCATCGGACAAATGACAGCAGACTCCCTGTGATAAAGAACGTCATCCCAAGATCGACATACGCCATGGTTGAAAGGCGGAGAATGATGGGGGTGCTGACAAAAATCAGCCCTCCCAGCAATGCCCATAGATGCCCGATTTTCCTATTCAAATGCCAATAGATAAGCAAACCGGTGCAGATACCGAATAGTAAATGGATGTAATTAGGAATGATGTCGTTATGGAAATAAAGTGGAATAGTGTAAAGCAGCTCAATGTTCATTGGGTAGTACGAGAATTCCGCCCAGGGAACATGAAAGAACTTATTGTGCAGCAGCCACAGTTTCGGAAGGGCAAGATGGTGAATCAGGGCGTCCCGGGCAGTTGGTGGAACGTTGCACAATAACGTCAGCGGGATTAAAAAACATCCCAGGGAAGTTAATACCAGGGTTTCGATAATGCGGTTTAATTTCATATGGATCTGCACAAACAAAAGCCCCCGACCCGAGGTCCGTCATCGCCTCAAAGATCTTTTCTTTCCGGTGCATTACCGCTGACCGCATTGCATGCCAGGCTGAACATCAAAAGTTCGGAAGCGGGATGAAAGGTTAATTTTTCCACTCAAATATTTTTTGAGAAAATTCCCCGTAACGAAAAAGGGTGAGGAACTTCCTCACCCCTCTTCATCGGACTTCTTTCCTACGGCATGGTTCAAATCAGGAGTTCCCTTTGGTTAAACTCGGAAAGAATGGTGTTTCCGTTATGACCGTCTTGGATGCTCTTCCATGACTGCGTATCGACAGTCCCCATTTAATCCTGATTTTGGTCCTGCCACTTTTATTGCATCGTAGTCTGGCCGGTTGCACTGTTATAGGTAACCGTTTTTGCCGTCTTGGTTGATGCTATCGCAACTGAAAATGTGGCTGGAGGACCGGTAACTACCGTAATTGTCGGTGTATTTCCCTCGGAAGGCTGTGAATAACCGAAGTTAGCAAGATCACCAGCAGCGCCTGTATAGATGTTTTTATCCACGTAATATGCTTCCTCGGCAATCCTGATTGAGTTGGCATCGGATTTCATCGAGGCCTGATAACCACGCTCCCGATATGCGGAAAACTGCGGAATGGCAATGGCCGCCAGAATGCCGATGATCGCGATGACGATCATGAGTTCAATCAACGTGAAACCTTTTTGCCCTCTTTTCCTGGTAATTTCTGTCATCATAACTTGAATCTCCTTTTCTTTATTCAATTATTTTTTATTTTTTTGTTACAAAAATTCTAATACCTGCCCGTGACTTCTCCCAGCCCTGACACCACCTCCCTGTTCTTCAAAATGTTCATTTTTTTACGATTAAGACGTACCGTTGTGAACTGTTTTGCAATAAGAGCAATGACTGTACCAGAAGCATTCCATGAACATCACCAACCAGGGGAACTTAACAAGATAGAAGTTATTTCACACCTTTATAAATAATAAAAATTTCAAAAGGACCTTCGCTTTCTTATCAACAGTTTTGCCCTGACCTTCTCAAACAAAAAAAGACCGGTGATTTTCACCGGTCTCTGGTCATTTTCCCCTGCAGCCTAAAGGATGGCCCCTTTCAGCGGTCCGCGCCTCCGCCTCCGTCCGATTTGCTTTCGTACTTGTCATAGGTATCCAAATCCGGCGTATAGATGATCACTCCGTTATTTTCCTTCATTCGAATTGCCGTCGTCGCCGTCATAATGGAATACCAGATTCCCACAGGCTTTCCTTCGAGGTCCAGAAGGGAAAAACCGAATAACCCCTGACCGATCATTGACGCCCTCGCCTTCATGGCACCGACAAGTTCTTTCATTCGGGAGGGATTCATGTCCACAGGTTTCCAAAGGGAAGGCTCCAGCACATAACGTTTATCGAGCCCCAGCAGGGCGCTCGGATGGGTGTCCGAACCGCTGACGTAATAGTTCATTCCCGGATCTACCTGATATCTTTCAAAGGCCTGGGCGGCTTTCGAATCCGGCGAAAATCGCCCGTAGTCACGGAAGTGCATGGCCGCACAGCCTTGCAGGACAAGCAGAAGCCCCATCAGGACTGTGCCGGCAAGATGCCCACAATATCTGTTCATTGTTTCGATCTCCTCACCTCATAAATTTTTTAGATAACAACGCCATCCCTTCCAGAACCCATCGATAAGAATGGCACATCAGCAGGATTTATTTTTAAGGCCGGCCCACCTGCCCGGTACCAGTTTAACATTGACAGGGGAAAAAACATAATATAAAAATCCGGAATCATGAATGTTTCTCGTTGCAGGTTCTTTTCGTTTCAAGAGAAGATCAACCACAGAACTGCTTTCAGTT
>JAVETB010000107.1:0-8292 GCA_034006265.1 Syntrophus sp. (in: bacteria) | reverse complement strand
TTACGGCGATTTCAATAACTTCATAACCGTTGTTCCGCAGCCAGGACCGGATGCGCTGATCCTGCTCAGCTGTTGCGCTGTTGCCGTGGAGATGGGCGCTCAATCCATCGAGATAGATGCACACGCCCTCATCCTCATCATGGTGTGGCCCTCGGTAAATAACATCAGGAGTCGTTGTTCCGATGGCCCGGTCAAGACGGATCTGCTGGCCTCTTATTCCCTCTTCAAACCCGGCTGCCAACAGCAGATGACGCAGTCGTCGCTCCGCTTCGTTGACTGGTTGGCTTCCCTCAGCGGGGGCTTTAGAAGGTTGTCTGGGAGGAATCTCATGATCCTCCGTCAATCCCGTACCCCATGCTGCAAGACGCTCTTGTGCAGCCTTTCGGTCGAGATACTTGTGATAGTATCCGTTGCGGAAGGTCTGGAGACAATCGATACAGGATTTTTCACAGGCCGCCGGACAGTGCTCCACTACCTCTCGCGCCACTGCGGCAATTTCCTCAAATCTTTGACAAATCTGATCCAGAAGTCCTGAACCTCCGGGCATGGGATCCCACAGCAGCGCATCCACTTCTTCGCGATCTACATGTCCGATAACGAGGATCTGCAGATCATCCAGGTGCATATCCAGGACCCGGGCGGCCGCAAAGCGCAGCGTTTCCAGGACGCTATAGGCCATTGTTTTATCGGAACAAGCCGGCAATGACAGGACATCTGCCACCACATCGGCATAAAACCCGATTGGAGCAAGGGGTCTTCCGCAGCGCTCTTGATGGGTCTGTTCAAAGTGTTCGCGCTGCCGATCCGACGAGAGGGGAGAAATGCTCTGCCCGCAGACCCTGCAAACGGGATAGCCGAACCTCTCAAACCTGTCGATTGCCGATGCAGCGCCGACGTTGACCATGCGCAGTCTGACACCGCGGCGATGGTGCAAAGCCTGACCGCCCCACCTATAGGCAATCCCGCCATTGTGCTGATCGAGTTCCAGGCCGTAGACCGCTACACTCATCTGGAATCTAAACTCTTCCTCATCGGAAATGTGGGATTGGTGCACAAGATCTACGTCGCAAACTGCAATGGTCTGCAGAACAACCGCTCCAAGGGCGGCTGGAGGAATGCCGATATTGGTCAATTTGACAGCCTGGCGTTCGTACGATACTTCGAAGACAGGCGTTTCCTGCCGTTGTTCATCGATGTCGCGATGAAACCGGCGAGACACAAATCGATTTCCATTGGCATAGATCAGGTTGCCGGGCACATACTCCCTCAAGGCAAGTCCGGGCGGTCGGGGCAGCGCAAACGCCATTGCGCCCGCCTGCCAGAAAGGAATCTCCGCGGTTCCCAGAACGGAGCCTGTTTCCAGTCCATAACCGGGCAGGAAGCCTTCAGCAGCCAGAACCCCGTAAGTGTTGACATCGTCATATCCTTCAGCTTCGCGGCGGGTACGGCGCGCTGTGCCTTTGAGGCGCTTGACAAGGGTATCGCAGCGCCGGAAAAGGGACTCGTCTTCCTGGTCCAGATCGCCCTGTTTCTCCCTCAGCCCGTTCAGTCGCCTTATCTGTTCCAGAGCCCAACGCAGACGGCGTTCCAGCCGGGAAATCACCTCCTCAAGTATGCCAACCATGCCCTGCACATGGCTGCGGAGCGCCTCCGGGCGCGTTACTTCTTGGTCTACTTCCGGCCAACCTTGGCAGAGTGCACGCTCCACGTAGATGGAGAGATCGTTGATGTTACTGTCGATCAAGGATTGCAGAGGAACAAGGTCTGGTCGTTTCTCCTTCACAAAGCCGTTTTCAAAGAGATAATCCGACACTCTGTCTGGGAGGCAGGTTTTCAGTGTGTTTTCGATGTTGCGACGCTCCGTTGCGGACCGGGAGGCATCGCGGGCGTACTGGTGCAGCCTTGTAATGACCATCGCATGAACATGTTTGGCGACCATCAGCTCATTGCGCAGATTGAATGCCGGAGGGTCGACCAAGCCCGCCAGCAGTTTCAGGGGTTCGGCAAAATACGCTCGGTCGTGCGAGACCGGGCGGCAATAAGTCAAATCCACCGCCATACGGTGACGCCGACCCGCACGGCCGGCCCTCTGCCAATAATTAGCGGGTAAAGGCGGGACGTTTCGCATGAGGATCGCATCGAGCTTGCCAATGTCCACGCCCAGTTCGAGGGTAGGGGTGCAGACAAAGGCATTGACCGCTTCAGAATCGCCCTTGAAGAGATTTTCAAGACGCTCCCGTTCTTCATGGGGGACCATGGCCGTATGTTCTTCGGGCCGGAGCATCGAATATCTCTGATCGAGGAGTTGCAGGTCGTAGTTGTCTGCTTCTTCTGGGATGAATTCCAGATCACCGTCGCAGCGCCAGGCCAGACAGGTCTGCTTCGGAGTTCGCCGTGTCGTGCGGCGTCGGCAGCTCCGGCATCGCCACACTCCATGATTCTGATGGAGGCGCAGGCGGTCGGCGTCAACCTGGTAGACACCGCTGACTCTTGACAGGGGATTTCCCTTCGATCCTTTGAGGCGGACCGGTTTGAGGAGACCTATGCCCACGAGAAAGCGGAACAAGCCTTCCAGAAAGGATTCGGTATTCTCCGCGGACACGCCCCACTTTCTGGCCATCTGACTTATTGTGGTCTGCCCCTTATCGCTGAACCATTGGGCTACCAGTTCCTGTCGTTCCTCCGGGCTGCGCTGAAGTTTTGTTCCAACCGGTCCTCCTAACTGGGGAAGGTAGCCCTGCTGGACTTCACGATCCCCATCCATCCAGTATTTGGTAAAAATTTCGAGTTCCGGGTCATACAATACCCGCTTACGTCGCAGATAATCGAGAAGGCCTGCAACACCGTCGCGGAGATCTTCGGGAGGCATGCCAAGGGCATGGGCATTTTCCTGAATCCAGGGCAATGCGGGGTCGAGGCCTTCATAATCCACCTTCATCCGTCCCCATGGTTCGAGACCAATGGATTGTCGAGAGGAAAGCGTGACTTCCCGCAGCACCTGAATGCGGAGAAATTTCCGTCGTTCCTGTTCGTGGCGGCCGCCGCCGCCTTCTCGACGGACGACTTGCCACACCTCGGGAACAAGGGCACGGGAAAGCGCCTCGTCCCTTTCCAGAATCTCATCGAGGTGCATGGCCAGATCGCCGATGGAAACGGAACCGTTCTTGAGACCCTCGGCCATGAGAGAACGGAGACGGAAACGGCGGGCATGATCCTTCATCCAGCCTGCCTGGAAGGCAGCATCCTGCCGGTTGTCGCAGAAAACCAGGAGCCGTGGCCGTTCCGAATGGTGTACCATGTCCTGAGCCAGAACATGCACGTCGGCCACATTGGTCGCACGGACAGGTCGAGCCGGTTCCCGGTAGTTGCTGCCGATGCGCCGCCCATTGGACCCGCAGGAGAGGCAACTTGTAAGCATGCCCGGATTGTCTCTCTTCTGCCGCACGGCATAAAGAAGCACAGGTTCCCCGACTGCACCGCAATGGCGGCAGCGGTTCACTGCATCGGGATGGGCGGCGCCGCAACGACGACAGAAACGGATTGCGGCGATGCGCTCATGTTCATCGAGATCTTCGTCATCGCTGCCGCCGACAATCTGGTCAACGAGCACGACGCGGTTTCCACCTTGAGCTTCTTCCAGCGGTTGCCAGAAGGACCCATCGCCGGAAAGCTCGCCGCCGCCCGGCCGTCGGCCTGAAAATTCAAAATCCTTTAAAAAGGCGACAAAGTAGTGTTGCCCGCAGGTGGTGCAGGTTGTGACAGGAAAATGGGCGCTTCGCTCCTCATTTCCACCGGCTTCGATTTCGTCTTCTGCGGCGAGCCAGAGCTTCGGCCCCGTTTTTCCTTCCGGAAAGGTCACGACGGCGCCGCTGATGCCTCGAATAAAGACATGTACAACAGGTCTTATCAGTGGCCTGCCTTCTTTCCTTGCTGCCGCCCCCAGAGTAAGCCAGGCCAGAATTTCCGCTTCGGTTACGCAACGGCCGATTTTCTTTTCCAACTCAACGGGAAGTTCTTCAAGAGGGCGCGGCGATTCAAGGACTTCGGTAAGTCGAAAGACCATCTCGTTCTTTGATAGACCGGCATGAAGGGCTTCGGACCAATTCCCCGCCGAGAGATCGGATGAGGCCAGAATGCGATAGACGGCGCGGACGGCGGACCCTTCTTCATGCTCTTCCTCCACAGCCTGCACGCATTCATTAAGCAACAGACCGGCATCTTTTTTCGGCAGAGGTGGCGTTACGCGTTTGTCAGCCCATACCTCCGGCTGGTATGCCTCACTGACGGTGACGACCCTTTCCTTCTCCACGCCAAAGAAACGGGACGCAAAATCGCGCGCCGCATCGGGATTCCGCTGATCGGCAATGGTTGCCGATGTAGCAATGCAGACGGATTCCCGGGCTTCCCGTCCGCAGAAGGCCCGGAGTCTGCGGATGAGACAGGCCGTTTCAGCACCTTGGGCGCCCGCAAAGGTATGAGCTTCGTCAAAAACGAGGAAATCGAGCCTTGCATCGGCAAACAACTCGACATCCCGCTGGCGGGTAAGCAGGAGTTCCAACTGCTTCACATTGGTCAGCAGGATTCGCGGTTGACGGCCGGGAGTTCGCATTTTCTCCCGGGAGCAGATCTCCTCCGGGGGATGGACGGTTTCGCTTCGCCTTTCCCGGCGCACCTCCGCAAGTCTTGCCTCATAATCGGCCAGCGACGATCCGGCGGGAAGACGGATGCCTGTTACCTCAGCCTCCCGCTCCGGCGTCTTCCCGACATACATGCCGAAGGAAATGTCCGTACCGGCCAGAAGGGACCGCAGACGGCCGAGCTGGTCTTCCGCCAGGGCATTCATGGGATAGACGATGACGGCGCTGATGCCCGCAGGTGCCCCTTCATCGCGCAAGGAAAAACATTTGCTGATAATGGGATAGAGAAAGCATTCGGTTTTTCCGGAGCCGGTTCCCGTCGAGACCAGAGTCGTCCGCCCGGCATGAATGGCCCGGATCGCCTCCTCCTGGTGCCCGTAGACCCGGGAAATCTCCGCGGGGATGCGGTACCTCATGTGGGGGTGAAAGATGCCCTCCCGCACCAGCTCTTCGATCGTTGCCCCTTGTCGGAAGGGCCGGGAGAGGCTGATGTAGGGACCCTTTAAAAGGGGAGATTGGCGTGTTTCATCCAGCGACAGCAGTTGCCGCATCTGTGCATGGAGGCGTTCATCGGCGAAAGGATAGGCGGTAAGCTGATAGCGGAGAAAACTTCGGACAACTTTTTCGGTAAAGACAATCGGATTTAATGCCATGATCAGCCCTCATAATTAGCGCTGTTTGTCCGAACCGGCGCCTTTTCCCGGCCTGCTCGGCCGGGCCAGATAATTCCGCACATTTTGAATTTTCCATAGAATAGCCGGATGCCCGGCGATACGGCCAGCTTCATCCGAATCCTGTGAAAAGAGCAATTCAAGCCTCAGCTCCCCCTGTTGAACGGCGGTGATGAACCCTTCCTCATCGGGATCCAAGGTCAGAAACTTGGCCAAGTTGCCCCATGCGCGTTCAATTAGTTCCCCCCGGACAGTCGAGACACCAGTCAGAAGGGGGGCAAGCCGTTCTTCAATATCCTGATCGGTCATGCCTGCCTCAAGACGGTCTCTGCTATAGGTCATAAGCGGGTGTTCAAGAATTGAAGAAAGGGCGATGAACCATCGCCGAAACTGGATCGATTGGAACACCTCTGTCGATACCAACGGAGGATAGGCCACATCCCAGGCATCTCGTACAGCACTGCGATCGAGTAGAGCCAAGAACTTGCCGATGAGAATCTCTTCCAGGCTGACGACCTGGACAAGGGGGCGATCCAATTCACCGGGCTGCCAGAGTTCTCGCCTCTCAATCCCGGCGATAGGCATCCGGAAGAGAAAATTCAGATCTACCTCGATCCGATCCTCCGGTCCGAGGGCAGATCGGTAGAGGAGATAAAACTTTCGTCCAGCGAATGCGTCGGCCGACTGCTGCACACGATAACCTTGGCGCCAGGCCAGGTCGACAACAGCCTGTTCCACAACCGGCCGGGCTTCCAGCATGTCAGCTCGGTCGAGATGTCCTATGTAATTGTAATCAAGATCTACGGAGAGCCGTTTGGGCGGGCCGAAACAGAGGTTGAAGGCTGTGCCGCCTTTTAGAGCAAGCACCGCCCCGAGAAGCGAGTGCCTCTTGATATCTGCCGCCATTTCCCCGAGACGCACGACCTTCTCCAGCGGTTCGATACGATAGCCGGTCTGATTCGAGCAGTGTCTCATGTACTCCAGACTAACGTTCATCGGGCTCTCCCGGAGACAAAACAACCTTGGGAAGGATCAGGTTCCAGCGTTTGACAAGGAGGCCGCCCCGCTGCCCGCGCTCGACGTACGCCCGGGAACGTGGACGGTGCTGTTCCATGCGGGTCAGAAGCGCATCAGGCACGTAGAAAGCGTTCTGAAACTTCTCCAGAAACCAACCCGTTGCCGCCCAGAGCTTTGCCATGTCATACCGGCGCAGGACCTCCTCCAGGAGTTCAAGATCCAGGGTGGTGAAACCGGCGGCGGAGTTAACCAGTTCCTCCAGTCCCCCGGTCAGTGCCGGACGGCTGAATCCTTCAACCAATGTTCGTTCGGGGCCGGTGACATCGAGCAGTTTGCCTTGGCGCTCTATCCGCCGTGTGCCGATTTGCTTGTCCGAGTCGCCCTTCATTGAAAGGGGAATATCCAGGAAACGGAGAGTTGCGTCTTCCAGTATAAGCGGACGACGGCGACCTTTGATATAAAGGGTGCATTGATTCCAAAGTGAGTGCGCGGCACCGAGCAGCTCCAGGGCGCTGTGGTGCGAAAAGACACCACCAGGGTACATGGCACTTGCCACCAGAAAAGGATCGGGGTGGAAATGCTCCGGGGACCAAGTCGGAGGGACAACAGCATATATCTCGCGTGTAACGTGTTTCAGGCGACCCGCCCTGAGGTGGTGCTTTAGTCGTTCGACGACACGCAACCGTTTCCCCCCCGGTGCCAGGTCCGCAACGGCCTCGTCGAGAGAAAAAACCGGGTGGGTGGCAAAGAAATCTGTCCCCCGTAGTTTTTGTTCTGTGGACATATAGGTAATAATATTTCCTGTATCAAGTCGCAACGTCAACTGGTAGCAGCCAGTCTGTTGCTAATATGATTCACTATGGGTAATTATTTCACCTTTTCAATCACAAAATGCAAACGAATCTTTTCGCCAAAATGGTCGTCTTTTCCCGATCGATGCACACAGCCAGTCATTTTACTTTCAGAAACCAACGAAGAGCTTGCGGTCCTTGAACAAATGTTGGCGCTTTTGCCCTGGCTCTATGCAGTGCTTCGGCTAAAATTCGAAAAGCGCCCAGAATGGTCGATTTTCCTGAGTTATTCGGGCCTACAAGAATATTAAATCGATCCAATGACAATGAAAAATCTCGGAATGCTTTGTAGCGTGAGAACTTTACCGATGTAATCCGATGCAATTCATTCATTTCAGTTTTCCGATGGCCCGTTATCCCACGTAAACTCCAGGATGTCTTCAGTCAAAAAGCTCTCCTTGTTTCCCTCTGCCAAGATCTGCCGTTGAAGGTTGCTCTGGTCCCTTGAGCGATTTTTTCGCTTCCCCCGGAGATTTAATGTCATTAAGAAGTTGTTGATAGCCCATTTCTCCCAGGAGATTGCGGGCGTGGAGGTGACACTCGCGCCAGGATTCCTCGGGGGATTGGGCAAGCTGCCAGTCGAAGAAACGGGGGCCGAGGCGGGAGGCGACAGGTTGAGGACGCTTCGCCCGCTCGTCATGGCCGAGGCCATAGTCGGCAAGGCAGAGGGTTTCAGGGAGCAGCCAGCCCTCGCCATCGTTCTGGTTGAGGAAGAGATTGATGCCCTCTTCACTGTTGCCGCCGCAGGCGCGAACTTTTTCCTCCAGGTCGTGGAAAGCAATGAGGGTCAGGACTGTGTGGCGCAATTCGGGGTCCTTGTCCTTATCGACGCGCCAGAAACCCTTTGGATTGTTGCCTAATGTGATGGGAAGCGGACGGTCGCTGTCCTGCAAAATGTGTCGTACATCATCACTGCCGAGTCCATAGCGGTCAGCTATGAGTACATCGGAAAGACAGCGGAGTCTCAAACGTTCGGCCTCGGTAAGCGCCCACCTGGCCTTCCAGACACCGATCGATGGTGTCGGTTCAACCCAAAACTCCGCCATTTTTTTACCGGGCGCACCGAGTGCCAGAGTAATGCGCTTCAGCTTCTTGTCGCTTTCCAGACGTTGATCC
>JAVETB010000106.1:0-8362 GCA_034006265.1 Syntrophus sp. (in: bacteria) | reverse complement strand
TCCGCATAAATGAACGTGTCTTTTTTTCGATATCTTCACGATTACGGATTGGTTCTCCTGAATAGACATTGGTCTTCAGATTGCCGTTCAGGTATTCGTCTGGATTCAATTCCGGTGAATAGGAAGGAAGATAGAAAACCTCTATCTGTTCCTTATGATCCGCCAGCCATTGTTTGACAATTTTGCTATGATGAGCACGAAGATTATCCAGAATGAGAAAAACCTTCCGGTCGGAACCTTTGATCAGACGAGTCATGAACTTGATCAAAAGCTCGGTATTCATGGCATTTTGGTACATCATGAAGCGAACCTTACCACCAGTGGTGATGGACGATATCATACTGACACGGCTCTTTTTAGCCACCATCCTGATGACCGGTGTTTCTCCTTTTGGGGCAAAGCCCCGGACACGATTGGTACCTGCCTGAACACCCGTCTCATCACCCCAGTGAATTTCTGCCTTCTGTTGCTTCGCTCGCGTGGCTATGATCGGATAATCCTCATCCAGCCACTTCTTCACCGCCTCAGTACTCTGCTCGTTGGCGCGTTTGACCGGTTTCTGTGGGGTAAACCCCCAGCGATGAAGATATTCTCCAACCGTCCGGATAGGCATATCGACTTTATAGAGCCGCTTGATCAACAATCTCACGGCATCTCGCGTCCACAGGGCAAAGGGCATTTTCATCTGGTCCGGCATCTTGTCAATCAATGCCTTTTGAATTTCCCTTTCTTGATCCGAGGAAAGTGTCCGTTGCCCGCCTGTGCGGCGACCGCGTCTTCCAAGCTTGATTGCCTTACTGCCTTCCTTCTTGTAGCGCTGCCATATCGTGCTGGCATGACTTTCACTGATGCCGACACCCTCAGCTACTGCTCGGTTGGAAAAACCCTGCTTCCGAAGTCGAATAATCTGTATCCGTATCTGATGTTGGGTTTCTGGGCTATGCTTGCGTGCGTCTGTCTTTTCCATTTTCGTAATATAGCACAGAACACATTTAATTTATATATTTATTTGCCGTGGTAATAACCGGACACTAATGAGTTAACTTATTGATATACCATCGATTGATTATTTCTATTTCTTCCAAATACCCCAAAAAATACCCCATAATTTCCAAGCAAGCACGGACAATAGTTTTTCAATCAATTAGAGGCATTGCAATATATAGGACTTAGTGCTATATATTCACCGTAACTTGGAGGGCTGTAGTGCAGATATTCAAAACCAAATGGTTTAAACGCTTTGCACGAAAAGAGGGTCTCAGCGATAAGAAATTAGCGGATGCCGTACAGGAAGTTGAAAATGGTCTACACGATGGGGCTCTAGGTGGTAACCTCATCAAAAAGCGGGTGGCACGCACAGGCGAGGGGAAAAGGGGTGGCTACAGAACGATCATCGTCTATCGTGCAAAAAGCAGAGTCGTGTTCGTGTACGGATTCCAAAAGAGTACCAAGGCGAATCTTAACGCCGAGGAACTGGATACCTACCAAAAAATGGCGCAAATATATCTGAGTTTTAGTGATGCGGACATAGCTAAAGCATTAAATGCGGGCGAATTGGAGGAGGTAAATTACAATGGCGAAAAAATATCGGAGTGAAGCGTTGGAAGCGCTGCACGAAACGGCGACAGGCCTGCATCGCCTTGGATTGATAGACAACAAGACGATGAGGGATTTCGATGTATCTTGCCTGACAACTGTGGACAAACTCTCTGCACAGGAAATCGCGGCACTAAGAAAGAAAGCCGGTGTCAGTCAAGCCGTGTTTGCAAGATACCTGAATGTTACTGTTAGCTTGGTGAGTAAGTGGGAAAGAGGGGAAAAAGAACCACGTGGGCCGTCTCTTAAACTACTTGCCCTGGTACAAAAAAAGGGCCTGGAGGCTATAGCTTAAAACCAAAACCGACTTCACCCTTCCCTGTCTGAACTGAAAGGCCAATCTAAACGCTCATGCAGAATAACAATGAAGCCTTCTCTCGCGTCGTCATCGATGCCCAGCTCGCCGATCAAGGATGGAACACACCGTGCCCAAAGAGTGTTCCTGATGAATATATTTCTGAAAGTCACGAACCAATCCGGCCAACATCCTAATTCCTACAGGCTTAAAAAAAGCTGCTTTCGGTAAGATTTTTTCAACGGGGCCAAATGAGCTATAACGAATCCGATACCAGGTCAAAGCTGATCGATCCCGCAATATACAAGCGGAACTGGACAGAAGACCACATCAAGCGTGAAGAGTGTGCCGGAACCATCGAGATTGTGGCAGGCAAGGCCAAGCGCAACGCCAAGGGAAAGGTGGACTACACGCTGAGACTCAAGGTGGCCAGCGCCAGCCAGCCGGTCGCCGTGGCAGTCATCGAGGTCAAGGCGGAAGGAAAGCATCCCGGTCACGGCTTGGAGCAAGCAAAAGCCTATGCAGCCTGCAAACGGCTCAACGTTCCCTTCGTGTTCTCCTCCAACGGCCACCTGTTCGTCGAGTTCGACAGATTCACCGGAGTAACTTGCGCCCCACGCCCGATGGCGGAATTTCCCACCCCAGACGATCTGCGAAAGCGGTATGAAAAAGGGATGGGTTTCTCCCTCGACTCTTCAGCAGCCAAGCCGTTGCTGGCAATGTACCATGGCGGCGAAGCAGGTAGACGCTACTACCAGGATGCTGCCATTCGTGCAGTGCTGGAGAAAATCGCACGCTGTGACGTCCAAGGCGAGTCGAAGAGAGCGCTCCTGTCGCTGGCCACTGGGGCAGGCAAAACCTTCATCGCTGTCAACCTTCTCAAGAAGATCGCCGACGCCGGGCAGCTGCGCCGTGCCCTGTTCGTTTGCGACCGGGAGGAACTGCGTACTCAGGAACTGGCCGCCCTGCAAAAGGTTTTCGGCTCCGACGCCATGCCCGCAACCAGCAGCAACCCGGAGAAGAATGCCCGCGTAGTGGTCGCCACCTACCAGACCCTGGACGTGGACTCCGACGAGGCAGACGCCAACTTTCTGACCAAAAACTACCCAGAGAACTATTTTTCCCACATCGTCATCGACGAATGCCATCGCTCCGCCTGGGGTAAGTGGTCGCAAGTACTGACCCGCAACCCCCAAGCGGTCCAGGTCGGTCTGACCGCCACCCCGCGCAAGATCAAGATTATCAAAGGAAACAAGGAGGCCGACGCCGACGTCCAGATTTGCTCCGACAACTACAAGCACTTCGGCGAGCCGGCCTACGAGTACGACATGGCTCAGGCGATCGAAGACGGCTACCTGGCCGCCTGCGAGATTATCAAGGGACGAGTCAACCTGGATGATGATGCCCTCACACGGGAAGAGATCCTCAAGCACACAGTGAAAGACGCCAAAACCGGCAAAGCAATCGGAGCCGAGTCGGTCAAAGAGGAGTACGAAAAGTACAACTTCTAGGGACAGATTCTGCTACCTGTGAGAGTGGCCACAATAACTGAGGGAGCGGTGGCCAGTTAAAATGAGGGAATACAAAAGAGGATAGTCTGGACGATAGGAAAGATAAGAGGGCGCCACATGACGACGCCCCGGTGTATGATTATGGAGAGGGAAAATCACAGGGATTTTGCAGGCTGCTGCGTTTTGGAGCGGTGTGGTTTTAAGGCTGTGGTCTGAAATACCTCAAAGAAAAGAGACTCGTCCATTCGAGTCAAGTTACGCTCGGCAGCGACGTCCAGTAATTCAGAGGCCATCTGGTTGAGGACACGCAGATTATTGAGAGAATGAGCGGCAAGGGTCCGGATCAGTTCCTGGGTCATCAGTTGGGGGTTTCCGGCCTGCTCCAGGGAGAAGCTGATGTACTCCCGGAGTTGTTCCGGGGTAAGAGGCGCCAACTGGAGCCGGACTCGGATCCGGCTTCCCAGGGGGAGAAGTTCCGCGGTTCGGAAACGTTCCGGCAGACGTTCGTCACCGCACAGGATGGTAAAGAGGAGACTTTCCGAATCGAAGGTTGCGCTTTGCAGCAGGCGCAGTTCGGTCAGGCAGGATGAGGATACTTCCTGCGCTTCGTCGATGAGGAGGACCGGACGTGCCAGGGTGGACTGGCAGTGATTTTTCCACTTTGTACGCAGGGCCTTGAAGCCGCCGTAGCGATTCAAGGGTGTCAATCCCACTCCGAAGAGTTCTCCCAATTCCCGATAGAAGTCGGCCAGTTTGCTTTGCGGTCTCTCCATGACGCCGACAACCAGGTCGGGCATGAGGCGAAGACGCTGGGCGATCCATTGGAGGGTTTTGCTTTTTCCTTGACCCGGCTCGCCGGTGATCAGGGCGAAACCGCCCTGATTTACCAGGGCCTGGATGCGGTGTTCAAAAATATCTGCTCCGGGCAGCACCCACAGGGCTTCGGGGGGGAGGTTGGAGAGGAAGGGATTGTGTTTCAACCCGTAGAGTGCGCGAAGATGGGTATTATTCATCGATCGGTTTCCTCCTTGGGCAGATAAGCGGGTGGAAGCCCGGTAGCGGCGTAGTCGGCCAGCCATTTTTGCAGGAGTGCCGGCAGCGGCTTGTTTTTCAGATCCGCGTTGTTCGTGGCTGGAGAATCGATGGTTCGCCGCAGGCCGGAAGCATTCTTCGTTTTGTCCTGGGGCAGCAGGCGCACCAGCGGTCCCCCGGTTTTAGGATCGACGAGCGTCATCCGGCTTTTGTCCCAGCCAGGCGAGCGTAACGTGACGGTGCGCAGGTGAGCGAATCGCGACGGCAATTCGTAGCGTATTCCGTCTACCACAACGGTTGCGTCGCTGCGGCGCGGGGTGCGGATCAGCTGGCGGGTGAAGGCCAGATACAGGGTCTGTGCATCGGGGGATGGACGTCCCACATCGGGACCACGGAGCATTCGCTCCAGGGGCGTAACGCCGATTTCACGATGGATGCGGCGGTGATAATCCTGCTCGACCCAGGCCTGTCCGGCTTGGTTGAGAAAAGCCAGGCTGACGTTTTCCATGCCCCGGAACATGGCGATCAGGCGTTCCTCCAGCTGTCCCCAGAAGACTTCCTGCTTGCCGTTCTGATAGGGCGAGTAGGGCAAGGTGGTCTCATGGACAACGCCCAGGCGTGAAAGTCCCTGCCGTGTTTCCTCGGCGATCATGGCCGAGCCGTTGTCCGTCATCAGTGCCCGGGGCAGTCCGCGTTTCATGACGGCCTGGGTAAGCCCATGAACCAGACACTCGGCGGTTTCGGCCAGATAGAACTG
The DNA here is from genome assembly GCA_034006265.1 of Syntrophus sp. (in: bacteria). GTDB lineage: Bacteria > Desulfobacterota > Syntrophia > Syntrophales > Syntrophaceae > Syntrophus. The sequence goes on along the minus strand of JAVETB010000106.1, from coordinate 3,171 downwards.
CAGATGACAGCAAAGCCGCGAGTAATCGTCGAGGATGGCAAGCGCCATGGGCCAGTGCCACTTTCCCGATTCATCGACCAGGCGGATTCTGGTGTGATGAAAATCCAGATGCCAGAGCGCGTGGAGGTGGGAAGCTTCATAACTTCGCACTTCCCGGTGTTCCAGACGTTGTGCCGCCTGGAGCTGGCCCGGCGTGGGCTGGAGGGGAACTCTGCTTCGCAGCCAGCCGTTGTCCCGCATGCAGCGCAGCACCGTCTTGTAGCTGGGCAGGGGGAGCAGTTGCTTTTCTCGTTCGGCCAGCGCAACCAGATTGTCAAAATGGAGTTGCACGCTCCAGCCTGGATAATTTTTGTGCTGCGAGGCAATCAACGCTTTGAGTTCCTCGCTGATCGACCACCGCTGACCGGCGTCGGAGCGGATTTTTCTCCCCAGGGCGGCAATGGGATCCGGCGACTTTCTGGCCTGGTAGTACCAGCGCTCAATCGTCGAAAAGCCGAGGCGAATCGACTTCTCGGGATCGATGGGGTGCTGATAGCTTTTGCCGGCCAACACCTCCAACTCCTTCTGCAATTGGCCGTTCTCCATTTGCCGGGACAATAATCCGCCAATGACGGCAAAGCGGAACTGTGCCCACTGTTGCCACCGGGGCATTTTGGGAACACTCATCGGGTATTTCTCCCTCGGATTCGCTTCTGTGGCCTCCCCCATGGAGGCGCTCCCTGTCGAATCCCTTGATGGACACCCTATAGCCCATCTGTTTACGGGATGAAGCCGCACAACTTTTGCGTGACCGCCGGGTGAACACCCTTCCCCTCAGGCATTGCGACCAAACGGTCCCAGGAGAATGGCTCTCAGGCAAGACGTCAATCCCCGTTCCGGCTCTCCGCAGATCCGAATGAAACGCTCAAGGAGCCCCCTGGGCAACTGTTCCACTGGAACGGGTGGCGACAACCTTCCCGACAGCCACTTCCAGAAGGGACTGCAGGGAAAAGTCTCCCGGAAGTAACGCATCCAGCGCCGCAGGGTGGGACGGGTCACTCCAAAAAGCACTTTCAGTCTTTCAATCGTATAGCCTTGATCACGGCCTTGGCGCAGCGCCATGATCACCAGCATTGCAGCAGCCCAGTAAACACGGCGCCCCCAGAACAACACCGACGGCGGCAATACCCGTTTCCGGCACCCCTCCCGGCCACAACACAAACTCAGCCGGGTTGCACAGACCTCGTCCAGATCAGGAGGACCTCCGCGAGGTTTGCGCTGATAGGCTGCATAGTGGAGAGGTCCCCCGCAAAAGGGCACTTGTTCAGGCGAACGCCTTCGGCAAGTTCAATATCGATATTGTGTAAAAAGAGAAAAAGAGATTTGCGCTGAAGAATTTCTGGTGATAGCATAGCCCCTGCTTTCTGGAAGGCAGGAGCTCCGTCATCGAATCGGGCAGATTACGCGAGGGGCTCCTTCCTTTCTCCCTCGCCTTTCTTGTCTAAATCGGTTTATTTTTCCATCTTTTTTTGTGGCTGCGCTCAAAAAAAAAAGGCTTCCTCCTTGGTCGGCGCCATGTACATGTCCCGGATATGCGCCTTGGCTCTCGGTTGGACGCTTTTCGGCATCTTATCAAGAATATTGGCCGTTTTATGAACCCAGCAACGCTGCTCAACCGTTTCCGGAAATTCCTCGCGCAGGGCAGACCAGAATCCCAGACCGCCGTCACCAACCGCCAACTTGGGACCTGCTTTGAGCCCCCTGTGCTTGAGATCACGCAGCATCTCCTGCCAGGCCTGTTTGCTCTCCCTGTAGCCATCGAGAATGGAGACGAGTTCTTTCTTTCCGTTTTCCAAGGTCCCCATGATAATCAGGATGCATTGCCGCTTATTCTCGGCATCTTCCAAGCGAACGTTGAAGTAAATGCCGTCTGCCCAGAAATACACATACCTCTTGCAGGAAAGATCACGCCCGGCCCATTCCTTATAATCCCGTTCCCAGAGTTTCTTCAGCCGGACGATATTGGTGGCGGAAAGCCCCGATGCATTCTTCCCCAATATGGATTCCAGCACCTTGCTGAAATCGCCTGTGGAGATCCCCTTAAGATACAGAGCCGGAATTAAGGCATCAACAGAGGGAATCCGGCGCATATATCTTGGCAAAATATTGCTCGTGAAATGCTGATCTTCTCTTTTGTCATGAATCCGGGGCTGTTTTAATTTCAAAGGGCCAATACCTGTTACGATTTCTCTTTCCGGCAAGGATCCGTTTCTCACGACCAACCGTCTATTTCTGGAGTCTTTTTCATGCTTGAAGCGCTCAATATACTCGGTGACTTCGTTCTCGATCGCCGCCTGCAACATTCGGCAGGCTCCTTCTTGGATAATCAGCTCCAAGGCGCTTTTTGAATCTTCTTTGACTTGATTTTCCAAAACATCGCGTTCATTATTCTCCATGGGCGTATCCTTCCCTCCCCCTCTTCCTAAGGGGGCTCGTTTTTTGGGTTAAACGTTTGGAGGATACGCCTTCTTTCTATCCTGTCCACAACTTTGGATTATATCTCACTTCAAACTCCGACTCTATCACCTGCATACTCAGAGGTACTCATTATCCGGATGAACCACTTTTTTGACCTGACAAAGATTACCGCAGCTGATGGCTCGATTATGCCGATCACAGAATGGCTCGATTGCGGCGATCAGAGAAGAGCTCAATGGAACAGACCATCAACAGGGGGGATGTTCAAGAAGAACAAATGAGTAGGGCATATTCGTTGCAATTTCAACATCACACACAGAGAAATCTTGATTTCATCTTGTCATAAAGCACCGTCGTTATGAGGAGCCCCGGATAATCATGAGGGTCGCTTTGTTTTTGCCCCTTAATTGGTGTACAACCCCTTGCAGCTACAGCGAATGGGAAAACATTGTTTCTCCGCTTACAGAAGCCCTTGTGAGGCGTGGCATCGATGTTGTTTCCTTTGCCTCTGATGGTCTAAACGCATGGGGAATACCCGGGAAAAGAAACACCGCTGTCCGTGGCGGGAAATCGTCGACTCCGCCGACGCTGAGCGAACGGCTCTACCTGTCTGAGGTATTTGAGCAGGAGGATCCATTCGATATTCTCCACATCTATCTCGATTGTGTGCCTCTAGCGTGTCTGAGGACGAACGGCACGCCTGTTGTGGTAACT
>JAVETB010000011.1:0-47666 GCA_034006265.1 Syntrophus sp. (in: bacteria) | reverse complement strand
GCAGGGGCATCTTCTCAATAGCCAATCGTTCGGTTATTTCTTTGGATTCTGGAGGATGAACCCCACCTTTGGCAAAAGTCAATAATGACGTGCTCATAGTAGACAGTCCGTTGATAGAGTTAAAATTTATTATGCAAGCCGAAAAACTCTTGAGATCTAACGCGCTTCCCAATGAAAGAGGGAAGGGTTAGAAAAGCTTTCAACAACCAGACTTGCCACCCGAATATGATCGTGCATTACCCATCGGTGAAGAGCTCGAGAATTATCTGGAAATCTCAGCATCTCACCGACATTCGGCCTCCTAGGATAGCGTCGATGTGGATATTATGTAATCATGGCTTTGTCAAGAAATATTTTGTCGGCAACCGGAGGGAACATCGTGAGTCACCGTGCATGGTTAAGCTTAAAAGGGGTCGGTCCGTGAAAAATCGGGCAGGTATTCCTTTTGACTTCCACACTCCTGAATGAAGGCGTTTCCCAGGCCGAGTTCCAGGGCGTAGTCGATGATCGCCTCGTACTCCTCTTCGGAAAGAGTCCTGTTGATCCGCGGATATTCTCCTGCCCGGAATTGCGGGGAATATTGGGACATGATGCTGATGGGAAGATCCCGGGAAAGTCCGGCCAGAAGACGGAGGCAGGAACGGCTGTTCTCAAGATAGCCGGGCAGAACGAGATGGCGGACCAGCAGACCCCGCCGGGCTGAACCGGCCTCATCGAGCACGAGGGGGCCGACCTGGGCGAACATCTCCCCGAGGACGCCGGGGACGACCCGGGCATAATCGTCGGCGGCGGAAAGCTCTCTGGCCGCTTCCTCGTCGAGATACTTCAGGTCGGGCAGAAAGATATCGATGAGCCCCCGGATCTCACGGAGCGCTGCAACGGAATCGTAACCGTTGGAGTTGTAGATGATGGGAAGGGTGAGCCCTCTGTCCCGGGCGATTGAAATTGCATCTGCCAGGGGAAAGATGAGGTGGGACGGAGAGACGAGGTTGATGTTGTGTGCCCCGTCCTTTTCAAGGCGCTGCATTTCGTCGGCGAGTTCCCGGGGAGAAAGGGTTCGTAGGCTCCTCTTTCGAAACTCCTGGCTGATCTGGTGATTTTGGCAGAAGACGCAGCGGAGATTGCATCCGGCGAAAAAGATGGTGCCCGATCCACGGGAACCGGAGATAGGGGGCTCCTCTCCGAAGTGCAGTCCGATATGGGCAACGGGAATGCCGGAACCGGTCCGGCAGAAGCCGGTCTCTCCCCTGAGGCGGTTGACACCGCATTCACGCGGGCAGCACCGGCAGCAGGCCATTTCTTCGCTGAAGGATCGTCTCATCACCCTCTTCCAATGCCATATCAAAGCGCCATTGTTGCGGACTGCGTTGCCGGCTCCCCGACGGATGCCCGGATGCGCCTTCGCCGCCTCTTTTCCGCCGCCCTGCCGACATGGTCGATCCGGAATCGGAATGAGCCCCTCTTTCGGGATCGATGATTCCTGCTTCAGGAGTAATATTGCCTGCGCTGCGCAAAAAGGTAGAGTGCGGACAGGAAAATGACGTTGGTAAACAGGACGATGGTCAGGATGTCAAGCACGGGATCTCCGTCCAGCCCCAGAAGAATAACGCGTAGAAGATCCACCGCATAGCTGAAGGGATTGAGATAAATCAGAATCTTCAGCCAGTCCGGGATGTTGGACAGGGGATGAAGGGCGCCGCTGAGGAAAAAGACCGGCATGACAACGAAGTTGTTGACCGCGCCGAAACCCTCAAGGGTGCGGATCCGCGCGGCGAGCAGTACGCCGACGGCGGTTACCGCCATGGCGATGAAAAAGATGGCCAGCAGGGTCTGGGCCAACTGCAGAAGTCCGAGGGAGATGCCCAGGAGCGGATAGACCGCCAGAACGAGAATTCCCTGGCAGCCCGCGATGATGGTGCCGCTGAGGACCTTCCCGAGAATGATCGACCAGCGGGGTATCGGGGCGATGGTGATCTCCTTGAGAAAGCCGAATTCGCGGTCCCAGACGATGGTGGCCCCGGACATCACCCCGGAAAAAAGGACGTTCATGGCGATGATGCCGGGAAAGATATACTGCTGCCAGTTGATTCCGACGAGCGGCAGGGCGATGAAACCGAATTTGAGTCCGGTTCCGAGAAAAAAAAGCCAGAGGATAGGCCGGACAACGGCCCCGATGAGCGGCATCTTCTGGCGCGTCATCCGGATAAGATCGCGCTTCATGATGTAGTAGCTGTCTCTCAGGCCGCTGGTCATTTGATTCTCCGCACGCGCAGGGCCGCCTTCAGCCGCTCCAGTTCACCGGTTTCCGAATCCTGAAGGTCCCGTCCGGTCAGGTGGATAAAGAGGTCGTCCAGGGTCTTCTGTCCGTGGATTTCTTTTAAGCGGGCCGGGGTATCGCAGGCGATGACGGCACCGTGATCGAGGATGGCGATCCGATCGCAGATTTCCGCCTCCTCGAGATAGTGGGTTGTGAGGAGGATGGTGAGGCGGTAATCCTGGCGGAGACTGGCGATATAGTCCCAGATGCGGTGGCGGGCCTGGGTATCGAGGCCGACGGTCGCCTCGTCCAGAAGCAGGAGCTGCGGCTGGTGCAGGATGCTCCGGGCGATTTCCAGGCGGCGCTTCATGCCGCCGGAGAAGGTGATCACCACATCGTTGCTGCGGTCGGCAAGGTCCATCATAGCCAGGAGAGCGGCGATGCGCTGAGCGGCTTCCCTGGGCGGTACATGATAGAACATGGCGTGAAAGTAAAGGTTCTCATAAGCCGTCAGACGCTCGTCCAGGCTCGAATCCTGAAAGATCACACCGATGGAACTCCGGATCTTTGCCGCTTCGGTTGCCAGAGGCCACCCGTTTACCGTTACGGAGCCGCTGTCCGGCTGCAGAAGGGTGACGAGGATGTTGATCAGCGTCGATTTTCCGGCGCCGTTGGGACCGAGCAGGCCGAAGCACTCGCCCGGCGAGACGGAAAAAGAGAGGTTCTTGAGGGCAGGATAACCATGAAAGGAATGGGAAACGTGCTCCACGGAAATCATGACGGCCTCAGCAATTGAAACCCTGGAGTCTTGTGCAGTTTCCCCTGGCTGTCGATCAGGATGGCCTTGAGGTTTTCCTGTTTTAAAAAGGCCATGCTCCAGTCGATGCTGTTTAAAAAGAGGGCTTTGGTGACGATGTCGGCCGTTGCCGCATTGTCCGTAATCACGGTCACCAGGGCCATGGTTTCCGTGGCCGGCCAGCCGGTGCGGGGGTCGATGATGTGGGAGTAGCGGTGACTGTCCTTGATGAAAAAGCGCCGGTTGTCGGCGGATGTTCCCATGGCTTCCCCGGAGCGCAGGACAATCACCCCAACCAGCTTTCCGGCCGATCGTGGGTTTTCCACACCGATTCGCCAGCCGCGGCGGCCGGGGCCGTCTCCGATCACTTTGATGCTGCTTCCGGCATTGATCATGGCATTCGTGATGCCGTTCTTCACCAGGATCCTGGCGGCCTCCTCAACGGCGTACCCCTTGGCGATGCCGCCTACAGTCAGGGACATTCCAGGCTTCGCCAATCGGATCTGCCGCTTTTCCGGGAAGAACAGCAGCTTGTCACTGCCGATTTTGGGCAGGGCGGCCTTGATGGCGGCAGGATCGGGAAAGTTGCCCTCCCCGTCGTAGCCGAAACCCCACAGTTCCACAAGAGGATTAACCGTCACGTCGAAGGCCCCGTTGGTCTTCCGCCAGTACTCAGCGGCCAGGGAGAGGATCTCCCACGTATCGCTGCTGACTTTAAGGGGGGGGCCTCCGGCGGAGGCGGCCAGGCGGTTCATGTCAGACCATTCTTCCCTGCCGACGGCGTCCTCGATCTGCTGCATGCGCGTAAAGGCCGCCGTGATCGCCGCCTCAGCACCCCGGTCGCAGGCCGTAATCTCGATGATGGTCCCCATCATCAGACGGGAACGGACCAGGGGCTCGTGAGCAATGCGGTTCCAGGCCATCCAGAAAAAGCCGAACATGGATCCGGCAAGAAGGAGCATCAGGATCGCTTTATGACTTTTTTTCATCGTCTTGTATTTCTGACCGTTTTCTTAATCCTTGAAGAAGCGGGGCTCCGTCTCCCGCAGGCGCTGTCCTGTCCATGGGACTCTTCAGCATCACGACGAGGAAATTATGGAAGGCTTCGGGACGAATGGAAGGAGTTGTTATAACAGGGGAGCGCAACGGTCACAGCCAACCTGGCAGCCTGACGGCCCCTTCCCTTCTGCGCCGGACCGGGCTGCAAAAATGGCGGCAACCTCATCCCTGGGTTTGATGACGGAATCGATGACCGGCATATTCTCATCGGACCAGCGCCGATAGGACCAGATCCCCAGCAGGAAGCCCAGGAGCGCTCCTGCAGATACGAAGATCGCCAGATTGCCGCTTTCCATCGAGGTCTCCAGGATCCCGCCGGCAATCGAACCGGCACAGGGGAACCCGACCAGGGCCATCACGTTCTTGACGACGGATGAACTCCTGCGGGAAACAGACACCCAGTCGCCAGGGGAAGCGTCTGCCAGGTTCAATGCCTCGGTCCGGACGATGGAGTTCTCCGTTGCACAGTGGCAAACGCGCCCGGCAATTTCGCGGGCATTGGGAATGTCGGGTCTGTCCGGCCGGATGACAATCTCTGCCCTGCCATCCGGAAGAAGGCTGGCTACCGTGGCTTCATAATGTGCCATATCCTTACATCCATTGCTTGAAGCAAAAGTATTCGGCGAGGAGAATAGGGAAAGCGCCCTTTTCTGTCAATGAAAAAAAAGTAACCGCCGGATATGGGAGCGGGAATGAAGCACGGCGCCCCCGGCTCCTGTCCTGATCTCCTGTCGGAGGGCGCCGGATGTTCCTTCCGTCAGTCTACGACAATGATCGACAGATTTTCCGCATGCTGGATGATCTTGTTGGAAACGCTACCAAAGGCGTACTTCTTGTTGTCCGCCATTCCCCGCCTGCCGATAATGACGGCGTCGTAGTTTTCCCTGGCGGCCTCGGTGAGAATGTCGCCGGCAATATCTCCTTCCTGGCTGCGAAGTTCAACGCAGATATGCTCGGCTGGAAACCCGGCCCCGACCAGCTTATTTTTGGCTTCGTCGAGGAACCCCTGGGCTGCCGCTCTCTTGGCTTCCTCGATCACGCAGAAGTCCTTGAGGCCCTCCTCCAACAGGGGATGAAGCTCCGTAGGCCCTTTGAGTTCACAGGCTGCCGCAGGATCCGCCACAACGCTCATCAGGGTGATCTGGGCCGAGGGATTGATGGTGCCCGCCACGAAATCGATCGCTTTCAGGGAACTGCTTGACTTGTCCAGTGCCACCAGAAATTTCTTTGCCATTGTCCTTCTCCTTTCGTCTGAGTTGTTAAAGCACCCTTTCTGCGCCGGTATAAATCTTCATTTCCGCTTTCTCGGCAATGTGGCTGTCCCCCATGTCCTTGATCATTCTGGAACCGGCGGCCCGGGCGGAGCCGATGACGGTCATTCCGCACTGTTCGCCGATCTTCCGTCCCCTGTCGGTGACAGCGGTCTTGGTGGCGACCAGTGGGATGCCGGCGCGGGCAATTTTGATGACCATTTCGGAGGCCATGCGCCCGGTGGAAACCATGAAGGTGTGGGCGCAATCGATCCCGTTCAGGAGCGCATGGCCGATGATCTTGTCCAGTGTGTTGTGCCTGCCGATGTCCTCCATGAGACACAGGAGGTTGCCCCGGGTGTCGAAAAGGGCGGCGGAATGAGCGCCTCCCGTTTGCTCATAAAGCGAGGCCTTTTCGAACAGGAGGTTCATTGCCTGGAAGATGTGCTGCCTGTCGATTTTAAAATCCGACGTGACGCACGGAAGGACGGATGTTTCAAAATAGGCTGTTCGGCCGCCGCCGGAGACGATGCGGTAGGTGGTTTTTTCTTTCCTGCCCTTGAGCAGCGCATCCGCATCAGCCAGAACCGCGTAGGCGCCTTTTTCCGTAATTTTCAGCGACACGATTTCCGCGGCGCTTTCGATGAAGCTTTGTCCGAAGAGATACCCGGCGACGAACTCTCTTTCCATCAGGGGCGTCACGGACGCCGTTGCGAGAAGTTCGCCGTTGACGATGATCGGCAGCTCTTTTTCGATGATGAGAAGAGCCTCGGCAGGCACAAAGGCCCCTTCCTCCAGTCTCTGGACTTTAAACCGCTTCAATCCCGGCGCCGTCATTGTCACAAGATCCTCCAGGAATGAGAGTACACGACCATAGAATTCCGTTTTACCATGCCCACCAGGGTGATCCCCGCCTTTTCCGCCGATTCCACGCCCAGAGACGTGGGGACGCCCTTAGTGGCGATGATGGGAATGCCTGCGCTCAGACACTTCAGGATCATTTCTGCCGGCTGGCGGCCCGTGGAAGCGGCCACAACTTCGGCGAAATCGACAGGCTTCAGCAGGCCGGCACCAATGACCTTGTCCAGGGCGTTGTGGCGGCCCAGATCCTCAGCAATGCAGACCGATTCCCTGCCCTCACGGAACAGCCCCGCACAATGAACGGCCCCTGTTTCCTCGAAAATAGGCGAGGTCAGGATGGCCTGGACGCAGTGGCGGACATCCTCGTGCCGCACCTTCAGTTCGGAGGTGAGCGTGGCGGGGAGGGCACGCTGTTCGACGCCGGGCTTGAGTTTGACGCGGACGGTCTGATCTTCGAGCTCGATCGAGGAAATGTCCCCTGCATGTCGAATTCGCCCTTGGATGTACAGGTGGCCGATGACAAACTCCTTTTCAAGGGCGCCCAGAATCATGGCGGTGGCGAAGTGCCGTCCGTCCACAAGCACGGTCAGCGCCGCCTCCCGGATGATCCTCTCGCTGGTGGCGACGAACTCTCCGTTCGCCCGGATGCAGGAAACTTCCTGGAGTATTTTGCTGTCCATAGAACACCATAAAGGGTTTTGCGAGGCCGCTGAGGGCGGTATCGTCCATGCGGCTGTTTATTGAGGAGAGGTTCCGCAATCCATCTTGCTGAAGATTATCTGATTTGCATCCTTAACGCAATCATTTTAGACCACGGCATCGGCTGCGCCGTTGCCGACCTGCGGAACTCCCCCCCCCGGGGGGCCGTTTGCCCGCCTGGCCGTCACGACGGGCGCGACCGGTCCTAAAACAGGGCGGCAATGAGAATCAGGCCGTTGATGAAGTAAAAGATGCGGATATACTTTCCATGAAGGTCCAATTCCACCCAATTACGGGTCGAGACGACAAGTCTCCAGACCTTGATCAGAAGGGGCAACGTCAAGAGCGTACACCAGGCGATCGGGGAAAAATAGCCGGTCAGGGTCAGGGCGGCGATGCTGGCATAGATCGAAATCCAGAAGATGGCCAGGACGATCCGGGCGCCTCTTTTCCCGAGGCGGACCGCCAGGGTGCGCTTACCCGCGGCCTCGTCCGTTTCCATGTCGGGCAGGCTCTGGTAATACAGGATCAGCGACACCATCAGTCCGATGGGAAGCGAAACGGGAAGGGCGGACCAGTCAACGCGGCCCAGGAGGACCCAGTTGGAACCCATGACCATGACCGGACCCATGTTGACGGCGACGAACAGTTCGCCAAGGCCGTGGTAGCCGTACCTGACGGGGGGCGCCACGTAGAAGAGGCTGCTGAAAAAGGCCAGGGCCATCAGGGGAAGAATCGCCCACAGTTTCAGGGTCCAGACGAGGTAGAAGCCGATGAGCGAAGCGACGGCATAAAGAAGGATGATGGCTTTCCCCAGCTCCGTTAACGTGATCTTGCCTTCCTGGAGAACGCGGGACCCGCCGATGGATTCCCCGGCATCGGTTCCCTGCATGTGATCGAAATAATCATTGGAAATATTCGTTGCAAAGTGCACAAGAAACGACGCCACGAGGACCAGGGCAAAAGGGAACACTTCGAACGAGTCCTGGCGGTCTGCCAGAACCGCCCCGGCGGTCAGCGGAATGAGGGTGGCGACGAAGAACGGCGGTCGGCTGGCCTGAACCCAAGCCTTTAATGTTTCTCGATTCACCTTTCAGCTCCTTTTTCGGCGCCCTGGGGGACGGCGGTCTGCTCCGCCTTGAGAATCCGCTCCAGGGCCCGGAGGATCTTTTCCGGGAACTGGGCGTGGATGTTGTGAGAAGCGTTTCGAAAGACCGTCACGTTCATCTCGGGGATCTTCTTCTTGATCGTTCTGGCTGTTCCGCAATAAGCTTCATCCCTCTCCCCGCAGAAATAGAACAGGGGAAAGCGCAGCCCCGCCAATCGCTCCGCAAAGAAAGGGTGGTTCCCGACGCTGAGAATTTTCAGGGATTGGCGGAGTTCCGCGACGCTGTTGCCCCGCCTCGTCCGTAGAATCTCCTGCAGAGCGGATGTCCCCGCAAGGGTGCGAAACAGGGGCAGACGATACCACCCTTCCAGAAATGCCGCAAGATCCTTCTCCGTCCGCACATCGGCCAGCAGGTCCTGATCCTGGAGGTATCGCCGCCGTCTCTCTTCCGGATCGGCAATGCCGAAAGAGGCCGATTCAAGGACGAGCCGCTCGATCCGATCCGGAGCCAGTAGGGCGACATTCTGAGCAAGCCGCCCTCCCATGGAATATCCGTAGAGGCTGAAGCGGCTCACCCCCAGGGCATCCAGATTATGCAGGACCAAATGGGCCGCGTCTTCCATCGTCTGCAGGTCCCTGAAGGAGCCGCTGCTGCAAAAGAGGGAATTCCCATGCCCGGGAAGATCGAAGGTCAGGCAGCGGCAGATCCCGGCAAGGGGCTGTGCGATGGCTTGAAGCGAGTGGCGGCTTCCCATGAATCCGTGCAGAAAGACAACGGTGTGGAGATTCGAGTGGCCGAATTCTCGGTAATGCAGAGATAACGCCTTCATCGGCCGCCTGCCGGCCCCTGACCGGCCATTTCTTCGGCCAGCTTCGCCAGGGCTTCCCGGCTGTATTTCATTTTTCCCTCCCTGTTTTGCGGCTCCAGCCGGAGGAGCCGCTTCGGAACCTTATAGCCGGGCAGCCGCTGTTTCAGGGTGGCAAGAAGCCCGCGCTCATCGAACAAACCTGAACATTCGACGAAAGCCCAGGGGACCAGCCCGAACTCCCGATCGGGGACCGGCACGGCGATCGCCGTTGCGATGGAATCCATCGCCAGCAGGGCATTCTCAATCTCGAACGGGGAGATGTTCTCTCCTCCAGAGATGAAAATCCCGTCCTTCCGCCCCAGGACCACAAGATTGCCTGCGGGGTCCAGATAGCCGAGGTCGGCCGTCTGAAAGATTCCGGTTCCTTCGGCCGGCGGTGTTGGGGGATCGTCGAGATATCTTCGGAAAAGCGTCTTTCCCCCCAGCACGATGGTCCCGTCCTTCGCAATCCGGATTTCCCGGTAGGGAAGCGGCTTCCCGGCGGTGAAATAGGAGTTCCTGTCCGAGCCTTTCGCCACACCTGTGGCCTGGGTGCATGATTCCGTGGATCCGTAGGTCGGCATCACGGGAATGCCCAGATCCAGTGCCTTTTCAATCAGCCATGCCGGAATGGGCGCGCCGCCCAGCTGTATGGTCTTGGCCTTTTGAAGGGCGGTGATGGTGTCTTCGGAGGCCAGGCAGCGGATGAGCTGAGTCGGCACCAGGGACAGGACGGAGGGGCGGTGGATCCGGATTGCGGCATCGATTCCTTTCATCGATTCCGGCAGGATGCAGGCGCTTCCCGCCAGGAGGGTGCGGATCCAGATCAGGATGCCGCCGACATGGAAAAGCGGCAGACTGATAAGCCAGCGGTCCTCCGGCTCCATCCCGATGAAGATGTCCGTTCCCAGGGCGCTGTAAATGTAATTGCCCACGGTATGGATAATTCCGCGGGGGGTTCCCGTCGAACCCGATGTGAAGATGACGCTGGCCTCCTGTCGGAAAGGAATCGCCGGCCATGGATGGCCTTCTCTCCGGAGATCCGCGTCGGAGGGCAGGCTCTGAAGAAGTCTTCCGGGGTGAAGAATGGGCAGGTCGGCGGAGGGCGGTACATCCCCGGCTGTAATGAGAAAATCGATCGGGGCGGCTTTCAGAAGGCTGTCCAGCGGCGCTTTGAAATCCAGGGGAAGATAGAGAAATCCCTCGACCCAGGCCGCGAGCATCAGGAGCAGGTGCAGCTCGCTGTTTTCCCCGTGCAGGGCCGCCAGATGGCCCCGCCGCACCCCGGCCTTCCGGAGGTTGGCGATCACGGCTCCAAGGCTCTTGCTGATGTCACCAAAGGTCCGGACGCCCTCCGGCGTCAGCAGGGCCGGATTCGACCGGTATTCCTGTAACAGCCGCTCCAGGTCGATGGATTCGTTCTGCAGGAAGACCGGCTTCATAAGACTTTTTCCTTGAGGCAGGACGGGTTGAGCAACGCACCTCCAAGGAGGAGCCCAGCGGGAATTTCCAGATTCCCTCCGCACAGTTCAGGGGACGGCGTCAGGATATCGGCGGCAAGGTATCGCAAGGTATCCAGACCATGGGCCGTCTCCGGCGGAATGCCGGCCAGGCGGGAAAAGACGCCAAGGACGGAGAGGGTAAGGCCGGAGTTGAAGGCGGAGCTGAGGATCGTTCGGATGCCGCTGCGCTCCGCATCCTCTACGGCCCGAGTCATGGCGTGCAGGCCCCTGAGGAGTCCGGGCTTGAGGATGACCGCCTTCACAGCCGGGTCCAGCTCCGATGGACGGGGTTCTTCCGGATCGAGAATGCCTGCAAGCGATTCATCCAGGGCCAGAGGCCATGGGAGATCGCCTGCCTTTTCCAGCTCCGCTTCCGCAAGGGGCTCTTCGACATACTCCACGGGAAGATCGCAAAGAGCCTCAAAATAGCGCCGGTATGCCGCCGCCGTCAGGTTCCGGTTGCCGTCAAGGCGCAGGGAAACTCCCGCTCCCATCTCTTCGGCCAGGATGCGGATCTGCCGGATTTCGCAATTTTCCGGGAGCCTGCCTATCTTGATCTTGATTGTCGTTGCACCGCTGTTCTTCAGGACCCGGATCTTCCGGTCCAGGCCCTCTCCGGCGGGCTCCGGGATGAAAAGGGCGTTGACGGGGATTCTCAAGATTCCATCCGCAAAGAGAGGAAGGTTGATCAGGCTTTTCCCGCCTCCGGCCTGGAGATAAAGGCCCAGCAGGGCGCTTTCCACACCGAACAGGGTGTGTCCCGTCCAGGATGACACCGGGGCGTCGGCCATGCCCAGAAGAGGCTCCGCCAGCAGGAGCGGGCCGCAGGTGACGAACAGTCTGTTCATGGTCTTCCCTACCGACGGGATATCCTGGAGGCATCGTTCCAGCGTCAGCGAATCAAAGCCGGCCAGGGGGGCGATCTCCCCGTAGCCGCAATGGTTGTCCTCGGCTCTCAGGGCGATCAGGAGCCCATCCCTGTCATGCAGGACCTTCCGGCCGACCGTCACCGGCCTGGCGAAGGGAAGAGAAAAGCGATAGACTTCTGTGCCGATGATCCTCATCGTGAACGTGCCCCGGAATCCCCCTCTGTGGGAGAAAAGCATGGAAAACGAAGAAACGCCCAAGGTGTCCCCCCGCAGGGGCGGATGGAAGCCCTCGTCTTTACAGAAGGGGAGCATAGGGAAAAAGACAGCGGCGTGTCAATGACAAAAGGCAGCCGAGTGGGGAGGGGTTTGTACCCTTCGGCGGCGAAACCCTGGGCAACCTTTATGTTGAACAGCCATGGGATTTTCAGTATGATGGGCAGGTCACGCCGGGGGGAGACAAGGGGCCACGGCCGGGATGACAGGCGATCGGACGAGATGGAACGAACCGGAAGGGAAGAGCCATGCCGGAGGGTGGGCAGATGAATTACAAGTTCAAGAGAATCAAAGTCCATGGACTCCTCGTCGTGGAAACGGAAGAAGGCTATGACCAGCGGAGCGTCGATGTCATTCCATTAGAGGTTGACGCGAATCTGGAATCGGACGCAAGGACGATTCAGCCCGGTGAAACGGTCATCGGCCTGATTCAGAACCCGAAGATCTTCCATGTCTATGCCGAGATGGAAGACGGGACGTGGCTCGACCTGGGATACGACTGCATCGAGGACGAATATGAACGGGACTGGGACAAAGTCGTAGAGGAAGCCATCGCGGAATACCAGAGGGAGCAGGCACAGGGCGAGTCATGAAACGTCGGGGTAAGCGATGAATCCCATCCGAAGGGTGGCTCCCCCGGTTCAACCGGGGCATGGACCTGCAGGAAAAGCCCCCCTCCTCTACTTGAATTCGCCCGTTTCGTTGAAGGGGATACGGAAAAAGGGCGCCCCCGAATACAGGGATCCCTTCAGCCGGTACTTCAGCCCCGAATCGAATCCTCCTTTTCCCAACTCCGAAAGCTGCCGCAGGATGCTGGTGAGGCCGGTATAAGCCTCGATTTTGATGATCTTCGTGCTCAGGCGCTCCACGGTAAGGCTCTGATTTGAAACCCCCTTGGCAAAGGGCTGGCCGTTGATCTCCAGATCGAAAACAACCCCGGTAATGTTCAAGTCCCTTTCCGTGGTATTGAGAATCCGAAGCTCCATCAAAAACGTCTGCTCCATAAGGCGCATCTCCTTGGGAGCAATACTGACGATATCGATGCGCGGCTTTTCCCCCCTCCAGAAAACCGGGGCGCAACCGGAAACCGCAGCCGCGAGGAGCACGATCCACAGCGCATACGGCCAAATGACGTTTCTTCTCATTGCCTCTGCCTTCTTTCCAGCGATGCCGCCAGATGAACGTGATGGATTCCAATGGTGAAATCCCTGAGAAAAAGCTTATTGATCCGGAGCGGCACCGGACCCCCGGGCCTGCCTCTTGACCATTCCTGATTATGAAAGAATTTTGGGGGCATAACACGTAAGAGCCATCCGGAAATACATGTTATGTCCCCCGAAACGATGAGATCGATTTGCCCGTCATCACTGTTTTGCAAATTTTGCGGCGCTTTCACCGACGATTTTTCCAAAAACGATGGTCTGCGTGATAGAATTTCCGCCCAGGCGGTTTGCGCCATGAACACCGCCCGTCCCCTCACCGGCGGCAAAAAGTCCGGGAATGGGCTTGCCGTCTTTTGCCATCACCCGGGCGTTTGCGTCCACCTTCAGGCCGCCCATGGTGTAGTGCACACCCGGCATGATTTCGATGGCGTAGAATCGCGGGGTTTTGATCGACCGGGGCATGTCAGGCCTTTTGAACGCGGCATCGCTTTTTTCGTCAACGGCCTTATTGTAAGCACTGATGGTCGCCTCAAGTTCCGTTGCAGGCACTTTGATCTTCGCCGCCAGGTCGGCGAGGGTCGTTCCGGCGGTGACCAGATTCAGATGAAAATAGCCTTCGATCTGCCTCAGGCTTTTTCGGATCCCCTCGTCAAAGACGAGGAACGCCGACTTGCCGGTCTGGGCGAGGATGGCGGCGGAGGCGGCATCGCGGGTCGTCATTTCGTTTACAAACCGCCTGCCGTCGCGGTTCACGAGAATGGCACCGTTGCCGCGCACCGCTTCAGTAATCAGGATGCGGCTGCCTGCTGCAACCGTGGGATGTATCTGTATCTGCTTCATATCGACCAGATCCCCGCCTGCCGCATCACCGAGCTGTATCCCGTCGCCCGTCGCCCCCGGTTGATTGGAGGTGGTCATCCCCTTGAACGTCGGCTGATAATAGGCCACTCTTTCGGGATTGGCGGAAAATCCCCCGGCGGCAATGATGACGGCCTTGGCCGCAATCTTGTAGAGTTTGCTGTGCTTGCCTTCCACCAGCACGCCGGTCACGTGTCCCTTGCCGTCCTCCAGAATCTTGATCGCCCGGCTGTTGACCCGGATATCGATCTTTCGGTCTTCCGCATTCTTCTTCAGGGCCTGGGTGATGTTCGAGCCGACGGCGGCTCCCCCGCTGGGCCTGTGAGCCCTGGCGGCACTTGCCCCGCCCAATCGTCCCACATCGCTCAGATCGGCTCCGAGAGAGGTGAGCCAATCAACGGCGGCGGCGGAATCCTTTGCCAGGATTTTGACCAGACCGGGGTCACTGGTGTTCTTTCCGCCTTTCATCGTGTCCTCGTACATGAGATCCACGGAATCCTTGATGCCTTTCTCCTTCTGAATCCTTGTTTCCGAGGCGTTCATTCCGCCCGCGGCAAGCTGGCTGTTCCCCCCGGTAATGGGCATTTTTTCCAGAAGAATGACCTTCGCGCCCCTGTCGTGGGCCGTGATGGCTGCGGCAAAGCCCGTTGCCCCTGCCCCGATGATCACGATATCCGTCTTATCCGTTCGAAGGTTCGCCGGGATTTCTTGCACAACGGGCAAAGTGGTCGAAGGCACACGGGCAGCGACTTTACCGAAGGGTATGTTCATGTCGAAATGATGGCAGCCCAGACAGTACGACATGGAATCGGCATGCCCAGTATGGCAGACCGTGCAGTTCATGTTGCCGAGATGCGATTTGTGTGCGTTGACCGCTTCTTTCGACTTTTCAGCTACCTTGGCGAGCGATCCGTGGCACTTGACGCAGGCGGAATTGACAAGCGTTTCGTTGTCATCAACCTCCATGGTGTCGCCATGACAGGCGGCGCAATTCAACCCCTTGTTCTTGTGGGCATCGGCAAGATAGGGCCCATTTGCTGAAGCCCAGAGCAGCACCGATGCGAAGACGGCAATAACTGCAAAGAGCATCGACGCCATCCATTTTACTGATTTCATGGGAAACCTCCTTATCTCGGGGAAACATGAAAACGGTTATAAGCCTGAGTACGCTTCCTGAAACCCTGGGGCTTGATTCCGCAAGTCCGCAATGAGAGGATTATAAATACAAAAAGATACCGTGTCAATCGGCGCTGTTATCCGCAGGGTGGATTGAAGAGAGCTGACCCGTCACAATGTGTTCTGGCGGCTCTTTTTTTCCCAGAGCGCGGTTCGAGAAGAAGGTTCAGCGGGCCCCGGGGTGGACATCCGGCAGGGCTCAGGGCCATCCGGATTGCAACGTCCGCGAGAGGTCAAAAAGAAGTGGCCACAGCGGATTCGCATGGTATAATTGATCCGCCGATGTGCCGTCACGGGAGGTTGCATGGAATGGTGGAGAGATGCTTTGGGATGAGTCGATAACGTGCGACTTGAAGAACATACTCAGGAGGGCTTTGAAAAATGAGACGTTTGGAAAAGGGGCGGGCAAGCGTGGGTGAGGCGGCTTCCCATCCGCATGGGGAAACGGATCTGGAACGGAGAGATTTTCTGAAGAGTGCAACCATGTTAGGCACGGCAGTGATCGCGTTCACCTCTTCGGAGCGTGTCTTTGCCGGGAACGAACGTTCCGGTGGCCCTCCGGCGGCAGGCCTGCCGGGAAACGAAAAGGGACTTCCCTTTGTGAAAATTCCCGATGTTTCGATCCTGATGAGAAGTCCTGATTCCGTTCTCGTCGGGGTGGCCACAAGCGATGTGGTTGAAATTAAGCTTGCCGACGTGATGAAGGTTCATGGGTACTGCGGGGGGAGCGCCTTTGCCTTCCGGGCCGCTCAGGAGGCCTTCAAAATTTTATATCCAGACAGGCTTCCTCTGCGCCAGTCCATCAAGGTGCAGACCTCGATACATTGCTGCCAGGCTGATGCCCTGGCCTACATTACCGGCGCCAGGACGGATCTGAGCGCCCTGCCGACCCGGGGAGACCTGGTGCTGATTCCCGTGGAGAAAAATCAGATGGTCTTCATGGACAAGAAAACGGGAAATCGGGTTATGCTGAAGCCCAACTTCAACCCCCACGACACCTTCAGCCCTCTGTACAAGCGGGTGCGCGAAGAGCCCGGTTTTGCGCCGCAGGTCCACAGAGTGATGCATGAGAAGATACAGGAATACATTTACGCGCCTCAGGAAAAGCTGTTTCAGATAGTCCGGGCGTAAGAAGCATTCTCCGGCATCGAGGCACACAAGAGGCTCACTCTTCCGTTGCGGTCGGGCGTGCGGAGCGCAACCCCTTTCCGGCCGATCCGTTTCGGCATCCCGGGCCTTATGCGCCGGCTGGCGCATAAGGTGCCAGATCTGCGCTGGTTTTCTGGATTTCAGAAGTGCCAGGGGAATTTCTTGAAGTCCTGGGGGCGCTTCTCCAGAAAGGCATTGCGCCCTTCTTCGGCTTCCGGTGTACCGTATGCCAGCCGTGTAGCCTCCCCGGCGAAGATCTGCTGCCCCACCATGCCGTCGTCCAGCAGGTTGAAACCGTACTTCAGCATCCGCATGGCCGTTGGCGATTTGGAGTTCATGATTCCCGCCCATTCCAGGGCGACGCTCTCCAGATCCGCGTGAGGAATGACCTTGTTCACCATGCCCATCTCGAAGGCATCCTGGGCAGTATAGTTGAACCCCAGGAAAAAAATCTCCCTGGCGCGCTTCTGGCCGATGTGCTTTGCCAGGTAAGCGGAGCCGTAACCGCTGTCGAAGCTGGCGACATCGGGATCGGTCTGCCGGAAGATGGCGTGCTCTTTCGAGGCAAGCGTGAGATCGCACACTGCGTGGAGGCTGTGACCGCCGCCGACGGCCCAGCCGGGGACAACGGCCACGACAATCTTGGGCATGAACCGGATCAGGCGTTGAACTTCAAGGATATGAAGACGTCCCAGGCGGTTGAAATCGACCGCCCCTTCCTGGCCCGCATATTTATAGCCGTCCCTGCCCCGGATCTGCTGATCACCCCCGGAACAGAAGGCCCAGACGCCATCCTTGGGAGAAGGGCCATTGCCCGTGAGGAGCACCACGCCGACGTCGGGGGTCATGCGGGCATGGTCCAGGGCCAGATAGAGTTCGTCGACCGTCCTGGGCCGAAAGGCATTGCGGATTTCCGGCCGGTTGAAGGCGACTCGCACGGTCCCCTGCTCCTGGGCGCGATGGTAGGTGATGTCCGTAAATTCGAAGCCGGGAACTTCAACCCAGCGTTCCGGGTCAAAAATTTCTGAAATCATGGATCTCTCTTTCCTTTCTGAAATGGGGTTACGGCAGACGGATCTGCTGCATGTCGGTAAATGTTTTCAGATCTTCCTCCGGGGACAGGATCACTTCGAGCATGGCGGACCGCCCCATCTTCAGGGCCTGGCCGTAATGATGAGCCAGTTCCTCCGGCGTCCCCGCCTTGAAATAGGGCAGATCGAACTGGACTGCCATCCGCTCGAAGGTCATGCCGTGGGGGGTTGTCATGTAAGGATCGATAATCTCCGGAAAATTGCGGATGGGGAGCCTCTCGAAAATCCTTCCCCCCCCGTTGTTGATCACGACGAGGAGGACAGGTGTGGTGCTCCCGGCGAGAAGCAGGAGGGAATTCAGATCGTGAAGAAAGGAGATGTCGCCGATCACCGCTGTCACCCGCTGCTGTGAGGCTTCGGCAAAGCCGACGCTCGTGGCTATATTTCCTTCGATCCCGCTCACCCCGCGGTTGGAGATTACGGAAATCCTCCGTGGAAAGGGGGAACGGACGGCATCGAAGGCCCGGATGACCAGGGAATTTCCCAGGAACAGGCCCTCCCCGTCGGGAATCCCGGCCAGGATGTCGACCGCGATCCCGGAAAAGCTCAAGACCTTCCGGGCAAAGAAGGTTTCCATGAGCCGGTAGAGGGTTTCCATGGGACCGAGAAGACGCAGACGTGCCGCCATGTCCAGGGACAGATCGTTCGGAAGATTCAAGGCGTCTACAAAGGTATGGGCGGAAGCCAGGATGCGGCTGTTCACCCGGTGGGAGGGATCTCGCAGCTCCTTCCGGGGGCAGATCTGGATCACCTCCGCCTCGCTTTGAGGCAGAAGGGTGGCGTAGTAATGCTTGGATACGAGACCGGAACCGAACTGCAGGATCGTTTCGGGGGAGTATTCCGCGATCAACCGGATGGCTTCGGGGTGATCCAGGCTGAAGAGCTGCCGGGTCACCGGAAGAATCCCCTTCATGGCCGAAGCGATGTCGCAGAACACCGGCCAGCCGATGGTCATGACCAGCCATTCGAGGGCTTCCATATCCTCAGGCCCATCGAGGCGGCCGATGACCACCAGCCCCCTGGAGGTGGCGGCGATTTTAGCCGCGATGTCGTCCATGTTGCGGATCATCGTCTCCTGGGCGGTGTAGCTTGTGTAGGGCCTTGCCCGGCTGTACAAACGCTCTGCCATCGCCAGCAGCCCTTTGGGAATCGGTTGAGGGTCGGGAAAGCCCGGAACCAGAGGGTCCCGGAAGGCACAGTTGACGTGGACCGGTCCGGTTGCCGCAGCGACGAGGTAATCGATCTTGGCCAGCAGGGCCTCCAGGGGATAATCAGCACAGGGGCAGGGAAGAGAAAGAGAGGCCCGGCAATAGGATCCGTAAAGATCCGGCTGGA
This sequence comes from Syntrophus sp. (in: bacteria), assembly GCA_034006265.1. Taxonomy (GTDB): domain Bacteria; phylum Desulfobacterota; class Syntrophia; order Syntrophales; family Syntrophaceae; genus Syntrophus. Next base: position 29,372 of record JAVETB010000011.1, on the reverse strand, counting down.
CAATTGTCTGGTTGGCGTCGCTCCCCACGAGCTCCGGGGGGCGGTCCGCGCTGAGGATCATCATCGGAACCTCGTCCCGGAAGGCTTCAATGGCCGCCGGATAATAGTTGGCCGGTGCCGTTCCGGAGGTGCAGACCAATACGCCGGGACGGCCTGTGGCCTTCGCATGACCGAGGGCCCGGTATCCGGCCGCCCTCTCGTCCACGCAGACCTTCTTCCTGGCCCGGTCCTCATGGGCCAGGGCGGAGATCAAGGGGGCATTGCGGTTGCCGGGAGAAATAAAAAACGTGTCCAGCCCGTTCTTGATCAGTTCGGCTACGATCAGCGACGACCACAGCAGATTGAGATTATCGGACAGCGGCAGGGGAGTCATCAGATTTCTCCCAGGATGGCGGCAAAGTTGTCCATCTTCTTTTCCGTTTCCTTCCATTCGGCATGAGCGTTTGACTGCAAGACGATACCGGCTCCGGCGAAAATATGCAACGACTTCCCGTTGACCAGGGCCGAGCGGATCCCGACGGAGAAATCGGCGTTTTTCCGATTCATCCAGCCGATGGGGGCCGCGTACCATCCCCGCTGGAAGGGTTCATAACGGCGAAGGCACGAATGGATTTCCTCCTGGGGAAAACCGCCCACGGCGGGGGTGGGGTGAAAGGCCTCGGCAATGGCCAAAGGGGAGAAATTCTGCTGCGACCGGCCGGAATACCGGGTGATGATGTGCTGAACATTTTTCAGCTTCAGGATCTCTTCCCTGGATTCCACCTGCACATCCGTACAGAGCTGATGCATCCGGGTCTCGATGAAGCCGGCGACAAAACGATGTTCTTCCAGCTCCTTCGGGGTGTTCAGCAATTCCGCCTCGAGGCGTTGATCATCGAATGGATTTTTCCCCCGGGGGCGCGTTCCGGCGATGGCATCCGCCAGGAGGGTCCCGTTCTGCATGCGGAAGAGCCGCTCCGGGGAACGGCCCAGGAAGGCAACGCCGTCCTCGATCTGGTAAAAAAAGAGCGACGACTTCTCTGAAATTCCCGCCAGAGCCGCGGCAATCTGAACAGGATCCCAGCGATCCTTCCGCGTGAAAACCTTCTTCCGGGCCAGGACGATCTTTTTCAAATCCCCCTCGACGATGGACCGGAGCGCCTTTTTGATCATCCTGTTCCATTGAGGCTTTTCAGGAATCAGCGTCCTATCCGCAGGGACCGGCTGGCCCGCTGCCGGGGAAAGGCGGGGCAGGGCGTCCAGGGATTGCAGGCCGTCGGTCAGTTCTCGGAGGACATGATCCCGGGGCAGCCTTTTGTTGTTGATATGATTGACGCGGATCCTTGCGCCTCCGGGGGATCTGAAAATCTCAACGAGCGGCAGCGTGAACCGGTAGCGTCCGAAGGATCGCCATTCGGGAGCGGGGTCTTCCTCGACATCAAAGGCAAAGCCGCCGAAGACGGGGATGGTTTCATCCCGGTTCCACAAGCGGCGGAACCCATCCAGCACCTCGCCGCCCGATGCGGCCTCGATCACCAGGGCGCTTCCCAATCCCCCGAGTTCAAAGGGGGCGTCCTTGGCGCTGTAGTAGAATTTTTCCGGCACCCGGCAGGAGAGGACAAGATCGAGGACCGGATCGGGCAAAGCCACCTCCTTCTCGATGCGCACAAGGTATCTGGCCTCTTTCCTCCCGGGATGATGGACGAGGCGGTTGAGCTCTTCCTGAAAGAGGGGATAAAAGAGAAAATCGGATTTCATGGTATAAACAACTGGTTGTTTCCTTATTTTAAATGGCGGACTTCCGGGAGGAGACGTATTACAAGAAAGGTTCGATGTCAAATCAAAGATCGAGGTCGGGGCCGGGGCCTGCCAGCTCGGACTCATGGAGAGAAGCTCACTTTATTTCTTGACACTTTTGCCTGCATACTTTAAGTTTATAATATTGTTACGACATCCTATCTCCAGCGTTTCTCTTCCGAATGTCGTTTTCACGGTCCAATGCCTGGTGTGACGGGGTCTGCGGGGTAAGTTATGGGAGCCTTACAGGAAAAAGGTGTTGATTTTGAGTCAGTCTGCCGGAAGGCCGGACTCAAGGTAACCCGCCAGCGCCTGGAAATCTATCAGGAACTCCTGCGGTCCACCGACCATCCCACGGCGGAGGCGCTGCACCGGCGCCTGCGCCGGAATCTGCCCAATCTTTCCCTGGATACGGTCTATCGAACACTTGCGACCTTCGCGCATCACGGGTTGATCAGCAGGGTCGAGACGGCGGAAAGCCTGTGCCGATTCGAGGCAACCATTGCTCGACACCACCATCTGATCTGCCGCCGGTGCGGAAAAATCTCGGATTTTTTCTGGCCTCATCTGGACGAAATCTCCCTGCCCCCCGATATCAGCGACTGGGGAAGTATCGATTCCAAAAACGTCGTCATCTATGGCATTTGCAGTCAGTGTTTCAACGAGCCTCCTGGAAAAAATTAAAAGAAAATGATTGCCTTTTTTCTCTAATCAGGATAAATTCCTATTAAATTCATAATGGCTCACATTGTGGACGTGACAACCAACCTTTTCCGGTTTTCTTACGGAACAAAACCGTTTCAAGGGAGGAAAAAGCAATGGCTGAAAAGAAGAAATTAACGACCCGGGCCGGCGCCCCCGTTGTCGACAACAACAACATTGTGACCGCCGGGCCGCGAGGACCGCAGCTTCTCCAGGACGTCTGGTACCTGGAGAAAATGGCGCATTTCGACCGGGAGGTGATTCCCGAGCGGCGGATGCACGCCAAGGGCTCCGGCGCCTACGGTACCTTCACCGTCACCCATGACATCACCAAGTACACGAAGGCGAAGATCTTTTCCGAGATCGGCAAAAAAACGGAGATGTTTGCACGCTTTTCCACGGTAGCTGGAGAGCGCGGTGCTGCCGACGCCGAGCGGGACATTCGAGGTTTTGCGCTTAAATTCTACACCGAGGAGGGCAACTGGGACCTGGTGGGCAACAACACGCCGGTCTTCTTCCTCCGCGATCCTCTCAAATTTCCGGACCTCAACCATGTCGTCCATCGCGACCCGCGCACCAATCTGCGCAACGCCAACAGCATGTGGGATTTCTGGTCGTCCCTGCCCGAGGCCCTCCATCAGGTGACCGTGGTGATGAGTGACCGCGGCATTCCGGCAAGCTTTCGTCACATGCACGGCTTCGGCAGCCACACCTTCAGCTTCATCAGCCCTGAAAACGAGCGCTACTGGGTCAAGTTCCACCTCAGAACCCAGCAGGGGATCAAAAACCTCACCGATGCGGAGGCGGAGGCTGTGATCGCCAAGTGCAGGGAAAGCAATCAGCGGGATCTTTATTACAGCATCGAGAACGGTGATTTTCCGCGCTGGACCCTGTACGTCCAGATCATGACGGAGGAGCAGGCCCTGAACCATTCCCAAAATCCCTTTGACCTGACCAAGGTCTGGTATCACGGCGATTATCCCCTCATCGAAGTGGGGGTCATGGAACTGAACAAGAACCCGGAAAACTACTACGCAGAGGTCGAACAATCAGCCTTCAACCCGGCCCACGTCGTGCCCGGCATTGGTTTTTCACCCGACAAGATGCTCCAGGGGCGCCTGTTCTCCTATGGTGACACCCAGCGCTACCGGCTCGGCGTAAACCATCTCTCGATTCCCGTCAACGCACCCCGCTGTCCCTTCCATAGTTATCACCGCGACGGCCAGATGCGGGTAGACGGCAACTACGGGTCGACGATCGGTTACGAGCCCAACAGCTACGGCGAGTGGCAGGAGCAGCTGGACTTCGCCGAACCGCCCCTCAAGCTCTATGGCGATGCCAAGAACTGGAACTTCCGCGAGGACGACGATGATTACTTCACACAGCCCGGAAAACTCTTCCGCCTCATGAGCCCGGAGCAGAAGGAGGCGCTCTTCGGAAACACCGCCCGCGCCATCGCCGAGGCGACAAAGGAGGTCCAGCTCCGCCACATCGGCAACTGCATGAAGGCCGATCCGGATTACGGAAAAGGGGTCGCCGATGCGATTGGCATTCCTCTGAGCGAAATCCCCAAATAGGCTTCGTTTTTTTACCAACCTGACCAAACTGAGCAGGGGGTTGTTCGGGAAATCATCGGGCGGCCTCCTGTTTTTGGGGCCGGTTCCTTTCGTAAGGGCGGCATTCCCGGTTTTCTCCCCGGCCCGGCAAATCTCTTTTCGGACATCGAGCCGATGGCCATATTCCTGCCGCTGTTTTCTTCCGCAATACAAGCCTTGATCGCACAGGTCGGCAACCAGCCCTGCGGCGGGTGAAGCGTATGCTTCGGCCGCCGGCGGTTGATCCAGGGATCTTCTCTGAAAAGCACGGGCGGGATTGATGTCTGACCGGAACGTCACCGTGAGTCGATCTCCGGAAAATCAATTGCAATAATCAAAGGGAGATAACATAATAGAAACCATTGAAAATCAACTCTGGAAGCATGCCCGGGGTGCATTGTTAAATGGACGGGAGACGGCAATGACCTTTCTGTATGTTCAACAAAAACGCCGAGCTTCAATCGGGATCTTCCTGGTCAAAGAGATCACCCTGAAAGCATTGCGTTTTATTTCTTCCTCCCTTCAGGTCTTTCATCCGCACCTGGAATCCAATGCAAACCGAAGGCGGGCGTTATGCCTATTGAGCCTGATGATCCTCTGTCTGGTCTTCGCGGGTTGTCGGGCGAAGGAGGAGACATCCCCAATCGATCTCACGGAGATGCTTGTCTACACGGAAGACGCTTCCAGGGCGAAATCAGCCGACATGAATCGACTTGAGGCTATCGGCGGAAACGTTGGAGAGGAGTCCCCTCTCTGGCCTGTCTACACGTTTCTTCTGGGGGAGGTGTACCGGTCAAGAGGGGATACCCGGGCAGCCGAGATCTGTTTCGACAAAATCGTCTCCTGGTCTGCCGCGGATTCCTCCAGGGAAAAATGGGGAAGGAGCGGTCTTGCCGGGGTGGCCTTATGGCGTCTCCTGCAGCTTCGCAATGCTGATCCGCGGTTGGAGACAAAGGATGTTTCCAGGCTCCTGAGTTCGGCGGACAAGGTGTTAAAAGCCAGGCTGGTCCGGGGTGTGTTTTGCCTGCCTGTCCTGGAGTCGCTTCCCATGCTTGAAGAAGACATAAAACGGCAGTCGGCCCTGCTTGCCGAGCGTTCAGGCATGCCAAAGGAAGCGCAGAGGTTTTTTCTCGACTACCTGGCTGTTGCCAGGGCGATTGATCTGAGCGAATCCGAAAAAACGCTTCTCCAGAGGCTGGTGGCTTCCGGAATGGCATCAGAGGACCATGTCGCCCTGCTGCGCGGGCGCCGGCTGTACGAGTTGAGGCGCTATTCCGATGCCGCGAAGTTCCTGGAAGAGGCCCGGAAGGGTGAAAATCTCCAGGTCCGGGCGGAAGCAACGTTCTACCTGGCCATGATGAAAAGCTCCTATAAAGAAGCCGATCGTGAAGAGAAGCTGGCCTGGCTGGCGGAGGTTGCCGATTCGGCCCACGATCCCGATCTGGCCCAAAACGCCCTGTATTCCATGGGCCGTGCTCTGAGAGTGAAAGGAGAAAAGGCCTTGTCTTTAAAGGCTTTCGAGAGAATCCTGACCGACTTTCCTCTCGGGAGCCGTGCGGACGACGCCCTTTACGAACTTGCCCAGGAGTATCACTATTCCGGAGAGGTCGACCGGTCCCTGCAGCGTTATGAAGAGTTGAGGAATTTCAAGGGGCGCAGCGATTTTGCGAGCTACTCCGGGATGGACCCTGCCATGATTTTATACGGGAGAAACAGCGAACAGAGCAGGGAGGCTGCCCAGGCCCTCCTGCAGGATCTTGAGCGGAGAGTCCCGGAGGGGCCCTATCACCTCAATGCCCTCTTCTGGATGGGACGCATCGCGGCTGACCGGGGAGACCACCGGCGGGCACAGGAATATTTCAAAAAAATTATCGAAACCAGCCCCTTTGACTACTATGCCCTCCGGGCCCGGATGCACCTGCGCATGGGAAACAGGGCCTCGCAGTCTCTCCTGCCCGATGAGGAGACCCGGAAAGAACTGCGGAGCCTCTATAACGGGAGCAAGCACGAAGTGCACCTGTCAGGGAGGTCAGCCTATCACCTCCGCCTGAAGGCGGCGCTCGACACGGGATTATACCGGGCTGTGTACGGGGCCTATCAGCGACTGAGGGAACGAATCCCGGCAAAGCGCCTGGAGGATTTGACCTTTGAGGAGCTAGAGCAATCGGGCCTTTTCCCCCAGGTTTCTGTGCTGCTCGCCCTGCGGCAGGATGCCTTTGCGGCGGCCGAGTCACTGGATGATCAAGACGACATTGCAGCGAACTACCTGGAGATTTCCGACAAAGTCGGCCAGGCTGGGGACTTGCCCCTGTCGATGTCCATTATCATCGAAGGAAGGGATATTCCCGAAAAAAGCCGCAACGAGCAGCGGGCCGCCATGGAACGCGGCGCGTTTTACCTGGCGACGGCCTATCCCCCGTCTTTCCGGAACGAGATTCTGGCGGCGGCCAGCCAGCAGGCAGGGGTCAGGGATCAGGTGAGCCCGGAACTCGTCTACAGCATTCTTCGACGGGAAAGCCTCTTCTGTTCGACCGCACTTTCAAAAGCCGGTGCGTTGGGATTGTTCCAGTTCATTCCCTCCACCTTTGACAGCCTGAACGCTCGATGGAATCTCCTTCGGGAAAGCGGCGCACCCTCGAGGGAAATGTTTCTGCTCAGCCCGACACTGAGTATCAGCCTGGGCGTGCGATGGTTCAATGAAGAGCTTCTCCCTCACCATGACGGCCATGTTCTTTTCGCTCTCATGGAGCACAACGCGGGGCTGGGCAACGTTCTCCAATGGAAAAGGTACTGGAAGGATCTGGGCAGGCTGGACGATGTCGAGTACATCATTGAAACGATACGGGCCAGAGAAACGCGCCTCTTTACACGGAGGACCCTGGGTGACCTGATGGTGGTCGATGCCATCGGACTCTTCAAGGATTGAAGGACTATGCCGACAACCGATGAGAAGAACAGCACGATGCTTCAGTTCCTGAAAACCTGGCCGGGCATCATTACGCAGATCCTGGTCTTGATATCGACGTTGCTTGGCCTGCTGAAAATGTGTGACCTCCTTCCCACCGCCGGTTGGCAAAAGGCGAAAGAGGATGTCACCCCGTTGAAGGTGGAGCCCGGAAAGATCACCTTCGAAACGATTCCCTATTACCTCAAAAATAATGTCGGGTTGGAGACCAGGGATAATCCCCTCTACTGGTTCAAGTTCTGGGTGCAGAACAGGACCAATGCGGATTTGGTGGTTCGCATCACTTTCCAGTTGCACGAGAGGGCCGATGTGCCCGTTGTCGTCCGGCATCCCGATGACAATGTGTTCACGATTCCCAAGAGCAAGGATGACGCCTGGTGGCCGAGTCCGCCGGTAGAGCCCCGCTTTGAGTTCACCGCGGAGGAAGTGAAAGACACGGTCTTGAACGTCAATGTGGAAATTCTCAGCTGGGATCGGAAAACAAGCTATTATGCGAATCCAGCCAGGATAAAGATCCTCTCAAAAAACAAGTTTACCTGGGATCTCAGGACGCCGGAGGGTGGCATGGTGTCTCGCGACTTTCTGGCCGCCTCGCTGACCGCCTGGGTGTTTTCCGAGGAGAGCGCCGTTAGAAAGCGGACAGGCGACATACTGAGCCGCTTTCGTGCTTCGGATGGCGCTCCACAGGTCGTCGATCGCTGGTTCGAGGCCTGCTTCGAAAACCTGTTCAAGGGGGTGGAGCGCATTGATGTGGATGTGGAAACTGAAGGCCGGAAGCTCTTCCAAAGGGACATCGTCGAAATCAGGCCCACCGGTCAGGTGCTGGCGCAACGGGAGGCTTCCCCTCTTGAAGCAGCCCTGCTGGTCGGTGCGTTGAGCAGGCAGGCCGTCCTGCAAAGCAGCAACGTGAAGAACGTCATGGGGAAAGAGGAACTGCGGGTTGTGCTCTTTTCCCTGCCCGAAGATGAAACAATCCTTGCATGGTCTTTCAAGAAGGGAGACTGGGAAGGGATTTCGATGAACTATGCCCCGGGTGGAGACTATCGATTGAACAAGGAAAAAACCAGGATACGCTTGGAAAAACTGATGAAAATGGAGCCGGGGATCATGGATGCCCTTGCGTCTAAAGGGGTTTTTGTGGACAAGGGAAAGCGTCTTTTGGCCGTGGATTTAAAAAAAGCGAAAAGAGATTACGGCATTCAGGGGCTTCCGTAAGAGCAGGTTGCCGGGCGAACCTGTTCCATCACCGTGAAAATCCGCTGTGCAGTGGAACCATTCCCAGCCGTTTGTTCACGTTTTTTTCATTTCAGCAAATCCCTCGGAAAAATCGTCATCCTGATCAGCGCTCCTTTTTAGCTGGATGATGCTGTTACGAAATGCTAAAGGGGACAGCGATTACGCTGTAAAAAAAGCGGTTCCAGAATTCTGTGCGGGGGAATGGATCCATGGAGTCTGTAGGTGCGGAAAAGGAGAAAGTGCTTGAACTCGGTAGGGCATGAAGATTTTATTCCGGCGCAAGCCAGGGAATCGGAAAGGAACGCCAGGGAGTGCAATAAAATGAGAAACGGTTTCCGATTCGTTCGGCTCGGAATTTTGATTGCTCTGGTTCTTGCGGCTGCTGCGGCCGCCTCAGCGGCTCCGGAACCCGGATGCCCTGCTGCTTCCGAGAGAAGGATCGCTGTCTGGGAAGCTGCTGTGCTCGGCATCGTTGAGGGCGTCACGGAATATCTTCCCATCTCTTCCACGGGCCACCTGATTCTGGCCAATCACGCCCTGGGCATGACGGAATTCAGCGAAATGCGGGGTCCCCTGGGGGCTCTCATGGACAAGAACGATGCCCTGGATTCCTTCAACATCGTCATCCAGCTCGGGGCGATTCTCGCCGTTTTGGGACTTTATCGCAAGCGCGTGAGGCAGATGCTTGCAGGGCTGAAAGGGGCTCTCATGGCTGCTGCAGGCCGGCGTCCTGTTTCTTCCCTTGAGGATTCCGAGCAGCAGGGGCTCAAGCTGCTGGGCCTCCTGCTGATTGCCTTTCTTCCCGCCGCCGTTTTCGGGAAGCTCTTTCACCGGCCCATTGAAACGTATCTGTTCGGGCCGCTTCCCGTGGTGTACGCCCTGGTGGCAGGCGGTGTTCTGATGATTGTCGCGGAGTATTTCTTCTGGATCCGGAATCGCAATCGGCCCTGGATATCCGACGTCAATTCCATGCTGTACCGGCAAGCCCTTTTTATCGGGATACTGCAGGTGGTTTCGATGTGGCCGGGCACAAGCCGGAGCATGATCACCATGATCGCCGGACTTATCACAGGCCTCAACATGATCGCCGCCGCAGAGTTCAGTTTTCTCCTGGCTCTTCCCACCCTTGGGGCGGCGACACTGTATTCCGCATACAATAACTGGCACGCCCTGGGCGATTCCGCAGGTATGCTGGCCCTGGCGGTCGGCCTGGCCGTGAGCTGGCTGACCGCCGTGATCTCCGTCAAGGCGCTGGTCAAGTGGCTGACGCATCATGGGCTGATTCCCTTCGGAGTCTACCGGATCCTGTTGGCAGGCGTGCTGCTGGTGTATTTCTGGCAGTGGCGATGACAGGTCAGTGATTCCGATGAGAGCAAGCCTCTGCCTCCCCGGCATTATTCCATCGAGCGTCCATCCTCTCTTTCAAAAAATATTGACAACCGGTAAGGGGGATGCTGTTAGGGCAAAACCAGGGCAAAACCAGGGACACTTCCCGGAATAAAAATAAATGAATAATAAAGCTTGCATTTCCGGAAAGAATCCTCTAGGGTAGCGCTCAATAAGTGCAGTGCAAAATTGTAGTGAACAAATTACGAAAAGTAAACCGCACAAGCCAGTCCAAGGGATGTGCGGTTTTTTGTTTTTACAAGACAGACTGCAAGTCGAATAGTTCGACAAATTTATCGAGGATTCCTTGAAGGAACCCCAAAGGAGCAGTAAAAGATGTCAGAAGGAACAGTAAAATGGTTCAACGATTCAAAAGGTTTTGGCTTTATTGAACAAGACGGCGGCAAGGATGTTTTTGTGCATCATTCCGCGATTCAAGGAGAGGGCTATAAATCCCTGGCCGAAGGTGATCGGGTGAGCTTTGATGTAGTCGCCGGCGCCAAAGGTCCCGCTGCGGAGAATGTTCGCAAGGGGTAAGACCTGAGATACATTTTGCGTTTAAAAGCCTCCCCTCCCAGGGGGGCTTTTTTTATTGCCTTCACCGAATAGCTGGAAATTCCTCTTCGTCCGTTCTCTCCAGGCAAGATGCAGTAACAAAAACGAACAACACCGATACGACAAGGATCAAAACATGATAAATGCATCGAATATTGCCCTCTCTTACGGCAAGAGGGTTATCTTTAAAGACGTCAACATCAAATTCACTCCGGGAAATTGCTATGGATTAATCGGCGCCAACGGCGCAGGCAAGTCCACCTTCCTGAAAATCCTCGCGGGGGAGATTGAAGCGGATCAGGGAACTGTTTCTGTCGGTTCCGGAAAACGGATCGCCGTCCTGAGTCAGGACCAATATGCCTTTGAAGAAGAAACGGTCGCCAACACCGTCATCCGGGGTCACGAGCGCCTTTACGAATTAATGGCCGAACGGGAAGCCATCTACGCCAAGACGACTTTCAGTGAGGAGGACGGCACCCGCTGTGCGGCCCTGGAATCCGAATTCGGCGAGTTGAACGGTTATGAGGCCGAGTCCGAGGCAGCGACCCTCTTAAGCGGCCTCAGCATCCCCGAGGAACTGCGCCAGAAGAAGATGAAGGAACTCGACGGAAACGACAAGGTTCGCGTACTCCTGGCCAAGGCCCTCTTCGGCAACCCGGACATCCTCCTCCTGGATGAACCGACCAATCAGCTGGACCTCAAGTCCATTGCCTGGCTGGAGGATTTCCTCTCCCGCTTTGAAAACACCGTCGTTATCGTTTCCCATGACCGGCATTTTCTCAACCAGGTCTGTACGCACGTGGCGGATATCGACTTCGGGCGAATCCAGATCTACGTGGGGAATTACGATTTCTGGTATCAGGCGAGTCAGCTGCACTTGAAGCAGAAACAGAACGAAAACAAAAAGGTCGCTGCCAAGGCCGCCGAACTGAAGGAATTCATCCAGCGTTTCAGCTCCAACGCGTCCAAGGCAAAACAAGCCACCTCCCGGAAAAAGCTTCTGGAAAAACTGACCATCGAAGATATGCCGATCTCTTCGCGAAAATACCCGTACATCGTCTTCAAACCTGAACGTCCCTGTGGCGATATTATTTTAGAGATCAAGGGACTCTCCAAGGAGATCAACGGTATTCCCGCGCTGAACAACATCTCTTTTACGGTCAACAAGCGGGACAAGATCGCCTTTGTCGGAGGAGACAGCCTGGCCAAAACCACCCTGTTTCAGATCCTGGCCGGGGAATTGGAACCGGACAGCGGCAGCTTCCGCTGGGGGGTGACCATCAGCCCGTCCTACTTTCCCAAAGACAACAGCAACTACTTCGATAAAGATCTGAACCTGCTCGAATGGCTTGCCCAATTCTCCCCCGAAGCCGAGCGGGAGAGCTTTGCCCGGGGATTTCTCGGAAAGATGCTTTTCTCCGGGGAAGAAGCGATGAAGAAGATCTCCGTCCTCTCCGGCGGGGAGCGTGTCCGCTGCATGCTTGCCAAGACCATGCTCTCCGGGGCCAATGCCCTTATTCTCGACGAACCGACCAACCACCTGGACCTGGAATCCATCATTGCCCTGAACAACGGCCTGCTCGCTTTCCCGGAAGTTCTTCTCTTTTCCTCCCGCGATCGTGAGTTTGTTTCCACAGTGGCGGACCGGATCATTGAGATCACCCCTTTGGGGGTCATAGACCGGATGATGGGATTCGAAGAGTACCTGGAGGATGAGGCTGTGGCCATGACAAGAAAGGAGTTTAGCCTCTGTCAACAGGCACTCGTGCTGTAGGACTCGATCGGGGCGGTGCAAAAGCCGATGGTAGCGCCCGAAGGAAGCGGAATCGATGGGATGAAATCGATTTGTGAGCATCCCTGTACAATATTTAAAAACACGGGAGTCTCAAGAAAGGAAGAAAAATGAAAACGGAAGATATGGTTCTTTTCAGCGGAGGCGCAAATGGCGCTGAAGCCGAGTTTGGTGCAAATGCTGAGCGTTTCGGCATTGACGAAGTGAATTTTACCTTTGAAGGACACAACAGAATCCGACAACGCGGCCTGCGCGTTCTGAACCACGAGGAATTAAGAAATGGCGATGTGAGCCTGGAATATGTGTCGAAGTTGATGAATCGCCGTTACACGGATAACCCGACATTCCGCAAAGTCCTGCAGAGCATCTGGTATCAGATCAACAATGGACAGGAAGTGTATGTCATCGGAGAAATCCTGGAGGATAAAACCGTCAAGGGCGGCACGGGATGGGGCGCTGAGTTCAGCAAGCTCTGCAACAAACCCCTGCATGTGTTCGATCAAAAGCGCGATGCCTGGTTCTTCTGGAATCACACCGATTGGGTTGAGCTGAAAAAAGGGGATGAACCGGTCATTACCCACGTCCATTTTGCCGGTACGGGAACGCGCTTTCTGGAAGAAAACGGCATAAAAGCCATTCGGGAACTGTTCGAGAGGTCATTCCTCTCCTGATTCCAAATCGAGGCTTTAAAAACTGGGCCTCGGTTCCGGCCATGTCTATCCGGATAATCTGAGCGAAGGCGACAGGTGTAAACATGCACAAAGAAGAGAAAATTATCGATTTGATTCTGACCATGATCGAACAGAGCAATGATCGGATGAAACGGCTTAATCAAAAAGACCAGGATGGCTATGGTCCTGACATAGAGTATATCAAGCTTGAACAGAAAGAATTCGAAATGCAGATCAAACTCTTGGAACGCGTGGTTAAAGACTTCAAACGCGGCAAAGGCATTGTTGAGATTGATCCTGAAAGCCTGAGGGTTGCGGAATAACGTTCGATTTGGGGACAGGGCGACCTCTCCCACCGGATCAAGGCGGATGAAAGTCCGCATTGAATCACCGGAAATGAATTTTCCGCTGGGTGACATCGTCATATAAGTGTGAACAGGAAACGGAAGACGGTGAGAATCCGTCGCGGACACGCCACTGTAACTGACAAATCAACCGGCTGAAACCACTGCCTTGTTTAAAGGTGGGAAGGTTAGGCACCTGAGGGTCAGAAGCCAGGAGACGACCTGATCGCATGGGGTACGGCTGTCTCGCGAAAAGGCGTTTATCCTGCAAAGGTTTTTCCCTCTCAGGATAGGTACTGTTCGTACGGCATATTTTGACAGACAGGTCGTTGCTCCTTCAACAATAAAATTGCTGAAAGGAGTAGCAGAATGAAGACGCATGTTTTGGGGTCCCCGCGCATCGGAGCCCGCCGTGAACTGAAAAAGGCCCTTGAGGATTACTGGGCCGGGGCCTTATCCAAGCCAGAGCTCATCGAGGTTTCTGATTCCCTAAAAGAACGCCATTGGAAGATTCAAAGGGACAGTGGTCTTTCCTATGTCGCCACCGGCGATTTTTCCCTCTATGATCATGTCCTGGACACCGCCGTGATGCTTGGCGCCGTTCCGGAACGTTACGGCGCGAAGCCTTCGGGCATCGGGCCGGACACCTATTTCCAGAGGGCCCGGGGGTCTATGATATCCACAGTCCCCGGGTGCCGAGCAGAGAAGAGATCCGGGAATTGATTGAACGGGCTGCCGGATACATCCCCAAAGAACGGCTCTGGATAAACCCGGACTGCGGCCTTAAGACGAGAGGATGGGGGGGAGGCATTGAAATCACTGAAGAATAGGGTTGATGCGGCAAAAGCCGTGAGGGCTGGTCATTAAAACCTTTTAAAAAACAACTTGACATATGTTTAGGTCTGCCCTAAATGATTAGGCAATCCTAAACATATGCTGCTTCAAGAGGAGAGAGAAATGATTTTGACCGATACCCTGACAGCCAGTTTGGAAGATTATCTGGAAGCGATTTTCCAGATCATCGCGGAGAAACAGGCGGTGCGGCCAAAGGACATCGCCAGAAGGCTCAAGGTAAGCAATGCGTCGGTAACCGGCGCCCTGCGCTCCCTTGCCGAGAAGAAACTGATTAATTATGCTCCTTATGATGTTATATCCCTGACTACCGATGGAAAGACCGCTGCCAGGGATGTTATCCGTCGCCACGAAGTCCTGCGGGATTTTTTCGTCAAGGTCCTCGCCGTTGAAGAAACCAATGCTGATCAAGCGGCCTGCCAGATGGAGCATTCCATTCCCAGGGATATCCTGGAGCGGTTCATCCAGTTCGCCGAATTCATCGAGGTCTGTCCCCGGGGCGGATCCAAGTGGATTGCGGGATTCAGCCACCACTGCGACCAGGGGGATACAGAGGAAAATTGTGAAAAATGCATTTCCATTACCCTTGATGAGTTCAGAAAAAGGAAGAGGAAAGGAGATCGTCAAGTAATGAATATCTTGAACTTGAAGGATCTGAAGCCCGGACAGAAGGGAAAAGTCCTGAAGATCAAGGTCCGGGGAGAAACAAGCAAGCGCATTGTTGAAATGGGAGTCACTCCCGGCGCCGTCGTTGAAGTGGAACGCATTGCACCTCTTGGCGATCCTATTGATATTAAAGTGAAAGGCTATCATCTTTCCCTGCGGAAAGAGGAAGCCGAGGGGGTTGAGATTGAATCCCTCTAGGCCGCAGTCGAATCTATCTGTGAGGTGTTGCCCATGCCGTTGACCATTGTACAGCCGGGAAGACGCGTCAAGCTCGTGGCCGTGGACGCCGGTCGTGGACTTCAGGGCCAGTTGACGGCCATGGGACTGGTGCCGGGCGTGGAGATCGAAGTGCTCCAGAATTCCTTCCGGGGTCCTTTCATCATTGCCGTCAAGGGCAGCCGGATCATGCTGGGCCGAGGTATGGCGCAGAAGATCATGGTGGAATAATTTTTTTTGCCATAAAATTTAGGAATTCCTAAATTCATATGGTGATGCTAATCTTGGGGAGGAGGGGCGATAATTCCCATGAAATCAAAGATCGTCGTTGCCCTTGCAGGCAACCCGAACTCCGGAAAGACAACGATATTCAATAATCTGACCGGTGCCCGCCAGCATGTGGGGAATTATCCCGGTGTGACGGTGGAGCGCAAGGAGGGTTTCCTCCGTCATGGAGATACTGAACTGAAGATCGTCGACCTGCCCGGTACCTACAGTCTGACCGCCTACTCGGCGGAGGAACTCGTGGCGAGAAATTTTCTTATCGACGAAATGCCCGATGTGGTCGTGGACATCCTGGATGCATCCAACCTGGAGAGGAATCTCTATCTCGCTGTTCAGCTCATGGAGCTCGGCGTGCCGCTCGTTCTGGCCTTCAATATGAGTGATATGGCTAAGGCGCGGGGATATGAATTCGATATCGAGAAGATTTCCCGGTATTTCGGGGCGCGGATTGTCCAGACGACGGGAAACAAGGGCAGCGGGATGAAAGAACTTCTCGACGCCATCGTGCTGACTGCTGAAGAAAGCGAGCCGGCAGTCGACAACGCGGGCAACGGCCGGCCTGCGGCTATCAGCTATGGACCGGAGATTGAGGAAGAGATTGGCAGGATCGAGGCACTCATCAAAAAGGCCAATTCACTCGACGGGAAATACGATGCGCGATGGCTGGCCGTGAAGCTGCTGGAAAACGACAAGGAATTGCGGAATGCGGTCGCTTCCTCGGAGTTGCATGCCCAGATCGAGAAAAGCACGGCCCATGTGGAGAAGATCCTTGGGGAACAGCCCGAGACAACCATTGCCGGTTGCCGGTATGGATTTATTTCCGGTGTCTGCCAGGAGGCGGCCCGCTCCACCATCGAGATCCGTCATACCATGTCGGACAGGATTGACGCCGTCGTGACGAACCGTGTTCTTGGCCTTCCGATATTTTTGGGACTGATGTATCTCGTCTTCCAGTTGACCTTTACCCTGGGCGATCCGCCCATGGGCTGGCTTGAAGCTCTCTTCGGCTGGATGGGGGAAAAAATGGCAGGGTGGTGGCCGGAAGGGTCGGAAAGCCTGCTGAAGTCCCTCCTGATGGATGGCGTCATCGGCGGAGTGGGCGGGGTCGTCGTGTTTCTGCCGAACATTCTGCTGCTCTTTCTGGCCATTGCGATCCTGGAAGACACGGGCTACATGGCCCGGGCGGCTTTCATCATGGATCGCCTGATGCACAAGATCGGGCTGCACGGCAAGAGTTTCATCCCGATGCTCATCGGTTTCGGCTGCTCCGTACCGGCGATTATGGCAACCCGTACGCTGGAAAACCGGCGGGACAGGCTGACGACCATGATGGTGGTTCCGCTCATGAGTTGCGGCGCCCGGCTGCCGATCTACGCGCTCATCATTCCGGCTTTTTTCCCGCAGGCATGGCATGGCCCCATACTGTGGATGATTTATGTCCTCGGCATCCTCCTGGCCTTCGCCAGTGCGAAGCTCCTGCGCCTCACGGTCCTGAAGGGAGAATCCGTCCCCTTTGTCATGGAGCTGCCGCCCTACCGGTTGCCGACGCTCAGGGGCGTCCTGATCCACATGTGGGAACGGGGGTGGCTCTATCTGAAAAAGGCCGGGACCATCATTCTGGGGATTTCCATTCTGCTATGGGCAATGACGACCTTTCCCGGCCTGTCCGATGAAGAGGCAAGCCGTTATGAGAGGGCCCGGCAGGCCGTCGCGATGGAACAGGTCGGGGAGGAGGAGAAGGCGGAGAAGCTCGCATCCATCGCCAACGAGGAGCAGGAAGACGCCCTTCTCTCCAGCGTGGCCGGCCGGATCGGATATGCCCTGGAGCCTCTTCTGAAACCCATGGGATTCGACTGGAGAATCGGCACGGCCCTCATCGGGGCATTTGCCGCGAAAGAGGTTTTCGTCGCCCAGCTGGGCATTGTTTACTCTCTTGGGGAAGCCGACGAGGAGTCTGATACGTTGCGGGTGAAGCTGCAAAAAAACTATTCCCCCCTGGTCGGCTTCTGCATCATGCTCTTCTGCCTTGTCAGCGCGCCGTGCATGGCGACCATTGCCGTGACAAGGAGAGAGAGCAATTCGTGGCGGTGGGCGCTGTTCCAGCTCGGAGGGCTGACGCTGATGGCCTATGTGCTGACGGTGATCGTCTTTCAAACGGGCAGATTCCTGGGCATCGGGATCTGAGAGGAGGATGGGGCCATGGAAATGGTGCTTGTGGCCGGCATCATCGCTGCTGCCGTTGTTGGGATCGGGGCATTCTATCATAAAACCCTGTCGGGCGGAAATTTCCGCTGCCATTGTGCGGGCGGCTGTACCAGCTGTGCCCGCAGAGAGATGGGGCAACCAGCTTTCAAGCAGGATGGCGGAAAATGAACCATTACGATCTCCTGGCAAGAAATCTCGAAGAGATCCAGGCGGTCTTGAAGGATCAGGAGAGCCTTCTGGATTGTCTCAGGAAAGGGGGTGACATCCCGGTTTTATCTTCGTGTGTTTCAGGAAGCTGCCCTCTTCGGCAGAAATTCACGGAAACGCTCTTGGATGCCATTTCGGTTCTGGAGGATACCAGAAAATCCTTCCGTTCGAAGCAGCTTGAAGCGCTGCGAAAAAAGTTGACCAAAATTCTGGGAGAGATCGCCTAGTTCAGAAAGGGACAGGGGAAGACCTACGGCCCGGCGCTGGGAGCCGGGAAGTGAGGGGGTAATGAGATCGGCACATGATGCCGGATGCTCGTTGCCCCCTTTTTTATTGATATTACAGGAAAGGACGATAAGGAACATGAAACGCTTTGGAATATGGATGATTTCGGGATTTGTCCTCCTGCTTGCCTCAACAGCCGTCTTTGCTGAAGAATCCACGATTTCGCGGGAGGAGATCAATGCCCTGAGGGAAAAACTCGAACGTCTGGAGAAAGCTTTCGAGCAGCAGGCGGCAACGGATTCAAAAAAGGAGGAAGAAAAGCGCTGGTACGAAAAGATCGAGATCGCCGGAGGAGCGACGGCTGTGGTTCAGGGTTCCGCCGGGGAAAAGAAGCGACATAGTCGTAAAGGAAACGTAACCGATGGCACGATATCCTTCGATCTGGAAGCGTCTCTACCGGTTGCTGCCTCCGGCAAGTTATACTTCCTGACCGAGGCGGGAACGGGAAACGGCATCGATGGCGATCTACCGACGCTGTCGGGTTTCAATGATACGGCAAATGAAGAGGACAAACTCACTTTTTCGGAAGTATGGTATGAACATACCTGGTACAAAGAACTTCTGCGCTTTCGCGCCGGCAAGATCGATCTGACAACGGACTTCGATACGAATGCCGTTGCCAACTGCGAGAAGACGCAGTTCCTCTCCGGCGGATTCGTGAACAACCTGGCCGTGGAATTTCCCGATGACAACGGCATCGGGGCGATGATCTGGTTCTCCCCTCGGGATGACCTGGGGTTCGGGGTGGGATTTGCCGATGCGGACGGTGATGGGGACAGCCTGTTCGATGATGTTTTTTCCATCGCAGAGATCGGTTTCAAACCGAAGATCGGCGAGTGTCAGGGGAATTATCGGTTCTACGGCTGGTTCAACAACAAGGATCATGCCGACCTGGTGGATCCGGACAAGACCGGGGAGAAGAATTACGGGATCGGTTTGTCCCTCGACCAGGAGATTACCGACCTGTTGACTCTCTTTGCCCGGTATGGATGGCAGCGCGGCAGCGTCTCACAGATCAAACATGCCTGGAGCGCGGGGCTGAAGTGTTCGGGGAAATTCTACGGTCGGCAGGATGATGTCATCGGCCTGGCGTACAGGATGGCCATCATCGGTGACGACTGGGAAGAAACCGACCGGGACAGCGGCATCCGTTCCGGGAACGAGCATCACGTGGAACTCTATTACAATCTGAAGGTTCACGACCATTTCCGCATCTCCCCCGACATCCAGTGGGTGAAGAATGCAAACGGCGATGCGGACAACAGGGACCTTTGGGTCTTCGGCGTGCGCGCGCGGGTGGCTTTTTGAGCAGGTGCGACGGGAGGGACTCTTTACGGAGTGTCGGCCTGTTCAGGGGGATCATGGGTGAAACGGGTGGGATAATCGGGCTGCAAATTCAAGGGATTAAGGACAAGGAGAGGGGCGCTCCGGCTCCTGCTGGCTGAGGCAGTGCCAGCTCCCCAGTCCCCAGATGATTTCCACGGAGTCGATGCCGATCACCCGGCGGTCGGGAAAACATCGGCTGAGCAGGTCGATGGCCAGCGAATCCTTGGGGCACCGGAAGATGGGGACGAGCACACCGGCATTGCAGATGTAGAAGTTGGCGTAGGAGGCGGGCAGGCGCTGCCCGTCGTAATAGACGGGATCCGGCATGGGAATTTCAACGACATTCAAGGACTTGCCGTTGAGAAGCCTCATCGATTTCAGGGTTTGCAGGTTGGTGTGCAGGGGGAAATGATTGGCGTCCTTCCGGTCGGGCTCCACCATGGTGATGACGGTATCGGGTGACACGAACCGGGTCATGTCGTCGATGTGGCCGTTGGTGTCATCCCCTTCGATCCCTTCACCCAGCCAGAGCACTTGCTCGACCCCGTAAAAGTCCTGCAGGGCCTGTTCTATCTGTTCCCGGTTCAATGATGGATTGCGGTTTTCGTGGAGCAGGCAGGCCGTGGTTGTGAGCAGTGTCCCCGCGCCGTTGAACTCCACGGAGCCCCCCTCCATGACAATCCCGGGGGAAAACACCGGAAGATCGAGGAGCGAGGCGATCCGCTCGGGGATGGTATTGTCCAGGTCATGGGGATACTTGTTCCCCCAGGCGTTGTACTTCCAGTTGACGATGACTTTCGGCGGTCTGAGGTCCGGGCGTCCGGCAATCAGGAAGGCCGGGCCGTGATCCCGGCACCAGGCGTCATTGGTGGGATGGAGGTAAAGGAAAATCCGCGACGGATCGACGCCCATCTTTTCCAGTTCCTCCCGGACATGCCGGCCCATGGCCTCGTCGGTCACGTTGATGTTGACCATCTCACCGCGGCTGATTTCCTTGATGAACGAATGGTAGGCGGGGAAAATCGTCGAGATCTTTCCCGGCCAGGAAGCCTCGTTGTGAGGATAGCTCAACCACGTGGCGGCGTGTCGATGCCATTCGGCGGGAAAATAATATCCCAGTTCTTTCGGTGTCTTCATAGGAGATGGAAGGACTCAATCAAGGAAACGTTTTGAAAGATCCCCGTAGGCGTCAATCCGCCGATCCCGCAGGAACGGCCAGTGGGTCCGGTAAAAGCCGGTCAGGGACAGATCGATCTCCTGGACATGCACGACCTCTTCGTCTGCCGGCGCCTGCCAGAGCACCGTCCCGAAGGGGTTGGAAACAAAGGAGCCGCCCCAGAACAGCATTTCTCCCTCTCTTCCTGTACGGTTCACCGCGACGACGTGCACCCCGTTGGCGACGGCATGACCCCGCTGGATCGTCTGCCAGGCGTCGAACTGCTCCCGGTTGGTTTCCGAATCCTGAGATGTCGCCCAGCCGATCGCCGTGGGATAGAAGAGAATTTCAGCCCCCATAAGGGCGGCGATCCGGGCCGCTTCGGGATACCACTGGTCCCAGCAGATGAGCGTCCCGATCCGGGCATAACGGGTCGAAAAGACGCGAAACCCCAGATCGCCCGGCGCAAAGTAGAACTTTTCATAGTAGCCGGGATCGTCGGGAATGTGCATCTTGCGGTACTTCCCGAGGTATTCTCCCCCCGCGTCAATGACGGCGGCGGTATTGTGGTAGAGGCCTTCGGTCCGCTTCTCGAAAAGGGAGGCGACAACGACCACGTTCCGTTTCCGGGCGAGCTCCTGCAGGCGTTCGGTGGTCGGTCCGGGAACGGATTCAGCCCATTGGAACCGGTCATAGTTTTCGTGATCGCAGAAATAAAGAGACGTAAAAAGTTCCTGGAAGCAGAGGATCTGCGCCCCCTGATCAGCGGCGATTTCCGCTTTTTCCAGTGCGCGGCCCAGGTTGCTTTCCCTGTCCGGTCCACAGGCCGTCTGAATCAGGCCGACTGATACCTTCCGTTCCTTTTCGTTCATCCCCTGGTCATTGCTCCTTGTCCGCTGAAAAAAACGCGTCAGAATCCTTACCGGTATACATACCGGCTGCGGGCTTGTCAACTCCTGCCTGAGCATCAGGCCAAATGGGCGATATTATCTATTCAAGTATTTGCTTTTATGAGACTATTTGGCTATTGACAGCTCAAGGGACAGATGCGTATAATTCTTATCCGTGGAAAAAGGTTCCCTGTACCCGGGATATCCAGGCCCACGATGACGCCGCTTGTTTGCAGGGAGGAAAAGACCGTATCCATTTTTTTCTTCCCCCGCTTTTCTTGTTACTGGTCTCGCTCGGTTGAATGCAGCCGCCCATGTTCCGATCCGAATTCCCCGCTGCCGCTGAATGGATCCTTTCCTTCGTGGTTTCAGGACGGCAAAAGAGGTGACACAGGCGCGCAATTTCTGAAAGGAGGTGAAGAGGGGGCGCTAACGGAATGTCCGTGACCAGACGGCACGGACCTCGGCATTCATAAGGAGGTAAAGCCATGAAAGGCAAAATTCTTCTTTTTTCCACGATGTTGCTTCTATTCGTCGGATGGATCGCCATCTCTACGTCACAGGCACTCACTCCGAAGGAAGAGTTGGGAAAGGCGATCTTTTTCGATGAGAATCTCTCCAGCAATAACAATCAGTCTTGTGCGACCTGTCATGCCCAGGGGGCCGGTTGGACGGGACCAGATTCGAGTATTAATGCACATGGGGCTGTCTATGAGGGGTCGATTCCTGGCGCTTTCGGGGACCGGAAGCCGCCCAGCTCCGCCTATGCGACGCAGAGCCCCGTGCTCCACGTTGACAAGAAAGGGCTGTTCACGGGAGGCAACTTCTGGGACGGCAGGGCCACGGGTGAAAGGCTGGGCAGCGCCGCTGCCGAACAGGCCCTGGGCCCTTTCCTGAACCCGAAGGAACAGGCTCTTGGCAGTCCGGAGGATGTGGTAGAAAAAGTCTGTACCTCTGATTATGTGGATCTATTCAAAAAAGTTTGGGGCTCCAAAGTCTGCACCGAGGATGTGGCTTTAGCCTATGACAAAATCGGCTATTCCATCGCTGCCTACGAGGCTTCGACGGAGGTCAATGCCTTCTCCTCGAAATATGACTACTCGCTGCCGGGAAAGGCGCAATTGAGCAAGCAGGAGCGCAGGGGGCTTGCCCTGTTCATGGGGAAGGGGAAATGCTCCAAGTGCCATGTGATCGATGGCCGCGCCCCGCTCTTCACCGATTTCACCTATGACAACCTCGGCATGCCCAGGAATCCGGAAAACCCCGCCTACAGCTGGAAAGATGAAGGCGAGGCCTGGGTAGATCCGGGCTTGGGTGGATTCCTTGCCACGCGGCTGGAATATCAAGCCTATGCTGATGCAAATTGGGGCAAGCACAAGGTCCCGACTCTCCGCAATGTGGACTTGAGGAAGTTTGATGGGGGTGTAAAGGCCTACGGTCACAACGGCTACTTCAAAAGTCTCGAGGGCATTGTGCACTTCTACAACACCAGGGACGTAAAGCCGGTTTGTCCCGTACCTTACACCGAGGAAGAAGCGCTGGCAGAAAACTGCTGGCCTGCGCCGGAGGTAGCCCAGAACGTGAACACGGCGGAATTGGGGGACTTAAAGTTGACGAAAGCGGATGAAGCGGCCATCGTCGCCTTCCTGAAGACCCTTTCGGATGGATACAAGCCGCCTCCGCCCAAGAAAAAGAAGTAGGATAAACCGCTTTTCCGGGCGGGGTCGGAAACGGTCCTGCCCTTTTTTTCCTTCCAACCGCTAAAAGGTAATCCAACTGCTTGATAATGCGATAGATTATGTAATTGGCAATCGCTTGGATTGGATAGAATATGTTAAAAAAGCAGGGGAAAGCCAACCCCTTCAAGAAAGTATCATGATGGAGACAGCGGAAAGATTCCGATGACCGGAGGCGGATACGATGGGCTTTGCGTTCGTTATCGCGGTGCAGTACGATCCGGTGGAGACAGGGAAACTTTTTCTGCGGCTGAAAGAGGATGTGGAGGAGTGCAAGATTGATGAGCCCTTCTTTTTTGGAAGCCATCCCCGGCTCCAGGAAAGGACCGAGAACTATGAAAAAAGGATGTCCAGACGTTCGAAACCGTCAGCCGGAGTTCTCGGCTTCTCAGGCCATGAGAATCGGGAACAGGGATATCGCAGCCGAAGATCGGGGCATTTCAGAAACCGCATCCAACCCTTAACTTCCAATCCATTCCTGCTGATTATATCAGGCTTCCAACTATTCAATAAAGTGATTTGACCTATTCCTTTCAGTTTCATATAGCCTACCACGTTAGAAGAAAATCTCAGCGATCATCAGACCGCAGTACGGAGCTCAGTGGAAGGAGAAAGAAAATGAAGGGGATAAAAAACATCTTTGCGGAATTTTGGGGAATTATCGGCGTCGGCATCCTTATCGGAATATTGGCTCCACTCTTACAGTACCTGGGAAATCCTCCCAACATGGGAATCTGCGTGGCCTGTTTTGAACGGGATATTGCCGGCGCTATCGGATTTCACCGGGCGGCGGTTGTCCAGTACATTCGCCCGGAAATTATCGGCTTCGTCTTGGGGTCGATGATTGCCGCTTTTCTTTTCAAGGAATTTAAACCCCGCCTTGGTTCGGCGCCCATTGTCCGCTTTTTCCTGGGCGTTTTTGCCATGATCGGCGCTCTGGTATTCCTCGGCTGCCCATGGCGCGCGGCCCTGCGACTTGCCGGCGGCGACGGCACCGCCATTGTCGGTCTTTTGGGGCTCGTTTTCGGCGTCTGGATCGGGACGCTTTTCCTCAAGGGGGGATACAGCCTTGGACGGACCCAACCAACCCACCATTCCGCGGGCTGGATGCTTCCCCTCTTCATGGTCGGACTACTGGTGCTCATGCTTATTTTTCCCCAGATTCCCGGCAAGGACAAAAACGAGCTCCTCTTTTACAGTATGAAAGGGCCTGGTTCCCTTCATGCTCCCCTGGCCATTTCTCTTGGAGTCGGCCTCCTGATCGGGTTTCTGGCCCAGAGAAGCCGTTTCTGCACCATGGGCGCCATTCGTGATTTTGTCCTCTTCCGGTCGATACACCTGCTGTCAGGCTTTCTGGCCCTGATCCTCACCGCCTTCGTGGTCAACTTCATCCTGGGACAGTTCAGACCGGGTTTTGCGGGACAGCCCGTAGCCCATACCATGCACCTGTGGAATTTTGCCGGAATGGCTCTTTCGGGGCTTGCGTACTGTCTTGCAGGTGGCTGCCCCGGCCGCCAGCTCTTCCTTTCCGGCGAAGGGGATGGTGACGCTGCCGTTTTTGTTCTGGGCATGATTGTCGGGGCCGGAATCAGTCATAATTTCGGATTGGCCAGTTCGCCGACGGGTGTCGGTCCCTATGGAATTCCGGCAGTGATTATCGGTCTTCTCGTGTGCCTGTTCATCGGCTTCACCATGAGGAAAAGAATCGCATAGATATAGATTAGGAGGAAGAAGATATGGCTAAGACGGTAGATGCGCGTGGACTGTCCTGTCCACAACCGGTTTTGATGACCCTGGATGAAATAAAGGGAGGCAGTGCAGATGAGCTTCTGGTTATGGTGGACAATGAGGCCTCAAAGGAGAATGTTTCCCGGGCGGCAAAAAGCCAAGGATGGAAAATTGCGGATATCCATGAGGCAGAAGGTGTTTTCAACATAACCCTGAGAAAGGAGTAAATTTATTGGCCCTCTTCGAATTTTTGAAAGGGAAGCGGACACAGGATGTTTCGAAGGATCATGTTCGGCAAACCGATCGGGGATTTCTTGTCTTTGAAAATACCAGTGAGGTGATTCAAGCAGAAAACCTCCTGAAACAGAGTGGTCGGGTAATTCGAGTCATGGGGCCTCCGCCGGAAATTCGCCAGGGCTGCGACTTGGTCATAGAATTTCCACTGATAGAAGAGCTGCAGATTCTGAGAGTACTGGAATTGGAAAAGCTACCGCCCTTAAAGGTGGTCCCCGTAACCAGTCCCCTTCTACAGCCCGTTGATATCTTTCATGTCAAGGATTACGGCAGGTACATTATGGTTCGGGCGGCGAATATGAAACTGACGGTGGACAGGGAGACGAACAAGATTGTGAACATATCCGGCGGTGGATGTCCGGATGTTCCCTTCCTGGCTGCTTCCATGGTTGGGAAAGCCCTTGCCGACGCACCGAGTCCCAGGGAAATTGGTCACACTCTCTGCGGTTATGCTCTGCAACTTGCCTATGAGGAGGTTCAGCGCCGATGCTCTGTGTAGCAGGAACGATACCGGAGGACAGCTTTCCTCTCGTGGAAGGAGATGTTGAGCTTATTGGAGAGCGTCTTCAAATAGGATCGTCAGCCGTTGCCGTTAACAGGGGAACTGCCGCATTGTTAGCGGCCGCCGCGACGGCCGCCGCCGTTCTGAGACAACCACCACCTTTTGCCTATCTCGTAGGCGATACGGGAACCGGGACGGGAAGCGAGCGGTTATATCGACATATGAACGACGTCTTGCCTCAACGTTCATTTCAAACGATCACCTTTCATTATCTCCAACCCATGATCGAATGGCACAAAAGGTTGCATGTCATGATCGGAAAACTGAATCCCCGACCGTATCTTATTGCCGATGCGGGTTTCATGTATGCAGCCAAGATGAGTGGAGAGGCCTACCTTTATGATCTCTTTACTCCCGATGTGGGAGAACTGGCCTTTCTGGCCGACGAGGAAGCCCCTCATCCCTTTTACACCCGGGGATTTATCCTTCACGAAGAGAATCGTGTTCCTGATCTCATTGCGAGGGCGTATAAGCATCATAACGCCGCCCGTTATCTTCTTGTAAAGGGGGAAAAGGATTATTTGGCCGATGAAAAGGGGATACTTGAGACTGTGGATGACCCTGTCGAGGAGGTTTTGGAGGCCATCGGCGGTACGGGAGATACCTTGACAGGCCTGGTCTCTGTCATGATTGACGCAGGGATGAATGTGCGGGAAGCGGCCGTGGCCGCCATGCAGGTAAACCGTATGGCAGGAAAGGTCGCAAAACCCACACCGGCCACCCAGATCGAGGAAATTATCAGGTGCATACCGTCGGCGCTCCGGGATGTGCTGGGAGAAGAAGTGTTAAACAGCCTGAGACGGGAGAAGGCATCATCATGAGTGAAATACCCTTGGCTGTTACATCGGAAATGACGATTCTCGATGTGATCAGCCAACATCGAGAAACCGAGGAAATATTCAAGAGGCTTGAGGAAGAAACGGGGACCTGCGTCTGTTGCCAAGGCTTGTTCCTTTCCATAGGGGAGGCGGCGGAGCAATTCGGTTTTAATCTGGATCGCGTGCTGTCGGACATCAACTCCGTTATTAATAACGAGAAAAAACAAATTTTTCTTCCCCATTAAAGCGGTATCATTCTTTCCCATTCTGTCTTTCCCTGCAGCGCTCCAACGACCCTTTCCTTTCGATCGGCATCAACCCGAATACAGACTCCGCAATCCGAACTGATATGCCGGGGAACGGGAATCAGTTTGAGGTCAATTCCCTGATCTTTGAGGATCTTTTCCGCCTTCAGGACATAACTGACGGAGGGGAACAGGAAAACAACGTACTTTTGACCTGGAATTGGAATCATATTGAACTCAACGCCGCCCCGACGGCCCCCACAATTTGCGGGTCAGGGGGAACAAACACGGGCTGCCCCATCTCTTTTTCGAGAAGGACCCGTACACAGTCGTTATAGGCGACGCCTCCGGCAAAAAAGATTTTCCCCGGCCCCGCAATTTTTTTCAGGAGGCCCACCGAACGGCTCACGATGGCCTTGTGAATGCCCAAGGCCACCTCATCGCGCGCCGCGCCCTGCGCGGTCAGGGACACAACCTCGGATTCGGCGAAGACCGTGCATGTGCTGTTGATCTTGACCGCCTTTCCCGCCGAAAGGGCCGCCTTGGAGAATTCTTCAATGGTGAACCCAAGCGCCGTTGCCATGACCTCCAGAAAACGCCCCGTGCCTGCGGCACACTTGTCATTCATTTCGAACTTTCTCAAATTCCCCTCTTGGTCCAGGGAAATGGCCTTCGTGTCCTGTCCGCCGATATCCAGGATGGTCCGGCACTCGCTTGAAAAGAAGCGCGCCCCCCGGGCGAATGCCGTGATTTCACTGATTACCGGGCAGTCGAGATGTCCTTTAATCAGGTGGCGGCCGTATCCGGTGGCGGTGATGACATCGAATACGGCATCGCCCATCAGTTCCTGGGCGGTTGCCAGGGGGTTGTAGGAGGTAATCGTCTTTCTGGAGAGGACCAGCCGGCCGTCTTCAAGAACGGCAAGCTTGACGGTCCGTGATCCGATGTCAATGCCGGCGGCTCTCATTTTTTCTCCAGCCGTTCGATAAAGGCTTCAATCCGGGTTTTAAGCTGTCCCGCGTCTTCCTGGCTGTAGTCGGTTTCCAGGCGCAGCGTCGGGATACTCGAATTTTCCAGTTCATTCTCGACGGGGCCGCTTTCGACGATGTAGGGCTGACAGAATTGGAGACTGTAGTGAATCACGCCCTGGGCATTGAGCTTTTTTGTCATTTCCTTTACGTATTCACCCCGTGAGGGATTCGGTGTAAAGACCGCGCAGTCGATGCTGAAATACCGATCCGTAAGGGCATCAAGGAGATCCTCCATCGTTTCTCCCCTGGATTCCGTCAGCCAGCGTGTACCCCGCTCGCCCACGCAGGATTCCTCGCCGACGATGACCGCATTGCTTGATTCGATCAGCATGGGCAGTTTCCAGTTGGGAACGGCCATGGGGCATCCGGAAACCAGGACCCGCGTTGTCCCCGGCGCAAAGACGCCGATTCCTTTTTTTACACGGTCCTCTAGTTCGTCGCAGAGCTGGTTGACCGAATGAGTAAATCGCACCGGGTCGTCATAGAAAAAGACCTGGTTGATCAGGAGGGCGTCCAGACCGGAAATAGGGGCCGGATCGGCCGTTCGGATCTCGGCCAGTCTTTTTACCGCCATCCGCTTCGCATTGACGATCTCGATCCCCTTCTTGAGCAATTCCGGGGTTATCCTTTTCCCCGCGACGCTTTCCAGCTTCGCGATGAATCTGCGGTATTCCTCCTTCAGTAATGCCCGGCCCATGTCGGTCTTCATCTGGGGAAGGTCCATGACATACAGATCCTTGACCATCGGGGCCAGAATCTCATAGGATTTTTTTTTGCCGTCGCAGGTATTCTCACCCACGACCACATCGCTGGCTTCCAGGTAGGGGCAAACCATCCCTATCTTGAAGCCGAAGGCGGACTTGATGAGCGCGCAGGTGTTTCGTGGCAGGACCTCTTCGGCGCCTTCGAAATTGAACTCCGCCCCGGCGCACAATCCAACGGATATTCCGTCGACGGCCAGGATCAGTTCTTCCGGGACGTACACGCAATACGAACCGATCACTTTCCGCCCCTGCGCTTTTGCATCCATCAATTCCTGGATGCGCAGTCCATGAACTTCGCTCATGACAAAATCGAAATACTTCATTCCCTCGGGGCGGTTTTTCTGGGAAAGAAAGATGTCTCCATAGGCGCTGCCCAGAATGGACAGCAGCGCGTCGTGACCTTCCAGGTCAAGGCCGAGTTCCGACCACATTTTTGTATAATCCGCCATGATATTCCTCCCAATATTTATTTTTTGAGTTCCAGGTTCTCGAACAGGGCCTCCACCCGTGTCCGGATCTGTTCGATGTCGCCTTTGGAGTAGTCCGTTTCGATCTTCAAACAGGGCAATCCGTGCTGATCCTGAATATGATTGCGAATCTTGTAGGACTCCACATTATAGGCGTGGCAGGCGTGCAGAACGACATCGATGACCGCATCCGGTTTAAACAGGGCGATCATTTTGTCCAGCAGGTCCATGCGGCGTCGATTCGGAGTCATGCAGGAGCAGGGAATGCTCAAGGTGCTTTCCGCCACGGCTCTCAGGGGGTCGCCGCTTTCCTCGGTGATCCGGACAAAGTAGTTTTTCATTCCGCTGCACGCTTCCATCGCCACGACCACCCCGCCGGCTTCTTCGATGATCTGCAGGACCTTGCAGGCATCCCCGCCGACGGGACAGCCGCTGACCAGGATCCGCGGGGAGGAAAAAGTACCGAAACATTGCCCCAGGGTAATCCGCTGATCAATACAGGAGGAGATCTTTTCGATCAGGTCCTGAAATTCATCGCCGTTCGCCACATGTTCAAGCGTGATGACATCGTAGATCTCACGCCAGGAGACCGGGATCGGGCGACAGGCCAGATAGGC
>JAVETB010000105.1:0-8452 GCA_034006265.1 Syntrophus sp. (in: bacteria) | reverse complement strand
TTTGGCCTTGTCAAGCAAAATTGAGTTTCAAAATTATGCCGATAGTGCTAAGAACCTCCGCTGAGCTTATATCGTATTCATTCTCTAAAAATATCACCAGGAGATGCCACGGAAACAGAATCACCATGAAAATCATTAACGGCTTTGACAATGTATCGGGGGAATTCAAAGGCGCAGTCGCCACCATCGGTAACTTCGACGGAGTCCATCTCGGCCACCAGCAAATTTTCCGGAAAGTTGTCGAGGAGGCGAGGCAATACGAGAGCAAAGCGGTGGTCATCACCTTTGACCCCCATCCCAAAAGCGTCCTCCATCCGGAAAAACGCCCCTTCTACCTGCTCACAACCCTGGAAGAGAAGTTGAGGCTCATCGAATCCCTGCAGATTGACGCCGTCATGCTGATCCCTTTTTCTCTCGAATTCTCGAAGACGACGGCAAAGGATTTCGTCTGCGGGATTCTCTGGGAACAGTTGAGGATCCGGAAAATCTTCATCGGCCACGATTACACCTTCGGCCGGGGCAAGGAGGGGAGTGAGGAGTATCTGACCCGCTTCGGGAAAAAACTCGGCTTTCAGGTAGATGTGACCAATGCCGTCAGAGTGGGAGAAATCGTCATCAGCAGCACCCAGATACGCAAATCGATCTGTGAGGGGGACGTGAAGACGGCGGGGGCTCTCCTGGGGCGACCCTACAATGTCAAGGGACGGGTAACCGAAGGATACCGCCGGGGGATCGGGCTGGGGTTTCCCACGGCCAACCTGGAACCGGAGAAAGACCTTCTGCCGCCGGAGGGTGTTTACGCCGTCATCGCCGAGAGGAAGGGAACCCGCCACCAGGGTGTCCTCAATATCGGACACAATCCCACCTTCGAGAACCAGGATCAGACCGTGGAGCTCCACATTCTGGATTTTTCAGCAGACCTTTACAGGGAGGAGCTGGAAATTTTCTTCATTGACAGAATCCGTGGCGAGATCCGTTTTGACGGTCCGGAGTCCCTGGCGGACAGGATTCGCCAGGATGTCGCCCGTGCCAGGGACATCTTGAAGCCACACTTTTCGTAAAGCGGGACGGCTTCGGTTCCGCCGCCTCGGCCGCCTGAAATAGGAAGGGCCTTCCGCCGGTTTGGGAGGAAACCGGCGGAAGGTGAGAGAAGCACAAATGTGACTATGCTTGTGCTTGTCGATCTTTTCTCAGACTGTACCGATACATGTCGGCCAGAATCTCCGCCGCCATTTCCACCGTGGAATAAACCGGGAACCCGGCCTTTTCCATCAGGATCACATCTTCCATCATGAATTCCTTGACGGCCACACAGCTCAGGATGGGTTTTCCCTTATAGTCGATCGATCGGAGCGTGTCCACGAAGGACCCCAGAATTTCACCCTGCAGGACCACAATCAGGCCGCCCACGTCCTCACTCACAATTCCAAGCTCGATGGTCTTGCGCAGCTGCTCAGCGTCCATGCTGAAGGAATAATCGACAGGATTCAACGAGGTGACATAATCCGGAAGAATTCCCTTGAGGCGCTCCTTCAGCTCCGGTTCCAGTTCGGCCAGGCGCATGCCGTTGAGATAAAGCGTATCCGTAGCCGCAACCCCCAGCGAACCGGTGTAGGTGATCACCAGGATGCCGTCCCCTCGAGGAAGGGGCTGCCGGGCGAAGGCCTTGAGCAATCCAAACAGATGCTCGTTGTCCCTGGCCCGGATAATCCCGCTCTGACGGAAGGCGGCGCTGTTGATTTCCTCATTGCCTGCCAGAGAGGCCGTATGGGAGGAAACGACCTTCGTTCCCGCCGCCGTACGGCCTCCCTTCAGGGCAATGACCGGTTTCTTTTTGGTAACCTCGCTGGCTACATCGATGAACCGTCTACCGCTCTTCACGTCCTCCATGTACATGGCCACGACATCGATGTGATCGTCGCTGCCCAGATATTCCAGAATGTCCGTCTCGCTGATGTCCATCTTGTTCCCGATGGTGGCGACAATTCCGAAATTCATCACGTGGCGCAACCCGGTGAGGATCCCCGCCGCATAAACGCCGGCCTGGGCTGTCATCCCGATGTTCCCCTTTTCCAGCTCTTCCACCAGTCCGATGGATTGGACGTTCCCCACATGGGTGTTGATGACGCCGGAGCAGTTGGGACCCAGCAACCGGCATCCATGCGCCTTGATGATCTCCCGGATTTTCTCCTGGGCGGCCTTTCCGTCCGCGCCGGTTTCGGCAAATCCAGCCGTTTCCACGACGATGATCTTAACCCCTTTGCGGCAGCATTCTTCAACCGCTGTCACGGCGGCTGAAGCCGGGACGAGGACAATCGCCAGGTCCACCGGATCGGGAACCTCGGTAATGCTCCGGTAAGCCTTCACCCCCTGAACAGACTCGCTTTTCGGGTTGATGGGATAGAGCTTTCCCGCGAATTTATGAAAGAGGAGATTGCGGAAGACATTATAGCCGAGCTTTCCCTCGACGCTGGTCGCCCCGAGCACGGCGATGCTGGCCGGATAGAAGAGGGTCCGCATCTGCTCCACGGTGTTCCCCGACGCCTGCTGGGGTGCCGCTTCCGGTGCCGGGCTCACAAACATCCGTGCATCGACGGTCATGTTTCCCTGGGGATAGAGGAAAACCGGGTTGAGATCCAGCTCCCGGATTTCCGGAAAGGTGAGGACCAATTCGGAAATCTTGAGCAACAGGTTCTTCAGGGCTTCAATATCCACCGCCTTGCCCCGATATCCCTTCAACAGGGGGTATCCCTTGATTTCCTGGATCATCTCGTCGATATCCTGAAGCGTCACGGGCAGCACCCGAAAGGTGACATCCTTCAGGACCTCCACGAAAATCCCCCCGAGGCCGAACATCAAAACGGGGCCGAAGTTGGGATCGCGGGTGACGCCGATAATCGCCTCCACTCCGGGATCAGCCATTTTCTGGACGGCGACGCCGATGATATGCTGATACTTGAAGGCCCCGACGATCTCCCCATAGGCGGATCGAACGGCATCCTCATCTGCAAGATTCAACTTGACCCCGCCGGAATCGGTTTTATGAACCACGTCCGGGGAGACGATTTTCAAGACCACGGGATAACCGAGATTGTTGCTCATCTCCACGGCTTCATCCTCGGAACCGGCCACCAGAAAACCCGTCGTTGCAATCCCCATGCTTTCAAGGATTTCCTTGCATTCGTGCTCCATCAGGTAGGTGCGGTTTTCCCCGATGGCCTGGCTGAAAATAGCCCGGCATTCTTCTCCCGACGTAACACTGACACTCGTTTCTCCTGTCCGAGAATTCATGATTTTAACCTCCTCCAATCCTTTCCTTTGACTGTACTGGCTTATAGGATACAAAGTTCACCGGACCAAAAAAACGATGTCCAGAATCACTTTGTTGAAGCAACCTAACACGTGCTTGAAAGGGTATCTATCAGTGCCTCCCCCTTTTTTTTGTCAGACGGAAAAACATACCGTTGCCGGTGTTTGTCTGACAAGAAAGTCCGACACACCTGCGGAGGCTGCTTCAGCATTTCGCAGGAGCCGTCACAATGTGTCCAGCGGATTTCTGACGCCCAATCCGCCATTCTTCATCACAGGAGTATCGATCATCGTCGTTGTTGCCTCATTGTGGCCGACGAGTTCCTGAACCGTGCGGAGGCCTCCTTTACACTTACATCCTTTGATTGGCGTTTATCGTGGAAAAGATGTATCGTTTCATCCAGTTCACGTAAGCCTGTTCGGATGGAGTACTGCTTCTTTCGGATGATGTCTCTGACTGGATCAAACAGTTTCATCCTACAAATCAACCTGCGGTTTCTTATCATTATTTTATTCGTTTGACAGTTAGCATGCCCTTTTGTATTTATGTTTCTGCAATTTGCTTGAATCTAAGCGGTTTTATAAGACCGAATTCAGGCGGTCTACACTATGTTCGCGCCGCCTGCGGCGGCGTGAACGCCTGCGAGCTTCGCTATTGATGTCTCTCGCCGCAAGTGGCTTGAACCATCAATAGAACCCCACGCCTGTGGCGGCTCCGCCCCATTGTCAAGGGCGCTGCAATAAATTGCATCTCCCGCACCCAAGGGGGAGTGGCTTATCTCGCACCTGTTGGGCATGAACAGGTCGCTGATACTATAACCAGACATTTGGAGGCATGACACAATGGCATCCGCTTCTCCCGATAGGGATCGGGTAAGACGTATCTTCTTTCCATACATGGAGAGAAAGACGCGAGATGTTCTGGCAGCGGGGGGACGCTTCGTCTACTACACCAATGCGGACACGGCAACGAGTATCCTCAGAAACCGACAGCTTTGGATGAGGAACACGGTAACCATGAATGACTACATGGAGGTCGAGCATGGGTTTGAATGCCTCAATGCCGCCTACAAGGGCGAACCTGGCAAAGTCTTTAACCGATCACTGGACGTCTGCTTTTCCGGGCTTGCAGAAGAACTCAAGGACTACTTCAACGCATGGCTACCTAATGTTCGGCGAGATACCTACATCACTTGTGTCTCAGAACATTCAGCTGAGGAGGACCAGTATGGACGCCTTTCGATGTGGAGGGCCTATGGAGGTCAGGCTGGCGTGGCCATGGTCCTAAATGGTGCTGTGATGTTCAGCGAGTCCGACGCACTTGGTGCTTACTCGAGCCCGGTTGCATACATGACCCCAGACATGTTTGCATCCGAATTCGAGACTGTTGCGAAAAATATTGAGAGTGAGGCCGAATACATCAGCAGCCTTGATCGCGAAATGGTCAAGGACATTCTATTCAATATGCTCCGATTTGCTGTCTCATGCACAAAACATCCTGGCTTCCACGAAGAGCGAGAATGGCGGGTCGTTGCGATGCCCCCTCTACATCCATCAACGCTCCTGGTGCCGACTGTGGAAGTTGTTCGCGGCACGCCTCAAACAGTGCTGAAGATCGAGCTTCAAAATCATCCTGATCTAGGTCTTGTCGGTCTGTCTGTGCCTGAGCTTCTGGATAGGATCATTATTGGGCCATGCGATTTCCCCAATGTAATCCTTCAAGCATTTCGTCAGCTACTCCTTGAGGCTGAAGTGCCAGAACCAGACAGCAAGATCGTCGTTTCAGATATCCCGCTTCGGCAACCATGACTGAGGAGAATTGTCCAACCAAGGGCTGGAGCCAAAGCGGGATATGTCTGGGTATGCGGTGTTACGGCCCGCTCAGCTCAGCCTCAACGTTAGGCTCTGACCGAATCTATTCACACCCGTAAGGAGATTTTCCACAATGGACATCCCGCGGATATTCAACATCACTGAAAGTGCTCACCGCATCCATAACCCGTTCACACCCGGAAAGCTCGCCACTCTCGGTGCGGCGCTGCGTCTGGAATCGGGGACCCGGGTGCTCGACCTCGGCAGCGGTTCGGGGGAGATGCTGTGCACCTGGGCAAGCGATCACGGCGTCATCGGCACCGGCATCGACATGAGCCGGTTGTTCACCGAGCAAGCGAAACTTCGTGCTGTAGAACTCGGCGTCGCCGATCACGTCACGTTCATCCATGGCGATGCTGCCGGCTATGTCTCTGACGAGAAGGTCAGTGTGGCAGCCTGCGTCGGTGCCACCTGGATCGCCGGTGGAGTCGCCGGCACTATCGAGCTTCTGGCGCGGAGCCTGCGCACCGGAGGGATCATCCTCATCGGCGAGCCCTACTGGCGACAGTTGCCGCCGTCGGAAGATGTTGCCAAGGGGTGTCTTGCCAACTCAATCTCCGACTTTCTCATGCTTCCGGAACTCCTCGCGTCTTTCAGCCACCTCGGCTACGACGTCGTGGAAATGGTTCTGGCAGACCAAGACAGCTGGGACAGATACGAGGCCGCCAAGTGGCTCACGATGCGCCGATGGCTTGAAGCCAACCCCAGTGACGAGTTCGCGAAAGAAGTTCGAGCCCAACTGACCTCGGAACCCGTGCGCTACGCCTCTTACACGCGTGAATACCTGGGCTGGGGCGTGTTCGCGCTGATGGCGCGGTGATGAGGGGATTACCAGGCCGTAGCCGGGGAGTGAATGTTCACCCACAGTTCTTTGACAGGGCGGTGGCGATGGCGATTGCAAGGTATGCCCAACCAGCCGGCTCCAGGGATCCTTGGAAAGAAAACAAACTGAATTCAAACAGCTAAGGAGGCTATAATGAGGAAACTTGTTTTATCGGTTGTGATGGCACTGTGTATGGTCTGTATCACTAATGCTGTTGCTGCAGAACTTCAGAATACTGATTTACTGAAGGATAAAAAGGCAGCAGAAACCCAGAAGGCTATTCCCGGGAAAGTGAAAAGTGGGATGAACATACGGCAGACGGCTCCTTTAAAAGCCGATCATATTGATAAGAACGCAGCCAAGTTTGCCAATGCTGTCCTTCCCAGGGTGATATATCCCTCCATGAGCCACCACCTGGGTTATGACGGCATGAAGTTCTCAATCACTGTTCGCTTCAATACGGACATGGACCGGAATACCGTCATTGCAGGCAGTACCGTGATATTCGACTTTCCCAAGGCTGCAAACTCACCCGGACAGATAACCTGGATAAACGACCGGGAATTCAAATGGGTACAGCAGAGCAGCCGCAGATTTGACATCTGTAAATATGACCCTGACTGTGAGTTCAAGCTCACCCTCACCGATGGGATTCTGTCTAAGGAGGGGCTGAAACTTGATGGTGACAACGACAATAAACAGGGTGGCAGTTATACGCTCTGGTTTATTGATATAGGGTAGATTGAGCTGGTAATCATTGCGGCATATTCGAATCGGGTGAGGGGGAAATTTTCTCTCCCCTCCCCAAACCACCCGGCAAGTGGGTCCTCATGGGGCGGTTCACAGAGATTACCGGGCTGCAGCCGGGTAGTGAATTCATTTGGTTTATATGAAAACGATCTTCCTTTTTTGTTGTATTCAATCTGAATCAGCTTGAGAGATAATTTTTATATGCGTGTTCTCCCAAAGGGAGCCAACAATTCGTTGTGCCAAGCTGAAGGGTCAGGTTCTTTGCCGCGCTCAAAGGCTTCAGTACTAGATCGACCTCTGAAGAATACAACGTCTTTTAAATGGTCTGAGGGACAAGAGTAAATCCAAGCATTTGGGCCTGCTTCTTCAGGAGATGAATCTTCTTGGATTTATTCCGTAGCACCAGATACTCTTCCCCCAACTCTTTGTAAATGGCACCGTCTTTTATAATCCGATAAATTGCTTTTAAAATGCGGTGTGCGATGGCCACAATGGCTTTCTTTGCGCCAATACGAGATTTTAACCGGTGATATTTATCCTTGTAATAAGAACCCTTGGTTCTGATGGCTGCCCAAGCCACTTCAATCATAATGGTCTTGAGATGATGTTTGAACACAGGACTTCGTCCACTTCTTCTCTTACCCGCACTTTCATTATTGCCAGGACAAAGACCACTCCAAGAGGATAAAGCTGCGTCTGTTGCAAAAGCTTCAAGGGTCGGTCCGATCTCGGCGAGAATATCGCGTGACGATATCTCTGATATTCCTGGAACTTTTTTCATACGTTCCAAAATATTCTGCTGTTGTGTCATAAGATCTCGGATGCGGCTGTCGATGGTTTCAATTTCTTCTGAAAGATTCTGAATTGTCCTGAGCAACAAACTCAGCTGAAACCTATGGTGATCCATGAAAAATCCTTGGATAGAACGATATATTTCGGCCTCGGACGCCTTGAGGTTACCCTTCATGCAACCGCGGACATCAGATAAAGAGATTTCTTTACCGGACACCAGCAGATTCATCAAATTACGACCACTGACCCCGAAAAGATCTGATATGATAGAATCAATCTTTATATTCGCTGATTCAAACAATTTCTGAGTCCGTCTCCGATAATCCGCCACTGTTTGAACATATCGCCGTCGTAGTCTGGTGAGGTCCCGCCATTGCCTGACCTCAGCCGGTGGAATAAAGCTCCCTCTCAGAAGACCATGCTTCAACAATCCGGCAAGCCATTTACTGTCGCCAATATCTGTCTTGCGACCAGGGACATTCTTGACCTCTCGGGCATTCACCAAAATGACCTGAATGAATCCCTCAAAAATATTATGGACAGGACGCCAATAAATCCCTGTGCTCTCCATCGCCGCTACAGGACATTCATGATCAAGCAACCAATCGCGCAACCGCACGATATCGTCCGTTAATGTCCTGAATACCTGCACTTCGGTATGTTCGCGACCTTGCTCATCAAAAAAAATCAGGCAGGCTGAAATACTCTCTTTATGAATGTCCAAGCCGCAACAAACTGAATGCACAACCTCTATAATTTTGCTAGAATCTCCTTGAATCATGGCTATCCTCCTTATGAAAGTAATTGTCTTCGATCAACAATTATGAGGTTAACCATGATTCATCCAATTTACAACAGCGCAGTTTTCATCCTTCGTTGTGCCCGTGTCGGGCATGGTGGTTCTTT
>JAVETB010000104.1:0-8560 GCA_034006265.1 Syntrophus sp. (in: bacteria) | reverse complement strand
AGATCGATCTGGCCGTTAAGATCCCCCCCGATTTCAGTTCGGAAATCCGGAAAGGGCGTACCGCCCGGATTCAGATCCTGGCGGACGGAACCATGAGCAATATGGCCTCCATCCGGATCGCCTACACCATGCTCGTCCTGGACCGGCTGAACCGTCAGCTGATCAGGGAGCTTCACCCGATGCGGATGGACTACGGCCGCATCGATGCCCGCGTTCGCACCTGGTACAACCCCAATCTGGACAGCCAGCATTTCTACGTTCCCGGCATTGTGGCCTTCGTCGTCATGCTGATCTCCCTCCTCTTTACGTCCATGGCCATCATCAAGGAGAAGGAGGCGGGAACGATGGAGCAGCTGATGGTAACACCGATTTCACCGGTTGAACTGATTCTCGGCAAGACGATTCCCTACATCGTGATCTCTCTTTCCCAGATGGTCATCGTCACGGCCATTGCCGTATTCTGGTTTGAGATTCCCCTGGCGGGAAGCATTCTTCTTCTCCTTCTTGCCGCCTGCCTGTTTCTGCTCAGCACGCTGGGAATCGGACTCTTCATTTCCACGATTTCCGGAACGCAGCAGCAGGCCATGATGACGACGTTCTTCGTTATCCTTCCCTTTTTCATGCTCAGCGGCTTTGTTTTCCCCATCGGCAACATGCCTGAATCCGTTCAATGGCTGACCCTGTTCAATCCGCTTCGCTATTTTCTGGTCATCATCCGGGGGATTTTTCTCAAGGGGGTGGGGATGGAGATCCTGTGGCCTCAATTCGCCGCCATGTCGGTCCTGGGATTGGCCGTGTTTGTCGGCGCCGTCGCCCGCTTCCGGAAGCGGCTTGACTGAAACCGGCGCCGATGGACCGTCGGAATCCCGGCGCTTTTCCAGACTTCTAACCTCTCCATGTTCACCCCTTCGATGAACTTTTGATTTGAAAAAGAGGAAGAAATCGTTGTACCCTCACTGTCATCCGCCCATCCACAGGCGGATTTGACCAGGAAAGGTAACAATCAACAAGGGCGATGCGTTCAAATTCCCCATGATGCAATCTGCCGTTCCGCCAGGCGGAAGAGCTCGGACTTTGTTCAAAGAATTCGCATGATATTTTAACTTCATGATTGTTGTTCCATGCCGTCGGCATGGAACGATTTTTCAGACATATGCAAAAGGATACCGGCTTATGAAAGGCGAGAACAAGACCAATCCACAGCGTGTCAACCATTCGGAAACCATGATTGAGGTTCTTCAGGAATCGGAATCCGGCGGTTACTATGACAAACCCGCCGAACAAAGAGAAGAATCACCGGACAAGGAAATGCTTCGCTTCGAAGGGTCCATGGAAGATTTTGAGCTTTCCTCCGTCATCGATGTTCCGAGCATTCATTCCCTTATGGACAGTTTCCATAAGTTTGCCGGCATCCCCATGGCGATCGTCGACCTCAAGGGCAGGGTGCTGGCCGGTCCGGGATGGGGAGAGATCTGCAAGAGATTCCATCGGATGCACCCCGATACCCGCAGGAACTGCATCGAAAGTGATATTGAGCTGTCCGCCGGCATACCGGAAGGCGAGTACAGGCTCTACAGGTGCAAAAACAACATGTGGGATATTGCGACCCCGATCATGGTGGCCGGCAGGCACATGGCCAATATCTTTTCCGGGCAATTCTTCTTCGATGATGAACCTCCCGATGATGAGCTGTTCCGGCTGCAGGCCAGGAAATACGGATTTCCCGAAGAAGAGTATCTTGCGGCAATGGAAGCGGTTCCACGATTCAGCAGACAATCCGTGGATGCGGCAATGGCTTTTCTCATGAAGCTTGCGCAGATGTTTTCCCAGCTCAGCTTCAACAATATAAACCTGAAGCGGCTGGCGGCGGATCGCAATGCCCTGGTGGAATCTCTCAGGGCGGCCGAGGAAAAATACCGGGGAATTTTTGAAAACGCCATTGAAGGAATTTACCGTACAT
Source organism: Syntrophus sp. (in: bacteria) (assembly GCA_034006265.1). Lineage (GTDB taxonomy): Bacteria > Desulfobacterota > Syntrophia > Syntrophales > Syntrophaceae > Syntrophus. The sequence goes on along the minus strand of JAVETB010000104.1, from coordinate 6,600 downwards.
CCCCCGACGGACGATTTCTTGAAGCCAACCCGGCGATGGCCAGGATTTTTGGCTATGATTCGCCGTCGGAATTGATGAGCAGGGTGACCGATGTAGGGCCGCAGCTCTATGCCGCTCCTGAAGGCCGCACGGAATTTGTTTCGCTTTTGGATCAGCAGAACTATGCCAGCGTTGAGACGCAAATGCGCAGGAGGGATGGCAGCCTGTGCTGGATACATCTGCGAGGTCGCACCGTTCGCACCGCGGAAGGGAAAATCAGGTATTACGAGGGTTTTGCCGAAGATGTTACCGAGCGCAAAACTGCCGAGGAGACGCTAAAGCAGTACAGCAGCCATCTGGAGACGCTGGTTAAGGAACGCACCTTCCAGCTTGAAGAAAGAAACCGTCAATTAAATTTGGAGATCGCTGAGCGAAGGCGGGTTGAGGAAATTCTGTACGAATCGGAAAATAAATACCACACCATTTTTGAAAACACGGGGACGGCCACCCTGATTGTCGAGGATGATACGACCATATCCCTGGCGAACAAGGAGGTTGAGCACTTGTTCCATTACACGAGAGATGAGCTGGAAGGAAAGAAAAGCTGGAAGGATTTCAAGCTGCAGGAGGATATGGAACAGTTGATGGAATATCATCGCTTGAGAAGGGTGAATCCGGAAGCGGCCCCCAAGAACTATGAAATGAAAGTGATTGACCGATTCGGTTCGCCTCGGGATGTCTATGTGACGGTTGCCATGATACCGGGAACCCGGAAAAGCGTGGTGTCTCTTTTGGACATCACTCACCACAAGAACATGGAAAGAGCCCTCGCGAAAAGTGAAGCCTTATACCGGAATCTGTTCGAGAACGCTTCGATCGGTATGTTTCAGACCTCTCATGACGGCGGATTCCTGCGGTGTAACAAGGCGTTTGCTGAAATGCTCGGGTATGAATCCCCGGAGGAAGTGGTTTCCTCCGTTATCAACACGGCCGCAAATCTCCACACGACCACCGAAAACCGGGAGCTGATTCTTTCCGCACTGGAGGAACGCGAATGGTTTTATGGAGAAATCCCCCACATTCGCAAGGATGGAAGCATTATGACCGGGAAAATGGCGATCCGCCGGAGACTCAACCCAGATGGCACGATAGCCTACCTGGAGGGGATCGCGGAGGATATTACCGAAAAGAAAAAAGCGGAAGAAAAGCTGAAGAAATACGCAGAGGAAATCACCGACCTCTACGAGAACGCCCCCTGCGGCTACCATTCCCTGGCAGAGGATGGAACCTATCTTCGCGTCAACAGGACGGAACTTTCTTGGCTTGGATATTCCCGCGAAGAGGTGATCGGAAGGATGAAATTTTCCGATCTGCTGCCGACTGAAGAAAAGGCCCTGTTCCTGACGAAATTTTCTGACTTCAAAAGGCGGGGATGGGCGCGTGACCATGCGTACACCGTTATTCGAAAGGATGGCAACCGATTACCCGTACTCATTAACGCAACGGTGGTTTCGGATGAAAATGGCCGCTATCTGATGAGCCGGGGTTCTTTGTTCGACAATTCGGACCGGAAGCATGCGGAAGAGGCTTTGCTGGAACGGGAGAAAGAATTGAGGGTCAAGGCGCAGAATCTTCAGGAGGTCAATACCACGTTGAAAGTTCTGCTGGACACAATCGAAAAAGGCACGGAGGAACTCAAGGAACGAGTGACCACCAACATCCGGGAGCAGGTTCTACCCTATCTGGAACAGCTGAAAAAGACGCCGTTGGATGACGCCCAGAAGGGGTTCGTCCAGATCGCGGAAAGTCGACTGGACGAGATAGCTTCACCCTTTGTCAAGACGTTGACCTCAAGATATTTGAATCTTACGAAAAAGGAAATTCAGATTGCCACTCTGATAAAGGACGGAAAGACAACCAAGGAGATCGCGGAAATCCTGGATTCAAAAAAGCGCGCGGTTGACTTTCACCGGGAAAACATCAGGAAGAAGCTTGGATTGAAGAACAAAAAAAGCAATCTTCAGATATTACTGCGCTCCTTTTCGTAGAGGGGGAAAGATGGGCAAGGGTCAAGGCCCCTGCCTTCGGCACATCAGACGGACCCTGCCCTCTTCTCAATGACCGCCAGTATCTTCTCGATGACCGTGGACGTTCCGTCTATTTGATTGAACTCGCTCGACAGCGTTTGCGCCGCCGCGGCGATGGCGGCGGACATTTCCTTTAACGTTTTCAAAACAAGATTCGGCTTGATCCCGATTGATTCGCTGAATCGTTCCCAGTGTTTCCCCATCATCCAGAACGGTCTGTTCTCACCGCCTATCCTCATGGCCTGTTTTTCCATCAAATCAGGATAGACCTGCGTGCAGATCAGATCGTAAAAAGGCGCGAGTCGCGGCCCCCGGTCCGTAAAAAGCATGGCTAGATTCTTAGCATGAGCGTCGGCATTGCCGATCAGGACATTAAAGATCGTCCATCGCAAAAGGGCCATTCGATCTGCAGCGGGACGAATACTTTTTTCGTGAAGTAAGGTAAAACACTGCTTTAACGATGGGCCGCCTTCACTTTCATATTTCTGTTCGGGGAGAAATCCCAGGGCCTGGCAGAAGTCTTCCTGGTGCAGACGCACGATACGGCCATCCGTGTCTCTGCTGCGGTCATAGCGCGCGATGATGAAAATCCGATCAAGACCCCGGCGGATTGTAACAGGCGGAACCGACAATCCCATTTTTTGTGCGAGCATCATACAGAATGCTTCATTCCCAACCGTATCCTCCAGATCCCTGATCGGGGGTTTCAGAATATGGCTGCTAGGCGCATTTCCCATGGCGATGAAGATGCGGTGGTCTTCCATGTAAACAGGCAACTTGTTCTGCGCCCCGGCCAGCGAAAGTCGCATTCCGTCTACCCCGGCAAGCAGCGGTCTTCGGGGGAGCTCGATGATCATCCGGTGCAGCTCTTCTTCATTGAGTTCTCGATAGCCGGGTTTCACAGTGGGAGCAATTCCCCCGGGCATTACGGACACCGCCCCCGCGCATTCCCCGCCGATGCTGTTCAACAAGGCAAAGTCATTGCTCTCAGAAATTCTCAAGCGTTGGGCAATGGCCCGTTTGACTTCAGCCTCCGGCAGGAGATTGGAAAAAAAAGGGCGGGCAGTGTCATCAGGGTATGTCTCCCCTCTCAAAGGAAGGTGCAGTGACAAGGGAACGGAACCCTTCTGATGTATCCATTCCGTGTCATATTGAAACACAAAGCGTCTTTTATCATCCAGCCAGAGCCGTCCGACTTTTTGATCCCAGAGATAGACATCCAGATCAGGGTTATCCATGCCGACCTCGTTACTCATTCGGCCAATTCCTTGCTTCGATGTAGACATCGAGCCCCAGCGCCGTCAGAACCTGCAGGACTTTCCCAAGCTGCGCCGTCGCCTTGCCGTTTTCCAGATCGGACATGAACCGGTACCCGACACCGCATAAGGCTGCTGCATCGGCCAGTGTCAAACCGTCTTCTCTGCGCTTGTCTCTGACAGCTGTGCCAATATCCGCCACAGTCGTTGCTTTGTGTTTCACATTACCTTCCTCCATGATTCCCTTTCGGGAATAATAATCGTTCAGGAAGGAATCGTCAAGAAATATATTCCCGATAGGGAATCATAAGAAGGATGCATGTGTTTCATGCCCCCAATCATTACCGGACGGGAATACAAAAGACAACCTTTCTTGCTCAGATCAAGAAAGTTGCTGGAAGGAGTATCATCCGTAAGACCCAAGTTGATTTACGTCTCAAATAAAGGCATGAAGGAAACATAAGTCCGGATGTCCACTTGAAAATCCACCCCTGTGACAGGGTCAAAAGGCTGCGGCTCAAGATTGGCAACGTTGACCATGGTTTTCAAACTGGCAAGAGAAGCGGAAAAAACCTGGCAGAGGATCATGGGGCATCAACTCATCGGCAAGGTCGTTGAAGGAATCCGATTTGTTGACGGCCTTATTATGCAAGAAGCGGCTTAATTTTGGTTGGGAAGGATACGCTGGAAAAAGACGCTATCCACAACATTTGACAAAATCTCAGTCTATATGAATATGAACTCTCTTCAATTTTCATTGCAGCTTTTTGCTGGTACTAATTCCGTAGTAATTCAGTAGAGAATTGCAGTATTGTTTGAGTTAAAGTATATAAGTTTTTTAGTCTCTTCAGCTTATAGTCCGAATATTTCACAAATAGTCGCATATTTTTTCATCTACTCTTCCAATCTTGTTTGAATCTTTGAGAGCGTTACATCTAGAAGAGATGAAGTTCCTTCTGAGTAATCCATTAAGGAATTTGAAATATGCAAATCACAAGATCAAAAATAGCTATCGTTGGCGCCGGTAATGTTGGGAGTTCCTTTGCCTTTGCCTTGATGATCAGTGGCCTGTCACGGGAGATTGTCCTTATTGACAGTAACAAGACCCGAGCCATAGGGGAAAGTATGGATCTCAATCATGGCGTCAGTTTTGGAAAACCGGTTCAGGTTTATGCCGGAGGATACGAGGACTGCTTTGGGGCCGATGTGATTGTCATTACTGCCGGAGCAAGACAAGCGCCAGGAGAAACGAGATTGGATCTGGCAGGTAGGAATGTAGAGATTTTCAAAAGGATAATTCCCCAGATTATAAAGCATAATAGCAGCGCTATACTGCTTATCGTTTCGAATCCCATGGATGTGTTGACTTACGCAACGATCAAGATCACTGCCTTCCCGACGGAAAGGGTCATGGGTTCAGGGACAGTCCTGGACAGTTCGAGATTCCGTTACTTGATCAGCAAACATTGCAACATTGATCCAAGAAACATCCATGCATACATCATCGGCGAGCATGGCGACACGGAACTGCCCGTATGGAGCCATGCCAATGTAGGAAGTATTCCTTTCTCTCGGTATTGTTCGTTATGTAAAAGACCTTGTGCAGGGATAGGTGAACTGGACAAAATCTTCGAAGGGGTCAAAAACGCCGCCTACAGGATTATTGAGGCAAAAGGGGCAACCTACTATGCCATCGCACTGGCTTTAGTGCGCATCGTCGAAGCGATCCTGCGTGATGAGAACTCTATTCTTCCAATCTCTAGTCTCGTACAAGACTACTATGGGATCAACGATGTGTGTTTCGGGTTGCCATCCATTATTAATCACAAGGGTGTCAGTAATGTTCTTGGCCCAGATTTATCTGATTATGAGCAACAGCAGCTCAGACACTCGGCAACAACGCTGAAAGAGATTATCAAGGGATTGAAATTATAAAGTTGTAATCTGAAATCCATGCAGATCCAATCTTGTTCAGGAATAAATAAAAAAATTAATGATCAAAAAGATATCGGGAAAATAAGACGATTAAATGTGGAGAAGAAAAAATGAGCCTGTATGATCAAATCAACACGGCGGAAAATTCGAATGAAGCTTCGACAAATGAGAAGCATCTTCCGATCATAACAATTGAAGATCTGGGGGACAATAAGCATAAAGTGAAGATCGTTGCCGGCGGGGGCAAACATCCAACCGAGAGGGATCACTGGTTTCAATGGGTAGAGCTTCAATGGAGTTATGTTTACGTGGATCTTTTTTCTCCCTGTAATAGGCATCCTTGTCTACTTTGTGATTCAGAATGCCAGGTTAAAAAGGGGGGCTGGAGTGTCAAGGGAGACTCCTTTGGACATTCTGAAGAAGCGCTACGCTAAGGGTGAACTGACCAAGGAAGATTTTGACCGGATGAAGCGGGAACTTTCAGAGTAGTCAACATGAAAGACCGTAAAATCAATAATAAAGGAGGAAAATATGAAACGGAAAATACTTTTTATTGGTGTCGTTCTTGTTGTTTTGCTTATGGCTCTACCGGCAATATCCCAATCTCGCTACGATTATGGCCCAGGATACGATGACGATTACTATTCCAGTGGACCGAGGATGGGGCGTGGTTGGGGAATGGGACGGGGTGGGATGATGGGTTATGGGGAGTCTTCCTATGTGCCTCAAAAGCTGCCGGTCCCTAAGAGCACGGAGTGGATCGGAAAGCTGCGTGAGATCCTGGCGCTGGAAAGGCTTTCTTTAGATCAGTATGCAACAGACGCGGAGAAGTACAACACCTACATGCCTTACCATATGGTCATTCCGCAGGAGCAGGACCATGTGATGACCATCGAGCGGCTTTTTACCGCCTACGGCCTGTCTGCGGATGGGAAGCCACCGGCGGCGAAGGACACGAAGACCCTTGAGGAGGCCTATCAGCTTTGTGTGAAAATGGAACGCGACCTTATCCCACGTTATGAATGGCTGATCAAGAACGCCGAAGATCGCAACACCGCAGGGATTCTCAACAATCTTTTGATTCAGACACGCTACCACCTGGCCATGTTCGAGCATGCCTTGCAGGTTGGCGGTTGGCATGGCGGAGGTCCATGGGGCGGGCGAGGTCGGGGGCCTGGAATGATGTGGGGCTGGTAAAAAATTACCCACTGCCGAGCTCCTGCCACATTTCTGCCAAATGGAAAATAGGCAAAGATGTCAGCAAAGGCAGAGTCATAAATTAGGCAGGGGCTCGGTCTCCTTTTAGATGATCAGACAAATGTCTTATGCCGAAACCGTATAAG
>JAVETB010000103.1:0-8763 GCA_034006265.1 Syntrophus sp. (in: bacteria) | reverse complement strand
CATTTCCCACAAGGAAAAGGCCTTTCTGATGGACCGGTTTCCCAACATTTACCACAAATGCCTGGAGTTCGGCATCGACATGACCAGCGAGCCCATTCCAGTCGTCCCCGCAGCCCACTACCTCTGTGGAGGGGTGGTGGTGAACCATTGCGGCGAAACGAACATCGACCGTCTCTTCGCCCTCGGCGAGGTTTCCTGCACGGGCCTTCACGGAGCCAATCGCCTGGCCAGCAATTCCCTTCTAGAAGCCGTCGTCTATTCCCATCGGGCCTTTGTCAAGATTTCCAAACTGTTTCCTCATCGGGGGGAACTGTCCGTCACGATCCCTCCCTGGGGGCAGCAGGAGGCCAACGAGAGCGATGAATCCGTCGTTGTGTCCCATAACTGGGACGAGATCCGGCGCTGCATGTGGAACTACGTGGGGATCGTGCGCTCCGACAAGCGCCTGGAGCGGGCACAGCGTCGCATCGAGATGATCAGCAGGGAAATTGACGAATATTATCAGCAATTCTTTATTACAAAGGATCTCATCGAGCTTCGCAACATCACGACCGCCGCCAGTCTCATCGTCCAATGCGCCAAGCTCAGGAAAGAAAGCAGGGGCCTGCATTACAACATTGATTACCCGGACCGGGATGACAAGGCTTGGCGGAAGGATACCGTTGTTTCAAAAAACACGCTTTGATGGGAAAATTTTCAATTCGAGGCGGCCGACTCTCTCATCAAAAACCCCCTCGATACCGATTACTTGGACTTGATAATCAGGACCTTCTGTGATAGGGCACAGCCTCAGCCGATGCAAGGCGAAAGACATCCCGTCGGAAGAACTGGATATTCACTCCTGCTAAGCCCTTACCGCTTCGACTGCATCTTTTTCTTCTTTCTCCTGAGCCAGGACCTCAGCCGAAGGATTTTTTAATATTCCTTATTCGACGAATTTCGAGGAGTTACATATGGATTACAAAGAAAGCCTGAATCTTCCCAGAACAGATTTCCCTATGAAGGCGAACCTCACCAAGAAAGAACCGGAACAGCTCAAAAAATGGGATGAAATGCGCATTTATGACCTGATTCGTGACGTTTCAAAGGGTCGGACGGCATACATTCTTCACGACGGACCGCCTTACGCCAACGGTAACATCCATCTTGGAACCGCCCTGAACAAGATCATCAAGGACATCGTCATCAAGTCCAGAAGCATGACGGGCTATGACTGTGTGTTCGTGCCCGGGTGGGACTGCCACGGCCTGCCCATCGAGCATCAGGTGGACAAGGAACTCGGCGAGAAAAAGGCGGAATTGTCCCAGGCTGAAAAAAGGCGGCTCTGCCGGGTATACGCCGATAAATTCGTGGATATCCAGAGGGAGCAGTTCAAACGGCTCGGCGTATTCGGGGAGTGGGACAATCCCTATCTGACCATGAGCTACGATTACGAGGCGACCACGGTCGAGGAGTTCGGCAAGCTTTACCTGAGCGGTTCGGTTTACAAAGGCAAGAAACCCGTTTACTGGTGCGCCTCCTGCAAGACGGCGCTGGCCGAAGCGGAGGTGGAGTATGCCGATCACTCCACACCCTCGATCTATGTGAAGTTCCCCTTGATCTCCGATATCGCGGAGGTTCGTCCCAAACTGGCCGGAAGGAAGGTCAGCATCGTCATCTGGACGACAACGCCGTGGACGATACCCGCCAATCTGGCCATCGCCCTCCACGAAGAATTCGAATACATCGCGGTCTCGTTCGACGAGGATGTGCTGATCCTTGCCAAGGACATGCTGGATTACTGCATCGACGCCTTCGGTTTCCACGGCAAATCCTACGAAATCCTGGATGAATTCTCCGGTGCGGTCCTCGAGGGGCTCAAAGCCCGCCATCCCCTGATCGATCGGGAAAGTCTCGTGATCCTGGCTCCTTTTGTGACCCTCGACGCCGGAACAGGCTGTGTCCACATTGCCCCGGGCCACGGGCAGGAAGACTACGAAATCGGCATGAAATACGGCCTTGACAATTACGCCCCCGTCGATGCAGACGGCCGCTTTACCCCCGACGTGGCCGATTTCGCGGGCGAGTTCGTCTTTGACGCCAATGACAGTGTCAACCGGAAGCTTCAGGAAGTCGGCGCCCTGCTCGGGCTTGTGGATATCGAGCATTCCTACCCTCACTGCTGGCGGTGCAAGAGCCCCATCATCTTCCGCTCCACGGAGCAATGGTTCATTTCCATGGAAAAGAACGACCTGCGGAAAAAGGCGCTGGAAGCGGTGGAAAGCGTGCGTTGGATTCCCTCCTGGGGGCGGGACCGGATTTACGGAATGATCGAAAACCGCCCGGACTGGTGCATCTCCCGCCAGCGCCTCTGGGGCGTGCCGATCACCATGTTTTACTGCGAAAACTGCGGAGCGCACCTGATGACGCCGGAGATCATGAATCACCTGGTAAGCCTCGTACGCCAGTTCGGCGCCGACGTGTGGTTCGAACGTGAAGAGGCGGACCTCCTTCCGCCGGGAACCCTCTGCCCGGAGTGCCAGGGAACTGAATTCCGCAAGGAAACGAACATTCTCGATGTCTGGTTTGATTCCGGAGTCAGCCACGCCGCCGTTCTTGAGCGCTGGCCCAACCTCCGCTCCCCGTCAGATCTATACCTGGAGGGCAACGACCAGCACCGGGGCTGGTTTCATTCCTCGCTGCTGGAATCGGTGGGAACGCGGAACCGCGCCCCATACCGCAACGTCCTGACTCACGGCTTCGTCGTAGACGGCGAGGGCAAGAAGATGTCCAAATCCGTGGGTAACGTCATTGAATCCCACCAGGTCATTGACGCGTACGGTGCGGAAATCCTGCGCCTCTGGGTGGCTTCGGCGGATTATACCGATGACATCCGCATTTCCGACGAAATCCTCAAGCGACTGGTCGAAGCCTATCGCCGGATCCGCAATACCAGCCGCTTTATCCTGGGAAACCTCTATGACTTCGACGTCGCTTCGCATTCCCTCCCCTATGGGGAGATGGAGCCCATGGACCGCTGGGCCCTGCACCGGCTCCAGGAGCTGATCAAGAAAGTCAGGGCGGCCTATGACAGCTTTCAGTTCCATGGCGCCTTTTCCGCTCTCTATCAGTTCTGCACCGTCGACTTGAGCTCCCTTTACCTTGATGTGCTCAAGGACCGGCTTTATACCTCCAGGGCCGATTCCCGGCAGCGCCGATCGGCACAGGCGGCCATGTTTTCCATTGCCAGTTCCCTGACACGGCTTCTCGCCCCCATACTGACCTTTACCGCGGAAGAGATCTGGGCGGCCCTCCCCTCCTATGAAGGCAAAGCCGCAAGCGTTCACCTCGCCCAGTTCCCGGATGTAGATGCGGCCTATACGGATACGGATCTCGCCGACGGGTGGACCAGGATGATTGCCCTGAAGGGCGAGATCGCCAAGGTCATCGAAACGGCCAGGAAGAACAAAATCATCGGTCATTCTCTTGATGCCTGCATTGATCTGGCACCTCCGGAGGATCTGAGGGCCTTTCTGGAAGCGCATCTTGAGGAATTGCGGAGCCTTCTGATTGTTTCCCAAATGAGGATCGTCCCCGCCTCCGGGATGTCGGAACCGGCTCCCTGCCCGGGATCGGATTTCGAAGGGCTACTGATCGATGTGACGCGCGCCGGGGGCGTCAAATGCAACCGGTGCTGGATGTACAGTGAATCGGTAGGCGGGGATTCCGAGCATCCCGGAATCTGTGACCGGTGCCTTGAGAATCTCAGGGCCTGATCATGACCGGAAAAAGCGTCCTCATCTTTTTTCTCACGGCAGGGATCGTGATGCTGTTGGATCAGCTCACGAAGTGCTATGTCGTTTCCTCGTTCCAGCTCTACGAGTCCGTACCGGTCATTTCAGGATTCTTCAACCTGACCTACATCCGTAACCCTGGAGCCGCCTTTGGTTTTCTGTCCAATGCGTCCCCCTTTTTCAGGGGGGCGTTTTTTTCCCTGGTGACCCTGGTAGCCGCAGGCCTCATCCTGTACTACCTTATCCACCACAAAATCGAAGACCCGTGGCTCCTGATCCCCCTTGCCTTCATCCTCGCCGGCGCCCTGGGAAATCTAACGGATCGATATCGTTTTGGTGAGGTGATCGACTTTCTCGACGTCTACATCGGGTCCTATCATTGGCCCGCCTTCAACATCGCCGATTCCGCCATCTCCATGGGAGCCTTTTTTCTGATCGTGGATACGTTCAAGAGGCGGAAAGAGGACCTGTAAAGCCTCCTAATGCTTTCCGACCTCTGTCTTTTTCTATTTCCTCCTGCATGCCATTTGGGATTTGGGCCTTTTCTTGCATCAGCACGAGAGGATATTGTTTCAATAATTATCCCCTAGCAATGCATTGCTGATCGCGTCAAGACCGACCATCAGATAGGAATATCAACGCCGAGGTTGCACCGTGGCATCGTTTCTCATCATAGGCTCTTCAGGAGAGCAGCACCTCCTTTTCAGCGAGGAACCGACGATTCGAATCGGCCGGTTGCCACAGAATGAAATCAGGATCGATGACCCCTCGGTTTCCAGGAGGCATGCGATTTTTGCTCATTTTGGAAGCCGCCCGATCCTGACGGACCAGGAAAGCCGGAACGGAACCTTTGTCAACGGAGCAAGGATATCGTCGGCGGCGCTCTCCTGCGGCGACATCATCGGAATCGGCGCAGCCCGCATCATTTATGACCCACCGATCAAGGGCAATGTCCATTCAGCCGGGCAAGAGGACGCCGCGGAAACCCTCATTGCTCCGCCTCCATCCGAAGGCCCTGCTCAGGCGGCTTCTCCGCCAACGGAGTTGCTCGAAACGATAGCGGATATTGCGCGCCGGAGGGGAACGGACAGGCCGCTGGAAGAGCTTCTGAACTCCATTTTGACCCTCTGCGTGGAGAAAACGGGTGCGGAAAGGGCCTCCATCATGCTGCTCAACGACGCAGGACAGCTGGTTCCCTGTGTCTGCCACTCAACCATACGTTCCACTGATCCCTTTGCCATGAGCAGAACGATGGCCCGCCGAGCCATGGCGGATAACAGACCTCAAGTTATCCGGGTCGCGGCCGGTTCCGCCGGTTTGGATCTGAGCGACAGCCTTTGCGGCCTGAAGACAAGGTCGGCGATATGCGCCCCCCTCACTTCGGGTGAGGCGACGATCGGCGTCTTTTTTCTCGATACGACCCGCCACGAACGCCAGTTTGGCGAGGTGGACCTTCTCTTCTTTTCAACCCTTTGCGCCCTCATATCTGAAAAGATCTCTCATTACAGGCTCTCCGAGATCGCCAGTGAAAAGCGAAGGCTTGATGCCGAACTTCGGACGGCAACGGACATCCAGGCTCATCTCTTCCCCTCGGAAATCCCCGCAATCGGCGGATACGACCTTTCGGTCCACGTCCATCCCTGCCGTGAAATGGGAGGAGATTATTTCGATGTCTTTGCGGTCGGGGGCACCTTTGTGATCACGATTGCCGATGTTGTCGGCAAGGGGATCGGCGCGGCCATGCTGATGTCCAATCTGCAGGCCATGGTGCGTTCGCTGGCGCGGCAGTTGTCCGAACCCTCACTGCTTCTGGAAAGGATCAATGCCGACCTGATCAGCCGGGTCGGCGAAGGACGGTTCATCACCTGTTTCCTGATGACCCTCAATCCCCGAAATCACCGGATCCGGTACGCCAATGCAGGCCATAATCAGCCCCTGCTGTGCCGCTCTTCCGAGGAGATGCTTTCCCTTGAAGTCAGCGGAATTCCCCTGGGAATCCTGGACGACAGCAGATATGAGGCTTATGAGACCAAGCTGGAAGATGGAGATGTTCTTCTTCTTTACAGCGACGGCATTACCGAATGCAGGGGGGTAACGGACGACCTCTTCGGCGAAGAGCGGCTGAAGTCGGTCCTGGCCGGGTCTTCCAACTCGGACGCAGAGGACATACGAAACGCCGTATTCGATGCCGTCGATGTCTTCCGGCAGGATGAGCCCTATGCGGACGACATGGCGCTGGTAGTGATCAAAAGACGGCCGGCCCATTGAAGGGACTGTCCTTGAAAGGCACCTGTTCCCCCTTTGATGTCAGGAACTACCGCCTTTGAAAAAAAAAGAGTTGGCCCGGGGACGGCGTGCCCCCTCCTTGATACTCCGGAACTATCTCACACGGAAGGAAGCCCCCAGCCGGTCGGCTGTTCTTCTGCATTCCTCGACGTCGATATCCTGCTTTCCCACAACGGTCATTCGGGTTTGAAGACCCGCCTCCACGGCTTGTTTTGTAAAATCGAGCATGGCCTGGTATGATCCTTTCAGCAGGGGCCGGCACAGCCGGTTGTACGTTTCCTCCGATTCTGCGTTAAGACTCACGGAAACGGCCTTCATCCCGGCTGCTTTCAATTCCGCCACAACGTCCCGGCCCGGATTGATCAGCGCGGCGTGACCGTTGGTATCCAGCCGGACGAAGAGTCCCCTCCCGCTCAGCCACGTCGTGATGCGCAGGACGGAATCGAACCGGCAGGTCGGCTCGCCGAAGCCGGTAAAAACCACTTCCCTGTATTGAGAGAGGTCAAGACGCTCAAGCGCCGATACCATGTCCTCCTCCGACGGCTCCCTGGAAAGGCGGAGATGATAGCCGTACACCCCGTCGGCGAAATAGCGGACGCAGAAAATGCAGCGGGCGCTGCACTGGTTGGTAATGTTGAGGTAGAGATTGCCGAATTCCTCGTAGAGGATTGCACCTTCGGCCTCGGGGATGCTGTTGTTCTCCGGCATTCCAGTCCTCCTGGATTTTTCCAAATACAGTTCGGATCAATAGATGCCCAGTGAGCATCCCCCTGCCAGAGTTCCTCCCAGTTCCCGGCACTGTTCAAGAATATCTCCCGTCAGTTTTCCCTTGGCGATCACCGGGGTAAAAACGATTTTGAATTTGTAACCCAGGGCAATGCGCTCGATGGAGCGCACTGCCCCCGTGCCGTCGTTACCCGCGCTCACAAAGACAACAAAGGGCTTGCGGAAGACTTTTCCCTGCGCACCTTCGTAGGTCCGATCGAAAAAATCCTTGACCATCCCGGACATGTAGCCGAAATTTTCGGGTGTGCCGACGGCAAGGCCGTCACAGGCCAGAAGGTCTTCCAGGGTTGCCTCGGCGGCTTTCTTTAACACGGCTTTCACCCCTTCAATGGCCGTGGCGCCTTCAAAGACCGCCCGTGCCATCTTCTCCGTTTGTCCCGTCTGAGAGTGATACACTATAAGAATTCGAGTCATGAATTTTTCCTCAAGGCAAAGGCGTTACACACAGTCGACCTCCCTGAGATGGCCTATTGTGAACACCATGGGGATTTTTCTACCGGATTTCCGAGGTTTCTCCTATCATCACGGCTTGCCATCCCGGCCATTGCCTGCATCCGGATAGCCATCCTTTTTGAAAACATACATATCATAACGTTCGAACGCTGTGAAGCAGGACATCCGCATAGAGGGTTGATTTTAAGGTCGCGTTGTCGGATACTGGATCACATTTGAGGCTGGCCGATCCCGTCTCCGCCGCGCCAGCGTTTCTTTTAATGCAAAGCCTATGAACAAAAACAAAATTGCCCTGCGGATTGCCATTGTTTTCGCTGTTCTACTTGCCCTTCTGGCCGGAATGGCCGCTCTTATCCAATCATCCCGGGCTGTCAATACGATTGCGGGCTGGATGGAGCCGTTGACGGGTGTTTCCGTGCACGTCGATGACATTTCGATTCATGGCCCCCTGGACGTCCGTGTCAACGGGCTTCGCGTTCAAACCGTCCGGGACAGGGGGTACGACCTTTCTCTGGCCAGGGCTGACATCCATGCCATTCCCTCGGCTGGACTGAACATCCAGGTGGAGAAGATCCTTCTTACCGGTCCGAAATTCACCTTTTTTCTGAAAAAGGAAAAATCGGATACGGATCCCTTTGCGGTCCTCAGGAAGCTGCCTCCGGTCCGTCTTCTCGAGATCAAGGACGGCGAACTGGAGCTGAAGACGGACTCTTCCGCCTATGTCCTTCCAGGAATGGAGCTGACCATTAAGGATTTCAAGCCTGAGGGAGGCGGTACTCTGCACGGCAAAAGCCGCTTTGATGTCAGGACGTCGGACATGGCTGGACGGGGTTCCATCAAGGTGTTTCTCGACTTGTCCCGCCTGTCTCCACGGCCTTCCGGGGCCGGGTCTTTTCAACTTTCCCTTGAATCCGGCTCATTCGGACAGATCAATCTCACAGAGGGAACGCTCAAAACTCAGCTGGGTTTTTCCGCCGATGTCCTCCGTTTCGACGGGGCCTCTGCCGTCATCAGAAATCTCTCCCGCAGTCACGGATCGGAACGGATTTCGATAGAGGACATCAAAACGAAGTTCAATCTTTCCTATCACCAGAATACATCCGGATTTTCCCTTACATCCTTTGAAGCGACCGGCGCCGATGCCGGAAGCCTGAAAGGGCAGGCAACGGGAACGGTAAAGCCTGGAAGCTGGAATGCCACCCTGAGCGCCTTCAACCTGAATCTTTCCCGGATTTTTTCCCTGGTCAATCCCCTTTTGCCCGAGAATTACCGGAACTGGACATTAAGGGGAAAGGGGGCCGTTGAGCTGGAGACGGAAGGCCAATACGCCGACGGTTCGGCAGTCTGGAAGGCCGTGGCCGTTATCGACCTCAAAGAAGGTGCTTTCGCCTCTGCGGACCATACGAAGGCCGGAGAGCGGATCACCGGCAGAATGGAGATGAAGCTCGGATCGCCTGAAAAAAAG
>JAVETB010000102.1:0-8837 GCA_034006265.1 Syntrophus sp. (in: bacteria) | reverse complement strand
GATCAAGTAGGCGTAACCCGTTTCGCCGATCTTGATGGCATTGAGCTTTTCGCTGATGAAGTCGATGTTGGCGATGCATGCCGCAACCCCCAGGAATTCGCCGGAGCCGGCATAGATTGGTGCGCCGAAGGGGGCGACGGCCTTTCCCGTCACCTTGGATTTGGAGACTTCCCCGATTGCGCTTTTTCCCGTGCTCTTGGCCGCCTTCCAGTAATCCCTCTCTACGAGATTAAGTCCCGCAAGCTTTCCCCCTGCACTGTCCGCGATTACCTTGCCGCCGGCATCCGTGATGACGATGAATTCATAATCAGTACCTGACTTTTTAAACAGAGTCTCCAGAGCCTTGTTGGCCCGGCTGATTTCTTCGGTCGAACCTTCGATCCCATTTTTCGCCACACCGGCTACCGCCTCCAATACCGTGTTATTGGAGGCTATATGTGTCACGACCTTGACTTCCTCCTGGAGAACCAGTTGCACCATGTTGCTGATGCTCTTGGCAATCTGTTCCGAACCTTCCATGGATGTTTTCACCAGCGCCTTTGACGATCTTAACGTGGTGACGATACCGATTACAAGAAGCGGTATCAGGACCATCAACAACCCACCTACGATCAGTTTGAATTCCAGTGTCCGTTTTTTCATTTAATCTCCTCTTCTTCTAGGTTATTAGTGTCTGTCTATTTTGAAATTTCTTTCGAATGCGCCACGGCTGCACCTTCATCACCTGGAAACATCCTTTGCACCCTGTCCTGATAAGAGAATCGTTTTGGATGTGATGCACAGAGCAATGGTCATGCCATACTGTGTAATACACCGGCATTATGGGCCGTGTTGACTATCCAGCCGATTTCTTCTCCGGTAGCGGATTGGGGGGGGAAGCACGGCAGAAGGTGACCAATGTATGAAAATTTCTTGTTTTGGTATGCTGATACGACATCAACGAAGAATTGCGGACGGGCCTGACGTATCGTTCCAAAGATGATTCGTGACAATACGTCATAGTTTTGACAAAGAAGCTATTTATAGTTGTAATTTAAAAACTTTTATCCTATAGAATTCTTGCGGCTTCATGAGGCTGCTTTTTTTCTTGCGGCATGAGTTCCGGCTGCAGATTTGGTGCGGACCGTTTTCATCTTGTTGAATTATTTCACATATTTTTCCTGATCTACAGCCGGATCTTCTCGTGCCGGCTAATAACCTGAGTGGAAAACATGAAAAAACAAAAGATACTGATTGCTGAGGATGATGATCTTAACAGAGATAATTTGACGGAATTGCTGACCATGGAGGGCTACGAGGTCAAGGCTGTCGAAAATGGGAAAGAAGCCATGGCCGCCTTCGTGGAAGACAAATATGATCTCGTCATCACCGATCTCAAGATGCCCGAGGGGGACGGTTTAGAGCTTTTGAAATTCGTTAAGGACATGAATCCCGACAACATCGTGATCATGATGACCGGCTTCGGCACGGTGGACTCGGCTGTGGAGGCGATGAAGTACGGCGCCTTTGATTACATAACCAAGCCGATGAAGGATGACCTGGTAAAGCTGACGGTCAGCAGAGCTTTGTCCTTTGCCAGCCTCCAGGAAGAAAACGTCACCCTGCGCGACAATCTGCGGGAAAAATATGATTTCGGCAAGATGCTCGGCTACAGCGAATGCATGAAAACGATTTTCGACACGATCGAAAAAGTGGCCAAATCCGACAGCACCGTGATCATATACGGCGAAAGCGGCACCGGCAAAGAACTCGTGGCCCGGGCCATCCACTTCAACAGCGACAGAAAAAATTTCCCCTTGATTCCCGTTAATTGTGGTGCCATCCCTGAAGAACTTCTTGAAAGCGAACTTTTTGGACACGAAAAGGGAGCCTTCACCGGGGCGATACGCAACCGATTGGGCCGATTTGAGCTGGCCCAGGGGGGAACCATTTTTCTTGACGAAATCGGCGATATGAGTCCATCGTTGCAGGTCAAACTGCTGCGGGTGATTCAGGAAAAGCAGTTTGAACGGATTGGAGGCGTCAAAACGATCAACGCGGACGTCCGGATTATCGCCGCGACAAACCAGAATCTGGAATTGGCCGTTGCGGAAAAGCGTTTTCGCGAAGATCTCTACTACAGGATCAATGTCATCCCCATTCACCTGCCGGCCCTGCGTGAGAGAGGCCCCGACATCGCCATCCTGGCCAATCACTTCCTGCAGAAATTTGCGCAGACCAAGAAGAAGGATGTGAACTCCATTTCTCCCGAGGCAATTGCCTGCCTGCTCCATTATCCCTGGCCGGGAAACGTCCGGGAGCTGGAAAATCTGATCGAGATGCTGGTCGTCCTAAAGGATGACAGTGAAATTGTTCTTGACGATCTACCTTTGAAAATCCGCCAGTTTAAAAAGGAAGCCCAATCTATCGGCTCCATTCAGATCCCTGACGACGGGATTGATTTCAATGAGCTTGTCAATCAATTTGAAAAGGATATCCTGCTCAATGCCCTGGAAAAAAGCAGCGGAGTCAAGAACCGAGCGGCTAAACTTCTGAACCTCAATCGGACGACTCTCGTCGAAAAGCTCAAGAGGCTCAACATTTCTTCGGATACCTAGATGACAGGCTGCTCATGAATCTCCGGAAAAAGGCGTGATTCTCCGTCGAAGCATTCGGAATTCGGATCCCCTGCGCCCCAAGCGGAAAGGCAGAACTGGTGAAACCGCAGATTTTAGTTGTAGACGATGAAGAAGCCATAAGATCCCTGTTCAAGAGCCTCTTTCCCGAAGATGTTTATGATGTCCATGCAGTGGAGGATGGTCGGGAGGCTCTGCTGCTGTTGAACAATGCCGATATAAACGTCATTTTCCTGGACCTCAAGCTCTTCGGAATGGACGGGATCACCCTGTGCCGTCAAATTCGTCAGACCAATCCCATTGCCATGATCCATGCAATGACAGGGTGGTCGGTTCTTTACGACCTCGAAGAATGCCGGTCCGCCGGGTTCGATGATTATTTTGTCAAGCCGCTGGATATTGATCTGATTGTATCGACCGTTGCGGAATCCTTTAAAAGGCTTGACCGCTGGCGTCATAAATCCATGTCGCCCCCTGCAGAACGACCTCACGGCGCCTCATAACCTCAAAACGCTGCCATAGCTCCTGATTTGAAGTCCTTATCCCTCCTCGACAGGCCTGCAAGGGTCCCTTTGCCGCTCCGCCCCCTGATCTCCGAAAGAATTCATAAGGGACAGCGCGCTCCAATGGCATGGTTTATGTAAATGGAAGAAATCCATAAACTAAGAGCCCACATGCACTCCCTTGTCTTGATCGGTGCTGAAAGGCATGCTCAGTGCTGCATGATAATGAAGGGGCGCGGAATTCTGACAAAAAATACAATACAGAAACATCAGGAGGGATTTGACCATGACCACTGCGCTTGAAGAAACCATGACCCAGGCTGTCACTTTGATGGCCGACAGAGAAGGCAAGTACCTGACTTTTTCTCTGGCCGGAGAGGAATATGGAATCAGCATTCTGAAAGTCAAGGAAATTATCGGCATGATGCCCATCACAACCGTTCCCCAGACACCGTCCTATGTCAAAGGCGTCATCAATCTCCGCGGCAAGGTCATCCCCGTTGTCGATTTAAGATGCAAATTCGGCATGGAATCCATGGAATATACGGAACGTACCTGCATCATCGTCGTTGAAATCGCCGGCAGCGCCAAAATGATCCCGATGGGAATCGTTGTCGATTCCGTTTCGGAAGTCCTGAACATCAAATCCGGCGACATTGAAGAAACGCCCAGTTTCGGAAGCCGACTGGACACGGATTACATCCTGGGAATGGCCAAGGTCGGCGGCGGCGTCAAAATATTGTTGGATATCGATCGTGTCATGAACGCTGATGAAATAACCGCACTGGTTCAGTAAACCAGATAACCCTATGATATAAAAAGGCGCTGCGCTCCATGGAAGCATAAAGACTTTTCCAGCCGCAGACGGCCTGCAGGAAAAGAAGAACATTCACCACAGCGCTGAACTTTGATTGAGCACTCCTAGTTTCCTGTTCTTCTGATGTTCTCTGCACCCTTTTCCTTAAAAAAGACGTCTCCTTGAGATCTTAAGGAATGCGGATACTGTCGGAATCTTCGCGGTATCCGCATTCCTTCACTTCCGTCGTTTTCTGGGCCAACCCTGCAAGCCCGTTTCAGAAGGGTCACTCCATCATCTTCGAGAGAGGCACATATTCCAGAGAGTGTGCTTCACCCACTGCGCGGCTGGTCAGACGGCCCTCAAGGGTGTTGACACCCCGGGCAAGGGACGCATCCCCGCGTAAAGCCTGTTTCAGACCGGCCTTTGCAATGCGCAGCGCGTAGGGAAGGGTCGCATTGTTGAGTGCATAGGTTGATGTTCTCGGCACAGCTCCGGGCATGTTGGTGACACAATAATGGATGACCTCGTGGATTGGATAGACGGGATCGCTGTGCTTTGTCGGCTTCGACGTTTCAACGCAACCTCCCTGATCGATGGCCACATCCGCAATGACGCTTCCAGGCTTCATGGAGGCTACCATCTCCCGGCTGACAATGACAGGCGCTTTGGCGCCGGGGATGAGAACGCCGCCGATTACGCCATCGGCGTGCCTTACGGAATCCTCGATATTCTGGTGATTGGAGCCGAGCGTCGTGAGATGGCCGTGCAGGACCTCCTCCAGGTAACGGAGTCGATCCAGGTTCGTGTCAATGATGGTGACATGCGCCCCCATTCCCAGGGCCATCCTGGCCGCATTGCTCCCGACAATCCCGCCGCCGAGAACCACCACATCCGCCTGACGGACTCCCGGCACGCCTCCGAGCAGCTTCCCCCGCCCCCCGTTTTCCTTTTCAAGATAGTGGGCAACAACCTGGACCGACATGCGGCCGGCCACTTCCGACATGGGCATCAAAAGCGGCAGCATCCCATTGTCGAGCTGAACCGTCTCGTAGGCAATGGCGGTTGTTCCGGCCTTCAGAAGGGCCAGCGTCAGTTCGTATTCGGCGGCCAGATGAAGATACGTGAAAAGAATCATGCCCTTGCGCAGGTAAGCATATTCGGAAGGCTGCGGCTCCTTTACCTTCATGATCATTCCCGCCCCTTCCCACACGGCGGATGCATCCCGCAAGAGGGTGGCCCCCGATAAGCGGTATTCCGAATCCGGAAAGCCGCTGCCTTCCCCGGCGCCGCACTGCACGGACACTTCCATGCCCTCCCGGACGAGCATTCCAACACTGCCCGGCGTCAAGGCTACGCGGTATTCATTGTCCTTGATTTCCTTTGGAACGCCTACGTTCATAGATTCCTCCCTACAAATCATCCTTTGCCTGCCGAGTTTCGTGGAAAAAACGTTCACGCTGAAGAGGGCACACCGATATTCATCCAAAACTGCCACAGCTTTTCAGGACTGTCAAAAGATAACGTATTGACATTCCCAGATTCATCGAGTATCAACTTCGCCAAAACATCACGTAAACATTTATTATTTATAATTTTCCAGGAATTCACCATGAAACTGAGCAAAACGGACAAGCTGGAATTTGTGGACAGGACCCTTACCGTCAACGGCAAACCTTTTGTCGTCCAATTCCCCGATGAGCCCCTGTTCGGCATCGCGGACGGCAGGCTCATCACCATCCTCTTCAAGGGATGCGGCTACACGCAGTATTCATGGGATCCTGAAGAAATAGAGGGATACTTCCCGGATTCCGAGCCTTCCTCTTAAATTAAAATCTCCTTAAAAGAGATGTTCCAGGAGCTCCCCCAGACTTCCCACACGGCACAGCTCCAGCCCGGCAGGATCGGGAATCTCCTGCGAAAGGGTCCTGGGAAGAATGCAGCGGGTAAACCCCATCCGAGACGCTTCCCGGATCCGCAGAAGCATCTGGGCGATCCCACGCACTTCACCCGTTAACCCAACTTCTCCGAAGACCACCGTTCCCGGACAAATCGGCCGGTTCAGAAAGCTGGAAGCCATGGCCGCCACGATCCCCAGGTCCACGGCCGGTTCATCAACGCGGATGCCGCCGGCCACATTCAGGAAGATGTCATGCGTGCTCAGATGCATCCCGCAGATGCGGTCCAGGACGGCCACCAGCAGGGACACCCTGCTGGAATCGACCCCGATGCTTGTTCTTCTCGGCATTCCCAGGGTGGAAGGGCTGACCAGCGCCTGAATCTCCACCAGGATGGGGCGGGTTCCTTCCATGCTTGGAACGACCGCTGATCCCGATGCGGAATCGGGACGGTCGGAAAGGAAAAATGCAGAGGGATTGGCAACTTCCGTCAAGCCGCAATCCCTCATTTCAAAGACGCCGATTTCATTGCTCGGACCGAACCGGTTTTTGATTCCCCTGACGATCCGGTAGGCATGTCCGGAATCCCCTTCAAAATAAAGCACCGTATCCACCATGTGCTCCAGGACCTTTGGACCGGCGATGGCGCCGTCCTTGGTGACATGCCCGATTAGAAAAATCGAAATCCCCGTCTTCTTGGCAAAAAGGATCAGTTTTCCCGCCGTCTCCCTGACCTGCCCCACACTGCCCGGTGCGGAGCCGAGAATCGACGAGTAAACCGTCTGAACGGAGTCAATGACCGCCACTTCCGGTTTGAGGTCCGACAGATGCTGGAGGATGTTTTCCAGGGCCGTTTCCACGAGCACCATCAGGTTTTTCGACCCGGCCCCTATCCTCCTGCCCCGCAGCTTGATCTGGCGGGCGGACTCCTCACCGGACACATAGAGGACATTCCGATCCTGCTCCGCAAGTTTCTGGAGCACCTGCAACAGCAGCGTCGACTTCCCTATTCCGGGATCGCCCCCCACAAGGACAGCGGACCCTTGAACAATGCCGCCACCCAGAACGCGATCCAGTTCCATGACGTTTGTTGTGATCCGCTCCCTTTCGTCCGCCTCGATGGCATCGATGGCCAGGGGCTTTTCATTGAGCTGCAGGGCGGAAAAGCCGGCATCACCCTCCGGTCCGCCGATATCCTCCTCGATGAAGGCGTTCCACTCATTGCAGGCGGGACATTTCCCCAGCCATTTCGGCGATTCATAGCCGCAGTTCCGGCAAAAAAAACTGGTTTTCCCCTTCTTCAAAATCTCATCTCCTTTTGCAGCAGAAATCGAAAAAAAGAACTCCGATTGGTGCCTCAGTCTCTCTCGAAATCATGAAAGACTTTTTCTGTAAATTTCTTGAGTAATAAAATCAATATTGGTATAGTGCGCCCGAATTTTAAAACCAAAAAAGAGGAAGAGTGTTTATGCATAACCCAAATTTCAGTTCTGGCCCCTGCAGTAAGCGACCCCTTTGGAACCTTGATGTTTTGAAAGATGCCCCTGTCGGCCGTTCCCACCGCTCCCCTCTCGGGAAGGAAAAACTGGCGAAAGCCATTTCGGAATCAAAACGAATCCTGAACATACCAGACAGTTATCTGGTGGGCATATTCCCCGCATCCGACACGGGGGCGTTTGAAGCCGCCATGTGGACGCTCCTCGGACCCCGGCCGGTTACCGCCCTGGTCTGGGAAAGCTTCAGTAACGGATGGGCCAACGATATCAAGAATCAGCTTAAATTGGAACCAACGATCCTCAAGGCGGATTACGGTTTACTTCCGGATCTGAACTCCATTGACTGGTCCAATGATGTGGTTTTTGTCGCCAATGGAACGACCAGCGGCGTGAAGGTTCCCAACTGGAACTGGATACCGGCTGACCGGGAAGGCCTCTCCCTCTGCGACGCCACGAGCGCCGTCTTCGCCATGAAGATCGACTGGTCTAAAATTGACGTTCTCACCTATTCCTGGCAGAAATGCCTCGGTGGCGAGGCGGCTCATGGTATGCTGATCCTGAGCCCCCGGGCTGTCGCCCGCATCGAATCCTACGAGCCCCCCTGGCCCATGCCGAAGATCTTCCGCATGAAGAAAAACGGTAAAGTGGACAAAGCCATCTTTGAAGGGGACACGATCAATACACCGTCCATGATCTGCGTGGAGGATTACCTGGATGCCCTTTCGTGGGCGGATCAACACGGCCTGGAGAAGCTCTGCGAAAAGAGCATGGCCAACCTGAACGTGGTTGAGAACTGGGTCGAACGAACCCCATGGATCGACTTCCTCGCCTCAGCAAAGGAGATCCGCTCCAACACGTCCGTCTGCCTTTCCGTTGTCAGCGATAAGGTCCGCGCCCTGGCCAAGGATGATCAGTCCAAGTTTCTCAAAAGCGTCAGCAGCGACCTCAGCAAGCGCGGCATTGCCTATGACATCAATTCCTACAAGGACGCCCCTCCAGGGTACCGTTTCTGGTGCGGTCCGACGATCGAGGAAGCGGATCTGACAGCAGCCCTGGAAGAGCTCGAAAAAGCCTATAACGAAAAAATCAAGGTCCTGTAATTTACCGTAGCTGGAATCGGGCTTCCGCGAAGCCGGCCCCGGCTATTATCCATAGGATTTCTTTTAATCTATCTGATGAACAAACCGCGAAGGAGTTAATTCATGAAAAGAGTTCTTGTCAGCGACAGCATGGCCTCTGAAGGCATTGAAATATTCAGGAATACGCCCGGGATCGAGGTGGATGTCATCACCAAGCATACCCCGGAAGAGCTGAAGGAGCTGGTTTCCGGCTATGATGGCCTGGTTGTGCGCAGCTCCAGCAAAATCACGAAGGAAATCATAGGATCGGCGGAGAAGCTCTCCGTTATCGGCCGCGCTGGTGCGGGTGTCGACAACATTGATGTGGCAGCGGCCAGCAAAAAGGGCATCGTGGTCATGAACACCCCGGGAGGAAATACCATCACAACCGGTGAGCATGCCATCGCCATG
>JAVETB010000101.1:0-8906 GCA_034006265.1 Syntrophus sp. (in: bacteria) | reverse complement strand
CCGGCTCCAACGTGCTCTTCACCATGAGCGTCTTTGCCACGACCGGGGACACCACGGCAAGCGATCCCACCATCACCAACTGCGTGGACACCAGCGGCTTCAGCGTGGGGGATTGGGTGACCGTCTCCGCGGGCTTTCCCGCGGGCGAGCATGAGATTATCGCCAAAACTGCCAACAGCCTCACCCTGGATGTAAACGCCACGTCCTCCCAAGTCGGGGTGACGGTGCAGGGCTTGGGCTTCCTGGCCGGGGACGTGGGGCGCAACATCTATTATCCCTCCAAGGGGGCGCGGGCCCGGATAGTCGAGTACGTCTCCACCACGCAGGTCAGGGCCGACATCCTGGACGCCTTCCCGGATACGAACCCCATCGCCATCGGCGACTGGTACGTCAAGGGCTTGAGCGACGCCACGATCAAGATGCGGTCCTGGCGAGACTTCGGGGGCGCGGCGGCTACGGGCTTCAATGCCCTCTACATGCCGGGGGAGAACTTCGACCTGGACGCTACGGTAAACGCCTTCCGCAAATCCGACGTGGGCAAATACCTGCCGGTGTGGGGCGGGGTCCTCAAGGCCATGGCCTATGTCAGCCCGGTCAAGATGAGCGTCTGCATCATCAAGGAGCTGGCCGTCCGGCCCCTCAGCAGCTGGGGCAACGACAAGCACGAGGCCCGCTACTGGAGCTTCGAGGAACCTGCCTGGACGGACGCCAAGGGCTGGCCGGGAGCGGTGTGCTTCTTCGAGGGCCGCCTGGTGTGCGCCGGCACCGATTCTTTTCCCCAGACCATTTGGGCTTCGGCGGTGGCCAATTTTGAGGACTTCGCCCTGGGCGCGAACGACAGCGACGCCTGGGCCTTCACCCTGGCCGGGGACCAGCTTAATAGCATCCTGTGGATATTGCCCTTGAAACAGCTCATGGTAGGTACGACCGACAACGAATGGCTCATGGCCGGGGGTGCGCAGCCCATCAGCCCCACCAATCCGCCCGCGGCCCGGAGCGAGACCGGCCAGGGGTGCGCCCTGACCCGGCCCCTGAACCTGTCCTCGCACGCCCTGTTTCTCCAAAAGGGCGGCCGGATCTTGCGGGACATGATCTACCGCTTTGAATCGGATTCCTTTGTCTCCAACGACCTGATGCTTCTGTCCTCCCACCTGACGGCGCAATACAGCCTGACGCAGCTCGCCTTTTCCAAGAACCCGCAGCAGATAGTTTGGGCGGTCAGAAGCGATGGCGCGCTCCTGAGCCTTACCTATCAGCGGGAGCACGACGTGGTGGCCTGGAAGCGGCATCTGACGGACGGCCAGTTCGAGAGCGTGGCGGTGATTCCGGGGACGGACCAGGATGAGGTATGGCTGAGCGTCAAACGCACCATCGGCGGGGCGACGAAAAGATACGTGGAGCGTCTGGCCTGGTTCGACGAGGGGGACCTTCTCGAGGACGCCTTTTTCGTGGACTCGGGCCTTACTTATGACGGCGCGCCGGCCACGGTGATCTCCGGCCTGGACCACCTGGAGGGGAAGAGCGTGGCGGTGCTGGCGGACGGCGCGACGCACCCGGCCCGGACCGTCGCGGCAGGGCAGATCACCCTGGAGCGGGCCGCGTCCAAGGTGCACGTCGGCCTGGCCATGACCTCCCGGCTCAAGACCATGCGCCCGGAGATCCCGGGGGGCAAGGTCACCACCTTTCAGTTCGTCAGGCGACGGGTGAGCGAAGTCCTGTTGAGGCTCTACCGCAGCCGGGGCGGCAAGATCGGCCCGGACGGCACGCGCCTGGACAGCCTGCTCTACCGCAAGCCCGGCGACGTGATGGACTCGATTTCCATGTATACCGGCGACCTTATCACCAAACCCAGGAGCGGCCATGACTGGTACGGGCAGCTGGAGATCGTCTGCGACCAGCCGTTGCCCTTTTCCCTCATGCTCCTGGCCAAACGCCTTGAGGGTGGCCAGCTATGATCGAGGTCAAGCCCTTCGACCCGGCCCTGTGGCCGCCTGATGTCTTGCGGACGGCCAGGGAGGACTTTTCGGCCTTAACCGATGAATGGCTGATCTATCAGGCTTTGGCCGCGGGAGGCGGCTGGTCTTTCATGGCCTTAAAAGACGGCGAACCCCTGGCCGCGGCGGGGGCCTGGCTGGTGTGGCCCGGCGTGGCCCAGGTCTGGGCGGTGATGCGGGAGACGACACCGGAAGTCATGACGGTTATCCTGCGCCGGCTGAAGCGCAGCCTGCCGGAGTTCTGCCGCCTGCACAAACTGAGGCGGCTTCAGGCCATGGTGAACCCCAGCGCGGCGAACTGCAAGCTGGCCGGATACCTGGGACTTAAACCCGAAGGGCCGATGCGGGGCTACGGTATGGATGGCGGCGACTGGCTCTTGTACGGGAGAGTGATCTGATGGCTTTCATGACACCTGCGGTAATAGCCGGGCTGACTATCGGCGCCAGCGTCGTCGGCACGGGCATGTCCATGTTGGGCCAGATGCAGGCGGCGAAAAGCCAGGCGGCCATGGCGGAGTACGGTGCCGCGGCCCAGAGGCAGCAGGCCCAGGAGCTGAAGAAGCTCGGCGACATCGAATACATGCGTCGGGAGCAGGAAGGCCAGAAGCTCCTGTCCCGGCAGATGTCGCTCTACGGCGCGTCGGGAGTGGAGCCCACCGAAGGGAGCCCCCTGGCCGTCATGGAGGCGACCGCGGCGGAGATCGAGCGGGACGCCCTGATGAGCCGGTACAGGTATCAGCTCGGCGCGGCCCAGGCGGGCCAGTCTGCGGTGTTGGAAGAATTCAAGGGGAAGGCCGCCACTGCCGCGCTGCCCTGGAAGATGGGCGGCACGCTCCTTACCGGCATGTCTCCCCTGATGAGCGAAAGCGTTTGGAGGCCCTTTAAATAATGCCCAAAGTCCCGACCTACAGCCCGAGTGTGCAAACCCCCTGGGCCCCGGAGCCGCCCGCGGCCCCTATCGGCGCGGCGGGCCTGCCGGGCGCGGCCCTGGCCGAGGCGGGGGAGGCGGTTCAGAAGAGCGGAGACATCCTGGCCAAAATCGGCGAGCAGCGGCGCAAAGCCCAACAAGTCATTGAAATTCTGGAAAAGGAAACGGGTTTCCTGGAGGAGCTTTTCAACCTCAAGCAAGGCCTTATCGGCGACCCGGGCAATTATGAGGCTGCCGCGAATCAGGCCTCCAAGGCCATCAAAGAATTGCAGGACAAATGGCTCAAGGAGGCCAAAGACCCAGAAGTCAGAGAGGCCCTGACGCGCTCTTTTCTGCGCCCCTCCCTGGCGGCGCAGCAGGACGTGGCGGAGTGGGCCAACAAGCAGCGGGCGGACCGGGGCGCGGCGGCTCTGGACAGCGCCGTGGCCCAATACTCCCGCCTGTATCATAGCGCGACGCGGGATGACGATAAAGCGGCCATCCTGGGGAAAATCAAGGGGGCTATAGAAGGCGCGGCCTCAGTGGGGTTTCTTTCCAGGGACAAGGCCGGGGACCTGTGGCGCAAAACGCAGGAGGACATCCTGGAGACGGAAATCATGGGCATGGCCCGGCTGGACCCGGCGCAGACCCGGCAAAGACTGGAAGACCCGAAGTGGGCCGCGGGTTTGCCTCCCGAGCGCCGGGAGCGGCTGTTAGGTCAGCTTGACCGGAAGGTTGAACAAATGGAGCGCCGGGCGGAGCGCCTGGAAATCCGCCGTCTGCGCCAGCAGGAGATGGCGGAGAAGCTGAAAGAAAAGCAACTCAAAGAGGAACAAGACAAGGTTTTTAACGAGGCCGCGGCCAAACAGGCCCAAGGGCAGCTTTCTCTATCGGACATAAACCAGCTCAGGGAATCCCGGCGCATCAACGAGGACGGCTACCGCCGCCTGGTGGAACGCCATGATCGGGATTGGGAACGGGCCATAAACGAGGGCGAAAGCTATCTGGACGGCGTGTTTCGCACCAAGGGGCCGCTTGAGGCCCTGGACCAGACCAATGAATTCTATCGGGCCGGGCTGAAACGCGAACTCCGGGACCGGGTGAGACAGGGACAAGATCCGGATGCGGTAATAGATGACATCGTGAGCCGGGAGATGGTCAAGCCCAAGGGTCCATCCGCCTATCCCCGGCCCTTGTATCTGGAGGGGCCGAAGGATGGCTTCAGCACCACCGCGGAGATAAGCGACCTGAAAGGCAGGCTTGAACAAGCCTTGTTGAAAACCAAGGAAGCTTTTGAGAAAGGCGACCTGGACAAGGCCGCGGCCCTGCGGGAAACCCGGCGCATCAAAGACCTGCTTAGAGCCGCGGAGCACGAATTCGGCGAACTGAAAGCCCTGGAGACGGCAAAGAAATGAAGAACTGGGATGCTCTGATAGAGGAAGCCGGGGCTCATTGGGGCCTGGGGGCGGAGGAAATCGGCGTCGCCAAGCGGATGCTCGCAGCCGAATCCGTAGGGCAGCCGGGGGCCGTGTCTCCCAAGGGAGCTATGGGGCTCATGCAGCTGATGCCCGAGACCGCCAGGGAAATGGGCGTGAAAAACCCTCACGACCCCAAAGAAAATATTTTCGGCGGCGTGGGCTACTTCAAGAAGATGCTGGATACCTTCGGCGGCGACGTGCCTTTGGCCGTGGCCGCGTACAACGCCGGGCCGGGCCGGGTGAGGGAGGCCGGGGGAATTCCGGCTATCCGGGAAACCCAGGATTACGTCGCCAAGGTCTTGGGCTGGGGCCGGGAAGTGGCGGGCCACGTCTGGGGGCTGATAGGCCCCTCCGAGGCCCATGCCGAGGAACTGGCCGACCCCTACATGGTGCGCCGCCAGGAAGCGGAGGAGCAGGAGCTTATGGGCCTGCTTATGGGGGCCGGGGCCAAGCCGGGGAAACCCCCAGGGGAGGAGAAGAAAGCCCCGCCAGCGGCGCCAGGCGAAGCCAGGGGGCCATATTTGCAGGCTACCCCGGAGGAGATAGAGGCCTGGGAAAAAGGCGGCGCCGTCGCCGACCCGGACCTGGACATCATGAACGTCATCGGGGCCTTCGCCGGGACCGCGGCGGCTTCGGGACTGAAGACCGCGGCTACGGATCTCTTGGGAAACATCATCGGCGAGCTGGGCGGCGGTTTTGCCAAGACTGCGGTTGAGAAGGTGGCCCCGCGCTGGGGCTGGGTGGCGGGCCTGGCCGTGGACATCGCCGCGGGCATGGCTACCGACAAGGCCGTGCAAAAGGCGGCGAGCCGCATCCGCCAAGCCGCGCCGGAGATTACCGAGGAAGCGGCTAAGGCCATGGCGAGCAAGGCGGCCCAAAGCCCGGAGATAGGCGACGCGGTGAAGCTGGCCCAGGGCGCGGGGGCGGAAAATGTCCAGGAAGTCCAGAAAGCCATAAATCAGACCTTTGACCCGGAATTGTGGGAAAAAGCCCAAAAAATAGAAATCGGCGATCCCATTAAGGATAAAAATCTGCCGGCAGGAGGTTTTGTCAAAGAAGAGGTGGTGCACGGCAAGGGCAAAAACGCCAAACCCGGCTACATCGTGGAATATAAGGGCAAAGAGTATTTCATTTTCAAAGACGATGCGGTCTTGATGGGAGGCCCGGAGCAGAAATACGCCGCGATGCTGGCTGAAAAAGAGCCTGCCGCAGCCGTTTCTGAAAAACTTCCCCCCGGCTCCATCCTGGCCGCTACGGCCCGGAAGCCCGATTTCACCACTCTGGGGGATGCCACCAAGCCGCCCTTTGAAATTCTGCCCATCAGCAAGGGCAAGGCGCAAAAGCTCCTGAAGATGGCCGCGCCAGAGCTTAAAGAGGGCAAATATTCCGTCAATATCAATCTGAACCGCATCGAAGCCCCGGAGGAGATCGCCGAGACCATCAACAAGATGTCCCAGCTTGAAGCCAAGGGCATAGACAAGGCCAGGCGGGGCGTCATCAGCCATGAGGAAACAGCGCGACTGGCCGACATGCTGGACCTGACCCCGGAAAAGCTCCTGGCCAGGCGGTCGGGCCAGGCCTTCAATGCGGAGGAGGCATTGGCGGCCCGGCGCCTGCTGGTGGCTTCCGCCGCGCAGGTCCGGGAATTGGCGGTCAAGGCGTCCTCTGTTAATGCTACCGAAGTGGATATGCTGGCCTTTCGCCGCTCTATGGCGGTTATGGCCGGGATTCAGCAGCAGGTCTCGGGCATGACCGCGGAGGCCGGGCGCACCCTGAGCGCCTTCCGCATCATGGCGGAGGAAACGGAACTGGCCTCCCGCGCCGTCCGGGACTGGTTGGACATGGGCGGCGGGCCGGAGGCGGTGCGCAAGATGGCCGAGAAAATGGCGGGCATCGAGGAGCCGGAGGCGATCGCCAAGGTGGTGAGCAAGGCTTACCGGGCCACGAAGTTCGATGTCTTTATGGAGGCCTGGATCAATGGCCTGCTGTCAAACCCGGTAACCCACGCGGTCAATTTTCTGTCCAATATGGCGACCGCCCTGGTGCAGGTTCCGGAGCGCAAGATCGCCGCCAAAATCGGCAAGCATGTATTCAGGGATCAGGCGGTCGCGGACGGCGAGGCTTCGGTCCAGCTCTACGGCATGACCATGGGCTTCCTGGACGGCCTGCGCCTGGCGGGAAAGTCCCTAGTGGAAGGGCAGCCCTCCGGCCAGTTCGCCTCCAAGCTGGAAGTGCACAAGCGGGCCATCAGCGCCGACGCCCTGGAAATGAGCGGCGTTGCGGGGCGGGCCGTGGACCTCCTGGGGGAGGCGGTGCGCCTGCCCGGCAAGGCTTTGGTGGCCGCCGACGAATTATGGAAGGCGGTGGGCTACCGCATGGAACTGCACGCCCAAGCTATGCGGCTGGCGACAAAAGAGGGGTTGGAGGGAGAGGCCCTGGGGCGGCGGATGCAGGAGATCATCGCCAATCCCCCGGAGCACCTAAAATTGGCCGCCATCGACGCGGCCACGTACCAGACCTACACCCAAAAGGCCGGACCCCTGGCTCAAAGGCTGATGCAGGCGGCGCACGACACCCCGGCCCTGCGCCTCATCGTGCCGTTTATCCGCACTCCGGCCAATATCATGAAATTCGGCTTCGAGCGCACCCCGTTGGCTCCCCTTATGAAGCACGTGCGGGAGGACATCATGGCGGGCGGGGCGCGGCGGGATATGGCCTTGGCCCGCGTCTCCCTGGGCAGCATGGTCATGGCCGCCATGGGGGGCTTGAGCGCCGCGGGCCTGATCACCGGGGGCGGGCCGGAAGACCCGAAAATGAAGGAGGCCTTAAGGCGCACCGGCTGGCAGCCTTATTCGGTGAAGATCGGGGAGAAATATTATTCCTACGGCCGCCTGGAGCCCATAGGCATGATCATGGGCTTGGGGGCCTCCTTTGCCGAGATCGCCGGGCAGGCAGGCTCCGAGGAGCTTGACGAAGTGGCCGGGGCTATGGCCGCGGCAGCGGGGGACGTGCTGGTCAACAAGACCTGGCTCACCGGGCTTTCCAACCTGATCCAGGCCGTGACCGACCCGGAGAGATACGGTCGGAGTTATCTGCAAAAGTTCGCCGGGACGCTCATTCCTCTGACCGCCCTGACCGCGCAAATAGAACGCACTCAAGACCCGACCTTGAGGGAAACGCGGGCGGGCCGGGAATCCGGCGTATTCATGGGCGTGCAGACCATGGTGAATGAGATCAAGTCCCGGCTGCCCGGATACTCCAAGGACCTGCCGCCCCGCCGTAACCTCTGGGGCGAGCCCATAGTCCTGGGGGGCGGGCTGGGGCCGGATATGGTCTCCCCCATCTATACCTCGGAGGCCAGAAAATCTCCCATTGATGATGAGATAATTCGCCTGAAAATCGGCCTGTCCAAGCCGGGCCGGGAGATCATGGGCGTGGAATTGAGCATGGAGGAATACGATCGCTATACGATTTTGGCGGGCCAGGAGGCAAAAAAGGCCCTGGACAAGCTGGTGAATAGCGGAGAATACCGCAGGGCCACCGATGAAGCCAAGGAAATCGCCATCAGAAAGACCATAGCGGCCTACCGGGAGGCAGCCAGGGGGCAGGTTATCAAAGAATACCCGGAATTGAAGCAGCTTATCAGAGAAAAGTTGAGGGAAGCCCAATGACAGTCGCCATCACCACCACCAGGATTCAGTACGCCGGGACCGGCGCCCAGACCGTTTTCCCCTACAATTTCAAGGTCTGGGCGGAGACCGAGCTGGTCGTCATCGTCACCGACGCCAACGGGGTCGAGACGGTCAAGACCCTGAACGTGGACTACAGCGTCTCCGGGGTAGGGAACGACACGGGCGGTAACGTCACCTTCGTGACCGCGCCCGCCGCGACCGAGAAGGTAACCATCATGCGCGCCCTGCCGCAGAAGCAGGAGACGGATTACGTCGAAAATGACCCGTTTCCCGCCATGGCTACCGAAAACGCCCTGGACAAGCTCACCATGATGGTGCAGGAGCTTCAGGAGCAGGCAAAGCGGGCGCCGCTGCTCAGGCGCAGTTCGGCCTACGCCGACTTGGGCCTGCCGGACCCGGAAGTCACCGACCGGTTCCTGCGCTGGAAGTCCGACCTGTCGGGGCTTGAGAATGTCAACCTGTCAGCTATTGCAGACCTGGTTACGCAGGATATGGACGTGGCGGGCTTTGTCAAGAATCTGGCGGATGGCACCTTTGTAGGCGGGAATTATCCCTGTGACACAAATCCTACCACTCCTGGCTTTGTCAAGAACACTGCGGGGGGCGGGCTGACCGGGGGCAGCATCCTCACTGCTGCCGATCTCCCCGTGGATTTCTGGGTCATTGTCGATGAGAGTGCCACAGATCAGGCTGATGACCAGCAGGCCAACTCCGTAGCTCATATTGCGGCACAGTTCGCCGGGGCCAATGTGGGCCTGCTGTTCAAACGAGGTCAGACCTTCACCTTTGCTCAGAGCTACACTATCCCCCAGAACCTCCAGTTGGCGGTGCAGCC
>JAVETB010000100.1:0-9202 GCA_034006265.1 Syntrophus sp. (in: bacteria) | reverse complement strand
TTAACCCTAACCCACTATTTTTTCAGGTGTCCGACCAATCTCAATATAAAATCTCTGCTTTTGACAACGCTATTCGTGTAACGTTGCAATCCAGATCCTTTCAAGGATGGACTTTGACGGGACCTTGTTTGGGGCACTCAGGAATATTGATATATTCATTATTTTATGTTATATATCTGCGTTAGTGAAATTATATCCGTGACACTGAAAGCACCTTCTCTATGTTGTTATCGATAAACAGTCAGAACCCCCAGGCCCGACTGATCAAGAAAGCTTCCGAAATCCTGCAGAACGGAGGGCTTGTCATTTATCCAACAGATACGGTTTACGGTCTCGGATGCAGTCTCTTCAATAAAAGAGGAATTGAAAAGATATACGAAATAAAAAAAAGAAGCAAAAAGCAGCAGCTCAGTTTTATCTGTTTTAACCTCAAGGACATCAGCCAATACGCCCAGGTGACCGATTTCGCTTATAAAACCATGAAGCGTTATCTCCCTGGGCCCTACACCTTCATTCTCAAGGCTTCAAGGCTCGTTCCGAAAATCATTCTCCCCAAGAAACAAACAACGGGGATTCGAATACCGGACAATCGGATCTGCATGGCCCTGGTGGCTGAGCTGGGCCAACCCATCATCAGCACAAGCGTCAAAGCGGATGACGATTCCTATCTGAATGATCCTGAAGAAATTGAAAAGATGTTCAAAAACCGAGTGGACATTACGATTCATGGGGGCATCATCTCGCCTGAACCCTCCACGGTCATCAGCCTGATCGACGATACCGTGGAAGTTCTGAGAGAGGGCAAGGGAGATATTTCCGAATTTATCTATTGACATTCCCACAGGCCGAACAAAGGCGGCCCGGAATAAAAAAATACAAAAAGACGCCGTAAGGAAAGCCCTTGGAACAAAGGTCCGGGCTGCAGTCCGCAAGAGCGGATGCCTGACGCAAAAAAAGGAATCTTATGAAACATATCATGTTGATCAACGCTGTTCATCCTGAACAGAAACGCATGGCCATCGTTGAAGACGGCAAACTTGTGGAATTTAACATCCAGATGTCCCTGCGGGAACCCATTACAGGAAATATTTACAAGGCCATCGTCCTGAAGGTTGAGCGTGGCCTGCAGGCTGCCTTCGTCAATTTCGGCGTCGGCAAGGATGGGTTTCTGCCCCTGCGCGATGTCAGTCCGGAATACTTTACCGAAAAGAAAGATAATGGCCGGGACGGTTCCAGTTCCCGGAGCACATTAAAAACCGGGCAGGAAGTCATCGTCCAGGTGGCCCGCGAGGTCAGCGGACGGAAGGGAGCCCTGCTGACCACGTACTTGTCCCTTCCGGGACGCTAT
Organism: Syntrophus sp. (in: bacteria); assembly: GCA_034006265.1. Taxonomy (GTDB): domain Bacteria; phylum Desulfobacterota; class Syntrophia; order Syntrophales; family Syntrophaceae; genus Syntrophus. Next base: position 7,854 of record JAVETB010000100.1, on the reverse strand, counting down.
CTTGTCCTTCTGCCCAACAAGCACAGCAGCGGAATCTCGCGGAAAATCGAGGACGAAGAAGACCGGAAACAGTTAAAGACCCTTGTGGAGCAGATTAAAATCGATGAGGGAATGGGCTTTATCGTTCGCACCGCAGGGATCAGCCGGACCAAGCAGGAGCTGTCCCGCGATTATCAGCACCTGCTGAGACTCTGGAAGGAAATCCAGAAACGGGCGGAAACAGAGCCGGCACCGTCACTGATCTATCAGGAAAGCGATTTCGGCGTGCGCAGTCTCAGGGATTACTTCACTTCAGAAATTGAAGAAATCCAGGTGGATGACATCGACACCTATCGCAAGATGAGGGCCTACTGCAAGACCGTCGTCCCACGGAATCTCAGGATGATCAAGCAGTACAAGGAAAGGTTGCCCATTTTCGGCCGCTACAACCTCGAGGAGCAGATCCGGGAAATCTACCAGGAACGGGTAGAGCTCAAATCCGGCGGATCCATCGTCATCTGTCCGACGGAAGCGATGATCACCATCGACGTCAATTCCGGAAGGGCCTCCAACAAAAAGAATGTGGAAGACACGGCCTTCAAGACCAACATTGAAGCCGCCGAGGAAATCGCCCGGCAGCTTCGGCTGAGGGATCTGGGAGGATTGATTGCCATCGATTTCATTGACATGATGGACAGGAAACACGAGGCAGATGTGGAAAAAACCTTCAAGAAGGCCCTCACCCTTGACCGCGCCCGCATTCAGCTATCCCGAATTTCAAAATTCGGGATTCTTGAACTTTCACGTCAGAAGAAGCATTCCACAATCCAGGAAATCAGCTACACCTCCTGCCCTTTCTGCAGCGGCCGAGGCGCGCGCCCCTCCCTCGAATACACGGCTCTGAGCGCCTTCCGGAAGATTGAAACGGACGCGGCCAAGGAAAAAGCCAGCGCCCTGAAGGTATGCGTTCCCCACGAAATCGCCGACTACCTGCTCAACCAGAAACGCAGCGACATTCAGAGGATCGAAAGCATGTACGATCTCTCCATTCACGTATCGGGGAAAGCGGACATGGTCTGGGACCACGCGATCATTACATCTGTTCCCCGAGAAGCGGTAACAGATTTGTCCGATCTAAACGGAGAGGGCAAGATGGTCCTGTCGTCTGAAATGCCTTTCGCCAGGGAGAGCGACCTTGCCGTCCTTGAAATCCCCGAAGAACAGCCGCCAAGCGCCCCGGAAGCCGACGATTCGGAAGAGCGCTCAGCTGCCGCCGAACCGGCCAAGAAGAAGAGCCGGCGTCGTCCGCGTCGTCGACGGAGGAAACCGGAAGAGAAGACTGAAACCGCCCCGGCGGGTTCACAACAGGGCAGCCCGGAAGAGGTTCGTACGGAAGAAGGGGCAGACATCAACGAAGGCATCGGCATGTCTCCCCAGTTCATCGCCAAGCCCATCGAAACCGTCCCTTCGGATCCGCCGCTTGTGCCGGAGAGCGCTGGCAAACGTCACGATGTTGCCGAAAAGGAACCGTCCTCTTAATTTCGGCGTCCTTTTCCAGACGGGTGCAGGGGCGTTCCGCCCGGATAGTGGGCCTGGCGAAGCTTCCGGGAAAGACGACGCCTTCCTTCGATTTACCGGGGTGACCCGTTGAATTGAAGGCGGCTGCGCCTCACCAATCCCTTACTCGTCCCCGGCCAGGGCTCTGGATCGAAGGGCGGCCTTTTCAACAGCCGACATGAGGGTCGCTCTCAATCTGCCTTCTTCCAGGGCCTTTAACCCGGCGATGGTCGTTCCGCCCGGAGAGGTGACCATATCCTTGAGTTCTCCCGGATGACGACCGGTTTCGAGGCAGAGCTTTGCCGACCCGAGAAGGGTCTGCGCTGCCAGTTTTAAAGCGATGTCCCGCGGCAGCCCCAGAAAAACGCCGGCATCGGCCAAGGCTTCCAGCATGACGAACACATAACCTGGACCGCTGCCGCTGAGACCCGTGACGGCATCCATATGATTTTCAGAAATGGTCACGGTCAACCCCACAGCCTGAAAGATTCGGTCAGCCGTTTCAAGGTCCTTCTCCGTTGCGTGAGAACCCGCAGCGAGGGCCGTCATTCCCTCCCCGACAAGAGCCGGAGTATTGGGCATGGCCCGCACGACCCGAACCGGCCCGGAGAGTCGTTTTTCAATCGCCCTGGTGGAGATGCCCGCGGCAATTGAAATCATCAATTGCCCTGGATGGACTTCACTTGAAATCTCGTTCAGAAGAGCCGGCAGATTCTGGGGCTTAACCGCCAGAACCAGAATATCCGCCTCCCGGACAAGCTCCCTGTTTGCCGCCTGAACGACCAGGGGATAAGCTTTGGATATTTCCTCAAGACGCTCCTTGACGGTGTCCGCAACACGAATCTGCCCTGAAGGCATTGGATAGCGACCGAGAATTCCTTTCAGCAGAATCGTTCCCATTTTTCCGCAACCGATCATCCCGATTTTCTTATCTTCCAACATGCCTTTGATTTTCCTCCTTACGTTCCTTTCACCGCCTACCCTGCATGGCAGAGCGTTCCGTCCAGGCACCCCGGGCTGGGGCAAGAGCACCGGCGCACGTCAACAGGCGTTGCGGATTCGCAGTCTCAGCCAACGCCGCAGGCACTTCAACGTCCTGTCGGCGTGCATTCCCGTGGCCGTTTCCCGGCGCGTTCGACGATGGCCTATTTTCCCGAAGCTGTCAACCTTGAAATCGCTTCCATGCAAGAAAACGTTTCCTTTGCACTCTGACCGTCTTTATGGTAGCAACAACTCTTTATGATTTATATCAGCCTCCCAAAGGAGTCGCTATGTTTATCGCTGAAAACCTTCTCATGGCCATAGCAAAAATTCTGGATATCGCACTGACGCTCTATATGTGGGTCCTGATCGCCCGGGCCGTCGTTTCATGGGTTAATCCTGATCCTTACAACCCCATCGTCATGTTCCTGTATCGGGCCACCGAACCCGTCCTGGCCCCGGTCCGGCGGTGGCTTCCCTTCCGGAACCTGGGCATTGATCTCTCCCCCTTGATCGTCATTCTAGCCATTATTTTTCTGCAGACCTTTCTGATCGGAAGCATGAAGCAGATGGCCATGCTCTTCCGCTGAAGCTCGAAAAAGTCGCAACCCTCAAAGGCTCTTCGTGGTCGATATCCAGGAAAGAAAAAACGCCCTCTCCTTTTCCGTTCAGGTGCTGCCTCGCTCCAGCAAATGCGCATTAGCCGGGATTCAGGAAGGATCTCTCCGGCTTAAACTCACCGCGCCGCCGGTCGACGGCAGAGCCAACGAGGAATGCCTGGAATTCCTCGCTGAACAGCTGGGGTTGAAAAAAGGGCAGTTGGACATTATTCGCGGACACAAGTCCAGGAAGAAAGTGGTCCAGATCGAAGGATTGACGCGGGAGCAGCTTGAAGCCCGCCTCTCCCTTCTCATGAAGACCGAATTTCCCAATGAGCAGACAGCCCCGGAAGCCACACGGATCAGCAGACGAAGATGAAGCATCGCGGGGAAAATGAAAATGTAGCCCGGGCTGCCGGCATCGTGGGAATGGCCACGATGTTGAGCCGAATTTTCGGATTTATCCGGGATATGGTGGTAGCCGCCTTCTTCGGCGCAGGCATCGCCACGGATGCCTTTTTCGTCGCCTTCCGGATCCCCAATCTGCTGCGGAGACTTCTTGGTGAGGGTTCCCTCACGGTTGCCTTCATTCCCGTGTTTACGGAATATCTGAAAACGAAGTCCAGGGAAAGCGCCCTGGAGCTGGCAAGTATCGCCCTGACCTTCCTTTCAATCGTCCTGGTGCTGGTCTCCATGGCCGGCGTGCTGTTGTCGCCTTTCATCGTTTCCCTCATGGCTCCCGGATTTCTCAAAAACCCGGAGCAGTTCGACCTGGCGGTTTTTCTAACCCGGATCATGTTCCCGTACATCTTCTTCATCTCCCTGGTAGCCCTGTGCATGGGAATCCTCAATTCCCTGCGTCATTTCGCAGCGCCCGCCCTGGCACCGGTTGTTCTGAATATTTCCATGATCCTGACCACGCTGCTTCTCCACCGGTCTTTTAAGCAGCCGATCACCGCTCTCGCAGTCGGGGTCATGCTGGGCGGAGCCTTGCAGCTGGCGATGCAATGGCCTGTTATGATCCGGATGGGCGCCATCCTGAAACCGAATTTTCACTTTCGACATCCCGGCATGAAAAGGGTTGGACGCCTGTTGATTCCCACCCTGGTCGGTTCGGGCATCTATCAGATCAACATCTTTATCGGCACCATCCTGGCTTCCATCCTGCCCAAGGGCAGCGTTTCCTTCCTTTACTATGCCGACCGGGTCGTCGAACTCCCGCTGGGCGTATTTGCCATTGCCGTGGGGACGGCAAGCCTTCCCAGCCTTTCCGCCCAGGTCGCAAAAGGGCTTTTCGAAGATTTTAAAAAAACCATTTCCTTTTCACTTCGCCTCATTCTCTTTATTACAATCCCAGCCACGATAGCCCTCATCGCTCTTCGTGAACCGATCGTGTCCGTTCTCTTTCAACGAGGCGCCTTTGATGCCTATTCAACCCAAATGACCGCCCAGGCGCTTCTGTTTTACACCATCGGCCTGTGGGCCTTTTCCGTAATCCGCGTGATCGATTCGGCTTTTTTTTCTCTTCAGGACAGGAAATCGCCGCTGAAGGCCGCTGCCGTGTCTCTGATCGTCAATGTCGGGCTGAGCGTCCTTCTCATGTTCCCCTTAAAACATGGGGGGCTTGCCCTGGCAACCTCTGCGGCCTCGGCTGTGAACGTTTTGATGCTTTCCTACATTCTCTGGAAGAAAATCGGGACCTTTCTGGATACGCAATTCTACTCCTCCGTGGCCAAGGCCTGCGTTGCCTCCGTCGTAATGGCCGTCAGCTTCTATCTCGTTACCCTTTTCTTCCCCTGGAATATTGAAGCCCCCTTTGAAGCCAGGGTGCTCTTTCTTTCGGCCTCCATCGCCGCGGGAATCCTGGCCTTTTTCGGAACGTCCTTCCTCCTGAAAAGTGACGAAATGGTGGCCCTTCTCAGTTTGGTCCACCGGAAACTCAAATCGTGAGCGCGCCGAAATCCCGTTGCAGGCGGATAAAATGATTGACTTCAAAATTCCAAAATGTTAGGAACAACGTCTCTTGCAGAATGAAATCCTTCTAAGGCATTCCCATGCTTGACATCAAATTTCTGAGACAGAACATTGATTTTGTTAAAACCAGAATCGCGGAGCGAGGGCAGGATATCGATCTGGACGCCTTTATTCGCCTGGATGGCAAGCGGCGGGATATTCTTCAGGAAGTCGAGGCACTGCGCAACGAACGAAATGCCGTGTCCAAACAGGTCGGCGAAAGGAAGAAGCGCAAGGAAGATGCCCAGGATCTGATCTCCCGGATGGGAGAGGTTTCCTCCCGCATCCGAGAGCTTGAGGACGGGCTGAAGGGAACGGAAGAATCTCTGCAGAACCTGCTGATGACGATTCCCAACATCCCCCATGAATCCGTTGTCTGCGGAACGAGCTCCGAGGACAATCCCGTTATCCGGGTCTGGGGGGAAAAGCCGAAATTCGAGTTTGCTCCAAAACCCCATTGGGAAATCGGGGAAGATCTCAACATCCTTGATTTCGCCCGCGGCGCAAAAATTGCGGGTGCCCGCTTTACCCTCTACCGGGGGGCAGGCGCCATGCTGGAGCGGGCCATCGTCAATTTCATGCTGGACCTCCATATAACGGAGCACCGATACACGGAAATCCTGCCTCCCTTCATGGCCAACCGGGAAAGCATGACAGGAACGGGCCAGCTGCCGAAATTTGCAGAAGATCTTTTTAAAATTGAAAACCAGGAGTATTATCTTATTCCTACAGCGGAAGTTCCCGTGACCAACATTCACCGCGATGAAATTCTGGATGAGAAGATTCTCCCGGTCTATTATGTGGCCTATTCGCCCTGTTTCAGGGCTGAGGCAGGGTCCTACGGGAAAGACACCCGCGGCCTGATCCGCCAGCACCAGTTCAACAAAGTGGAGATGGTTAAATTCGCCACCCCGGAAACGTCTTATGACGAATTGGAAATGCTGACGCTTAACGCGGAAGAGGTTCTAAAGCGGCTCAAGATCCCCTACCGAACGGTCTGCCTCTGCACCGGCGACCTGGGCTTCAGTTCAGCCAAAACATATGATGTGGAGGCATGGCTTCCGGGGCAGGAAGCGTACCGGGAAATTTCTTCGTGCAGCAATTTCGAGGATTTTCAGGCCAGGAGGGCTTCCATTCGCTTTCGCCGGACGTCAACGGGTAAACTGGAATTTGTCCATACCCTCAACGGCTCCGGACTGGCGGCCGGCAGGACGCTGGTGGCCGTTCTGGAGAATTACCAGCAGGCAGACGGCAGCGTCGTGATTCCCGACGCCCTGCGTCCCTACATGAGAGGAATGGACAAAATTCCCGCAGAGTAAATCGGGAATTCGGAAAATAATGATTCGGAGGGATGGCCGAGTGGTCTATGGCGGCGGTCTTGAAAACCGTTGACCGAAAGGTTCGCGGGTTCGAATCCTGCTCCCTCCGCCAGAAAAACAAGAAAAACATGGCAGGATACGGTCTATCCGGCCTTGTCGCTCTTTATGGTTTTTGTTCCAACGTAAAGTTTGCGGAGAGATGGCTGAGTGGCCGAAAGCGATCGCCTGCTAAGCGATTGTACGCCCAATAAGGTGTACCGCGGGTTCGAATCCCGCTCTCTCCGCCAGCTACTTCTTTCAAATGTGCAGCAGAATCATCGCACCCAATAGATGCGCCCATGGCTCAGCTGGATAGAGCGTCGGACTACGAATCCGGATGTCGGAGGTTCGAATCCTCCTGGGCGCACCAATTATATCAAGGACTTAGCCAATTACGGTTAAGTCCTTTTTTCTTTCTCCAAGATTCTCTCCCCACCCTCTCCCCACTCTCAAGCTCATGAAAAGTTCTTCCCACGAAAAAACTATATCGAAAATGTACCACATTAATTCTTTCCTCAATCCCAATTACCCCCCGAAAAGATCCTTTAAGTCTCGGTCAGCCCGATTTCTTGCCCCTCTAGACTGACATCCCCCTATCCGCACTCTCCTGCTCCCCCCATGTCTAGCTCGGCTGAATAATAAGAATTCTTTTTTCTCCGGGAGGACGTTGAGGGGGTATGGGTACCCTCCGCCACCGGCCCAACTCGCTCTCAAATATCCCCCTTTATCCGCCGCAGAAAATAAAAAGGGCTTCGATATATCGCCTCTATCCAAATTTATTTGGAAGGTACGGATATTTGCTCTTCTGGAAAGAGATAGGTTTTTTTCGGATTAATATATCCGGCTGAAATGAAGGATGGAGTTCGGGGCTATCGAGATTGCCTGGATATCCTCCGGGATCATTGAGGGGATGTGATGGTATTTGCCATAAGCGGCATGTCCTCTATGTTCACCCTCATTCATCAAGCTGGAAAGAAAAAGAATAGCTCATATGAGCGGATATATCGCCTCCACAGGAATTTTCTCAGAAGCCACGGAAGATTGGTCGTCTCAGAAAAGAGAATGCCTCTTAAGGTCAATATATTTAGGTGACATTCATGTGGGTATGTATTTCTGGTGAAGTACGAGGATATCTGGGAGGAGAAGAACATCCTGCCACTGATGCATGAGGGGATGCAAACCTCATAGTGACTTTCCCATGCCTTCTATTTCATGCTCTCAAGAAAAAGTTTCTTCCTGTTATTCTTGTTTCGCCATTCTGGCGTGATGAACGTCAACTGCCCACGGAGCAGCTGCTCAATCCTGGTGCACAAGGAAGGCCACTTCTCTTTCGATAGGACAAAGTGTCTCCCCAGGTTCAAGAGGGT
>JAVETB010000099.1:0-9211 GCA_034006265.1 Syntrophus sp. (in: bacteria) | reverse complement strand
GCTCCGCGGCGCGCTGTACAAGGAGAATTCTGCCGTCCTTGACGACAACGGCGCCAACACCCACACGAGGAGAATCCGGATATTCGCGTTTCGCCATAAAATGAAAAACCTGCCTGGAAAAATAAGGGCTAATATAGCATGTTATCTCAATCGTTACAATAAGTTCTTAGCCCGAAACCTGCGAGATGCCGCCTTAGTGTTTTACTCATCCATTGGTTGAATCCAATTTCAGTAATTTTTTCCCAGGTAATAAGGCTTTCCCCTTATTGGAATAACCGTCAGACTGTAATAGAAAAAGAAATCGAGATTGTGATAAACTTCACCTTAGATGAGATCGTGACAAGTCCTGTCACCCTGTTTCCGATGGGCACCCTTTTTCCCTCAAAAGGTGGCTTTCGTTTTCCGGATTTGCCGGTCCATTTTTGTAAGCGGAAACGACGTGCGAGGATGTGATGTTTCCGTCGCGTCCGAAAAAAGAACGATAGCCAAGAATTAGGAGAAAGGGAAAATGTCTGTCAATGTTCTGCTTGCCGACGATCACAAGATTGTCCGCGACGGCCTGCGTATCCTCATTGAAAACCATGGGAATATGAACGTTGTCGCGGAGGCGGAAAATGGACAAAAGGCAATCAACCTGGCCGGAGAACTCCATCCCGAGGTCATTATCATGGACATCTCCATGCCGGACATCAACGGCATCGATGCCACAAGAAAAATCACCTCAGACTTTCCAGGAATCAAAGTCATCGCCCTGTCCATGCACACCGACCGCCATTTTGTCGTCGGCATGCTGGAAGCGGGGGCGGCAGGCTACCTTTTAAAGGACTGCGCCTTTGAAGAACTCGTCAGCGCCATTCATACCGTCCTGGACAACCACACCTATCTGAGTCCCACCATTACCGATATCGTCGTCAGAAATTATGTCAAAAAGGCGTCGAAAACCTCGGCGGTCTCCTCTGCGGAACTGACGGCCCGGGAGCGGGAACTGCTCCAGCTGCTCGCAGAAGGAATGACGGCCAAGCAGATTGCCAAGACGCTCCGTGTCAGCGTCAAAACCGTGGAGACTCACCGGCGCAACATCGCCCAGAAACTTGGAGCCGGCTCTGTGGCCGAGTTGATTAAATATGCCATCAGGGAGGGTCTGACAACGCTGGACTCTTGAAGGATCCTCTAAGGCCGGAATCCGATTTGATTCTTTACCTCCGCCAGGATTCTCGTCATCACCTCACCGGCCGCACCCTGGAGCAGAATGTCCGCCTCTGAATCGTAAGGCGTCTCCTCTTTGTTGATGATCACCAGCCTGGCGCCGACATCCTTGGCATACCGGGGCATGAAAGCCGCCGGATAAACCACCAGGGATGAGCCGATGACCAGCATCAGATCGCAGTTCGATGCTTCGTAAGTCGCATCCCGCAGGGTCTCCTCCGGAAGGGCCTCTCCAAAAAAAATCACGTCCGGTTTCATCAGGCCCCGGCACTGCTCACAGAAGGGAAATCCCTCCATCTCTTTCAACGCCGTTTTCATGAGCATATCGGGAACGGAAATCCTCTCGCCGCAGCTCAGGCATCTCAGCCAGCGCATGTTTCCATGGAGCTCATATACCTTTTCCGGCGCATTTCCCGCCTTCTGATGAAGATTGTCGATGTTCTGGGTAATGACGCACCGCAGCTTCCCTATCTTTTCCAGTTCGGCAACGGCCAGATGCGCGCGGTTGGGCTGCGCTTCGGCGAAGGCTCCCCCTTCGATCAGGATCCTCCACTGTTTTCGCCTCGTTTTTGCACTTCGCAGAAACTTCTGGATGGTGAAGTCATCGGGATCGAACCGGTCCCATAACCCTCCCGGGCTGCGAAAATCTGGAATGCCCGATTCGGTGCTTACACCCGCCCCCGTAAAGACGACGATCCTTGCCGCCTTGCAGATCATTTCTGAGGCGGCCTTGATTTTCTCCTCTATCGTCATGTCCTTCACTTTTCTTGCCTCGCTGATTACACGGTGCTGTATGCTTCATCCTTTCCAGGATGCACTCCTTTTGTTCAGGAAAATACCTACAATAAATTATTCCCAATGACCAGATGAAACGTTCCCCGATCTCGCCGCTTCCCTTCCCGTTTCAATCCAAGGGGAAGGGGAACGGCCGGGGCGGATGTTCTCCTCCCCTGCTTTCTCACAGGGGCTGGTCTGCCTTTTTTCTATTGACACTCCCTATACTTTGTTCTAAGTCACTGCCTTATCCGCGTTTCCTGTGAACCTCAGGTAAACGTCCCTGTTGTGCTATCCAGGAAAGGCAGAGGCAGATCCGTCAGATCCCTGATAGAGTAGAGCTGAAGCAAAGCGCCTGCCGCAAACAGCGCGCGTGCACCAGATAACATTTCCCGGTAACGAAGACGGCTTTCCCATGATCCTGCTTCGGAAGAAGCACCGCAGAGCGTTTCAGGCAGCACAAACATCATAACATCACCCTGGGCAAAGACGATGGCCTTTTTTCTGGGAATCGATATCGGATCTTTTTCAGCGAAGGGAATCCTGCTGCGGGATCGATCCGTTCAGGCATCCTTTTCCTGCCTTTCCGGCGGAGATTACCGAGGCACCGCGCAGAAGGTCCGGGATGCCCTGCTGAGCGGGGCCGGGCTGAGCCCTTCGGAAATATCCTATGTCACAGCCACAGGTTATGGGGCCAAACAGGTCCTTTTTGCCGACGAGGAAAAGCCGGATATTATCTGTCAGGGCAGAGGGGTAGCCTTCCTTCTTCCCTCGGCCAGAACGGTTATCGACGTCGGCGACCTGTACAGCAAGGTTCTGCGCATGGACAGTGCCGGCCATGTCCACAACTTCATTCTCAGCGGCAAATGTGCCGGAGGCAGTGGTCGGCTGCTGCAGATCATGGCCAAGGTCCTTCGGGTCAATCTCGAAGACATCGGCCCGCTGTCCTTGAACTCCCGCAACAAAGTGGACTTCAGCACGGGGTGCGTCGTCTTTTCGGAATCCGAGGCCGTATCCCTGATTGCAGAAGGCGTTTCCCGGGAAGACCTCCTGGCGGGCGTGCATCGGGCCCTGGCGGCCCAGATTCACAGCCTGGCGGAGCGGGTGGGAATCGAAGAGGATCTGGTTCTCACAGGCGGAGGGGCAACCGATGCCGGGCTGATCATGGCACTGGAGGACAGCCTGAAGATCCCGGTTCGAGTCCCGCCGGAGCCCCTGTTTACAGCCGCCCTCGGCGCAGCGCTGCTGGCCCGGGAGAAATCCCTGACCCAAGGCGCCTGAAAAAAAAAGACAATTCCGATCCCGGACGGCTTCGGAAGGGCGACAGCAGAAGGGGGCTCCAAAAGGATTTCTTCCAGCGACGGGAACGCAACCGCGGCCGAACGCCGAAGCGAGACGGCCGGGATCGGTTAGGAAAGTACAGGCTTTGGAATTCCAAGGCCTCTTTTTGAAAAAAAGAGGAGGAAGTTTCATGAGCGACAAAGAAAAAAGCATCATGGCAGAGGTGGAAAGACAGTACGGAAATTATGGCGTTCGCACCAGGGAACTTTGCGCCGAAGGCGCAAAGGCGATCGGCTATATCTGCTCTTTTGTTCCTCTGGAATTTATTACCGCCGCCGGATGCATCCCCTTCCGAATCCGAGGGGATATCCGGGAACCCATCACCAGGGGGGATTCTCTTCTGGAGACGATCGTCTGCCCCTTTGTCCGGAGTTGCTTTGACCTCTGCGTCAAGGACCGGTACGACTTTCTGTCCGGCATCGTGATCCCCCACGGCTGCGACAGCATGGTGAGAAGCTACAGCGTTTGGAGCTATTCCCTGAATTTTCCCTACTTCCACTTTGTCAATACACCAACGGTGGTCAAGGAATCTTCCCATGAATTTTTCAAGGAAGAGCTCCGGTCCTATCAGAAGAGCCTGGAGGATTTTACAGGGAAAGCCATCACCGCGGAGGATCTTCAGAAGGCTGTCAGGCTGCATAACGATAACCGCCTCAAGACCAAAGCCCTCTACGAATTTCGCAAGGCCGATCCCCCCCTCGTTTCCGCCGCGGAGCTCCACAAAATCCTCACCGTCGGCGCGAGCCTCCCCGTTGCCGAGGCCAACGCCCTCCTTGATGAAGTCCTGGCCGAACTGGGCAGACGGACGGAAGCACCGGTCAAAAAAGGCCCCAGGATCCTCCTGGACGGCGCCTGTGTGGACCATTCCGCCATTGCCGACATTGTCGCCGAAAGCGGCGGTGAAGTGGTGGTTGACACAACCTGCATGGGAACGAGGGACCTGTGGCCCCTTGCCGACGAAGACGGCGATCCCGTGGCCTCACTGGCGCGCCGCTACCTGGACCGGCTCAATTGCCCCAAGACCTACCGGGAAAACACAACGGGAACCTTCGCCGGTGATGCAGAGGCGCGCTTCGGCGACATCGGGGCGCGGGCAAAGGAGTTTACCGTAAACGGGGCCATCCTGTACCTTTACAAATACTGCGACCCCTTCGGCTTCGAGGTCCCGGCAAGAAAAGCCTACTACGAATCCCTCGACATCCCGCTTCTGTGTCTGGAAGACACCTATTCAGCGGGAACGGTCGGACAGTTGAAAACACGCATCCAGGCTTTCCTGGAAATGATCGGCTAGCGGCCTTGCCGGCATAAGGAGGACAGAACAATGACGGAAGAGAAGAAAGAAAAAAAACCGCATAAGAGAATGACCGCAACCAGGGCGGCCGCCTCCATCGGCCCCATGGTCAAGGAATTTATCGCCGGAACGAATCGGGCAAGGAAGGAAGGCACCCACAAACTGGCTTACACGTTCATCGTCTGCCACCACGAGGAAATTCTCCGCGCCATGGATGTCCTGCCGGTCTGGACCGAAAATTTCGCCGGCGTCTGCGGAGCGAAGCGTGATGCAGAACGCTTCCTGCAGCGGGCGGAATCGCTTGGGCTCTCCCGCTCCCTGTGCACCTACGCCCTGTGCGGAATCGGCTACGATCAGTGGAGAGAGGAGCTGGGGGAGACGCCCCCCGACGCGCCCTGGGGCGGCCAGGCCAGGCCCGACTTCATGATCGAAACGGGCCAGATCCTGTGCGATCCCAGGTCCAAGTGGTATCAGGCTTCGCAGCAGTTCATGCCGGACATCCCGATTTACAATATCGATCTCCCCTATCCCCTCTTCCAGAGGGACCGGGATCACAGGGAAGTTCTAGGCTACTACCACCGCTACATCGTCAAGGAGCTGCGCGGCCTCATCGCCTTCCTGGAAAAGCAGACCGGGCGAAAGATGAATTACGACCGCCTGAGCGAACTCGTGGATCTGAGCGACCGCATCTGGAACCTGGTCCACGAGACCTACGAACTGCGCCGGGCAAAACCCAGCCCCATGGGCACCGGCGACGCGATGAACACCATGGTTCCCATGAACTTCATGATGGCCACCCAGGAATGCTACAATTTCTTCTCCGATCTCAAGAAGGAGCTGGAAGAAAAAATCGCCAGGGGAGAAGGCGAGGTTGAAGAGGAAAAGTACCGGCTGATGTGGGGCGGAGGGCTACCAGCCTGGTATGCCCTGAACGATTTCAACTACTTCAACGGCAAGGGAGCGTCCTTCCCCGTGGAAACCACCTACCGCATGGTCATGCCCCTGGATGAGATGGATCTCCCCAGAACCAACGATCCCGTGGAGCATCTCGCCTGGCGGTGGCTGGGCTACTGGACCTTCTGGTACGACAAAGCCCGCAGGCGCCCCGGATCCGAGCCCGACGTGGAACGCCTGATCAACTGGGTCGAGGACTATGACATCGACGGCATCGTCGTCCATCAGGCCTTCTCCTGCCGGACCTGGCACGTCGGCCTCATCTGGCAGCTCAATCAGCTGGCGAAGATCTACAAGCCCATCCCGGTTCTGATGATCGGCACAGCAGGGCAGAAGGAAAAGACAAACCGCGAGGTGCCCTCCCTGATTCTGGAAAGCGACATCATCGACATCACGTCCTACTCTGAAATCGATACGCGCAACAAGATCGACGCCTTCATTGAAACCCTGGAATCGGTCCGGGCCAATCGGGCCGCCTGATCCCGATGTTTTCGAAAGATGGCTGAATACTTTGCAGGAATTGATATCGGTTCAACCATGACCAAGGCGGTCATCCTCGGCGAGGGGATTGCCGCCTCGGTCATCGGACCGACGGGGGCGGAACAGCGCAGACTGGCCAATAAGGTGATGGAGGAAGCGCTGGCCCGGGCCGGCCTGGCCTTCGAGGCCATCGCCTATGTTGTCGCCACGGGCTACGGACGCATCAACGTCCCCTTTGCCGACCGCCAGATCACGGAAATCACCTGCCATGCACGGGGAATTCATTTTCTCTTTCCCGAAGCCCGGACGGTAATCGACGTGGGGGGCCAGGACAGCAAGGCCATCCGGATCGACAGCCGGGGACGCCCTCATCACTTCATCATGAACGACAAATGCGCCGCCGGAAGCGGCCGCTTCATCGAAATCATCGCCGACACCATGAACATTCCCCTGGATGCCGTCGGCGATCTTTCCCTCCAGAGCACCTCCCCGGCAACGATCAGCAGCGTCTGCACCATCTGGGCCCAGCAGGAAGTGGCCTCAGGCCTGGCCGAGGGCATCCCCGTCCCCGATCTCCTGGCCGGTGTACACCACTCTCTTGCGGATCGCATCAGCCGGATGGCCCTCCGGCTCCGCCTGGAAAAACCCGTCGTTCTCACTGGCGGAGGCTGCAAAAACAGGGGGCTCATCGCCGCACTGGAAGAGTATCTCGGCTGCGAACTGCTGATCCCCGAGAACCCCCTGATTACAGGGGCCCTCGGCGCCGCGCTCATGGGACGGGACATCGTCGAAAAGGCCCGCCAGAACAACCTCCCCCTGGAGACCCGCCCCCGTGTGCTGGAAGCCATCCATCTCCTCGGCTGAGGGGCAAATCCGCGGTGCAGCGTAGGGTTTTCAAAGGCAGGCTGAACTCACCGGCTCCTTCGGTAATCCTGCCTTTGCTGTTTTTACCGCCGTCTCCAGAACGACCGAATGAGCCCCCTGAATTTTGAGCGGGACGTTCAGGGCAGGATCATGACCTCCGTCCCGACGGAAATCGTCCTGGCCAGTTCCCGCACATCGTCATTGTACATGACAAAGCATCCCCCCGTCACCCGCCGGCCGACGCGCCCAGGGTTGTTGTTGCCGTGGATGCGGTAGATGGCCCCTTTCCTCGTCCGGTGGGAAAGGGAGATCTTGACGGGTCCCATATAGTTCAGGGAATGGCCCGGCGGCACAACGGGAGGCAGATGGATGCCCCTTTTGCGAAATATCTCCCGGCAGTAAGGCGTCGGGTGCCAGGAGGGATTGAAGGAAATGGCCGTCACCCGGCCCCGCCCCAGGGGATAGATATCAAGGCCCCGGACAGCCGTTCCCACCCGGTATTGGCGCCGTAAGAGACGCAGATTTTCTCCGTTGTGCTCATAGAGATTCAGAACGTTCCGGCTGATACTCACCTCAATGGCATAGCGCCTGTCCCTGGAGGGAGCGTGGGATTGCTGAGATCCGGAGGCTTCGAATCGCCAACCGGCAAAAGCCATCGTACAGACAGCCAGAACAAGCGCCATTCCCCAGAGGCGGTGACATCTCATTCTTGAACGCGACGGATGATCCAGTTCTTTCTGACCCACTTTTTCCTCTTGGTGCCTTCCTGTCATACGACTTCATTTCGAACTTGTCATTACAGCCCTTTGGCGTTACAAATCAAGCTTCAATTTCAACCGCATGGAAACCGGTCTGCCCGTTAGCCCCCGTTCACGAAGGGGGAACAGTCCCTGTGTCCTCATAGCCCGACAGGTTTCCCGGTGAACGAGAGAGGAACCTTATGAAAATCATTTTTCTCGGCACGAACGGCTGGTACGATACGGACACGGGAAACACCGTCTGCACCCTTCTCCGTGCCGAATCCTTCGATCTGGTTCTGGATGCCGGAAACGGATTCCACAAGCTGGACCGCTTTATAAACCCTGAAGACGGAAAGCCCCTGTATCTCTTCCTCAGCCATTTTCACCTGGACCACATCATCGGGCTGCATACCCTCAACAAATTCTCCTTTTCCCGGGGACTGGTCATCCTGGGTCCGGTGGACAGCTGGAAGCTGCTGACCCTGTTTGTCAACCGCCCCTTTACCGCGGCCCTGTCCTCCCTGCCCTTCCCTGTGGAGATTCTCGAGCTTCCGGCCTCCCTTTCCAGGCTTCCCTTCCAGGTGGAGGCCCTCCCCCTGAAGCATCCCGTCCTCACCCTGGGTTATCGGATTTCCCTCGATGACCGGGTAGTCAGTTACTGCACGGACACGGGCTATTGTCAAAATGCCGTGGCGCTTGCCCGTTCGGCCGACCTGCTCATTGCGGAATGCGCTTACCGGCAGGGGCAGTTCAGCGATTCCTGGCCGCACCTCAATCCGGAAGCGGCCGCCCGGATTGCCTCGGAAGCCCGGGTGAAACGGCTTGCCCTGACGCACTTCGATGCCCGCCTGTACACCCGATGGGAAGACAGGAAAGAATCCGAAGATTTCGCCCGGAAGATCTTTCCCCATACCGTCGCCGTCCGTGACGGCCTGGAAATGGATCTATAGGATCCGCTGTTTCCCTCGGCCTCACCTCTCCAGGACCCCTACAACCTCAATATGCTTTGTCTGGGGAAACATGTCCATGGGTTGCAGCTCCGTCAACCGATAGCCGCCGTCGAGCAGACGGCGCATATCCCGGGCCTGGGTGGCCGGATTGCAGGAAATATAGACGATCCGAAAAGGGTTCAGGCCAAGGAGACCGTCGAGGACATCCGGGCTGCAGCCGATTCGCGGAGGGTCCAGAACGGCGATATCGACCGTGTTTTTTCTTTCCAGGAAAAAGGCCTTTAACAATTCGCCGACGTCGGCGGCGAAGAACTCCCCGTTCGTCGCGCCCTCTTCCCGCAGATTCTCTTCGGCGCAGCGGATGGCCTCCCGGTCCGCGTCCACCCCGAAGAGCCGCTCCACCTGCGGCGCCAGAAAGAGGGAAAAGAGGCCGGAACCGCAATAGGCATCCAGGAGCGTCCCGGCTCCCAAAGGCGCACAGGCCTGGACCACCGCATCAACCATCGTGTCCACAAGGCTGGAGTTGGCCTGAAAAAATCCCGACGCAGGCACGCGGAGGATCTTTCCCTTGACGGAACGTAAGACCCGATTCCCAGGGGCCTGGAAACGGC
>JAVETB010000098.1:0-9947 GCA_034006265.1 Syntrophus sp. (in: bacteria) | reverse complement strand
TCGGACTTTCAAACAAGTGGGAAGCTGACGCCCAGGCAGGAAGGATATAAGGCACGTTTTCGTTGTAGCGCACGTACCTTGTGGATTCCTGGGCGAAACTGCAAATCCTCTGGCGAACAGCCTCATGGCTAACTCCCCTATTAACGCGAAGCTTTACCATCAGATCAGGAAAGAACTCAATCATGGCTGTGTGGTTCAAACGCATGATCTTACTCAAAAGATCGGTGCCGGAAGAAATGTCCTCGGTAATCTTATCTTCTGATCGGTAACAAGTCCTTGCTGCTACTTCGAATTGCTTGATGCTTTCCATAGTAGGTTCACTTATGATTTCAAAAGAAGGGTAGTGGAGACTAAAACCACCCTTTGTTGCTTCAATATTCAGTTTTGCTAAAACGTTAGTCATAACAACTCCTAATTTTTAAAGGTTATTTTTGCATAATAAAGAATAGACGATCTCCCCGTGTTACCACCGATGATTGTGGGTTTTATATCAATACTTTGGCAAACCAACCCGTGTTCATCAAACAAAGAACAAAGAATGCGCTCTATTTTCGTCTTTAACTTCTCCCTCTCCCTTTCTATCTGAGCACCAAGATTGCCCACCGGATTTTCTATAGCTTCTATATCGTGCGGGGTAGGTTTTGCAGAAGTAGTTTCTTCCGAAGGGTCCATGTTCTCATATTCCCCAGCCGCAAGACTTGATAAATTTCTTTTTCCGTAAGCTTTCTCGCGGCTGTGTTCAGTTTAGCTTTACGGTGTTCCCTAACTCTACCATAGTCATCAACAAAAAGAATACCCGCTTTTGCAGGAACGTGCTCTATGTGTTTCTGCATTTTGTCAGGCATTGCAAAGAATAGTCTTTTGATCAAATTGCTGCTGTGATCGTGTTTTTTGAGCTTGTCTGCCTTCAAATCCGAGACGGACACTTTAATCTCTATCTCAGTCGCATAGCCTTTTGAAGACAGCACAAGCAGGTCTACTTCATACGGCAAAAGTCCCCAATGAATGTTAGGGACTATTATGTTGGCTCTGATGTTTAGATGGTTAGCAAGTGCTAATTCTATCTCAGGGGTTTTTAGAAATTCCAGTTTCCTTCTTTCTTGGCTTTTCAGTCCTAGCATATCAGAACTTCGTTCTAGGAGTATTATACCAATCAGTACCAGAAGGAGAATTTTCTTTCATCTTCTTCAGTTCTGCATCTATTTCCTTTTGCATATCATTTACTTCGTTCAGCAATACAGTTTCGTTGTTCCGTGCAAGTTTTGCCGCTGCCTGTGCTTCCTCCAATTTAGATGTTAATACCTCAAGTTCCTTGAACTTTTCAATTATGGAAACAACCTTTTCGTCTTCTTCGTACATGGTAATTCCTTATTTTTCTTTCATTGCTGCTTTTATGTACAGGTGATAATCATTTTCAAACTGGTCGAATGACCAACCCTTAGTGCCAGGAAGACTTCTAAGATAATTTCTAATCTGCATACCCTCCCTCAGGTGTACGGAATGTGCTGGTACGTGCTTTCTGGCGTAGTTTAATTTCAGAACAGGAATAACATCACCTTTATACAGTTTTGCCAGTGTTCGGAAAAATCTTCTTCCACTACTTCCTAGCCAGTTGTGTAAAGATTCTACCACTTCTTTGTCTAACCCACAGTAAAATGCTTTCCCGTCTGGTTCTGCATCAATAGGGCAGTAAGCAAACTCACAATGTATAGGTGTGCGAAAACCATCCCCCAACATTGTTCCGCCGCAGTTAGGGCATTTCATTTATCCTCCTTTTTCAAGCTATGAAATAGTTCTGTGCCCGACAATTTATGGTTTTTGTAAAAATTGTCTTTCACAGCCTTTTTCCACTGCTCGGGTCCCACACTAAAATTTTCTATCCAAGCATTCCAATGCATCCACCACAACGGAGCTATGATCCATGAGTAGTCATCAGGGGCTTCCAGGAGCGATTTTGGTATGCCGAATTTCTTACAGGCGGAGGAAGAATGGCCCAAAACAAGGTGCCCATATTCAGGGCCAAATAATCTGTGGGCTACTCTACAACCTAATTCCGCATGACCCTCATTACTTTTTTCAGATATGTAATTCTTTCCCCAGTACCCTATATCGTGAAGAAATATACAAACAACTACCTTCCACGAAGGCCATTCATGGTAAAGCTTTTTCCAAGAAATAATGACCACCAAAGAGTGCATTATGGAGTGAGCACCGAACAAAACAGATTTAGTTCCCTCTTTCACTGTTCCACTCCTCCCCACATTCAAAACATAACCAAATCTCAGTCGGTGTTCTTTTTTCCAAGTATATTACACCACACACTTCAGACATTTCGGACACATCATCACTACCACAGTTAGGACACTTCATGATTCACCCAGAAGGTTCTTTATTTTCCAAGGACCTTCACCTACACGCACCGTTTTACCGTTAGAAAGCATTATTTCTACTCCGGGCCTGCCATTGAATTCTATTTCCCAAAAAGAAATGATGTGGTCTTTGACAATATGCACGTCAGGGGAACATGTACCATACCCAGAAAGAGTTACAATACTAGCCATCTTCATTCTCCTTCTTAGTTTCTTTTAGAAAATCTCGGATTTCATCAAGTTTTTCCCAATCTCCTCGGACCAGTTGTCTTTGTGCGATTCTTCTGTTGTAATCCAGCAGATAATCGATGTAGCCGACCATTTGTTTTTCGCGTTCAGTCATCGTTCACACTCCTACAAATCTAGCACAACAATTACCAGAACAAAAAGCATAGTTCCCATAGAAATATGCAGTTTCTTCTGTGACGATTTTACCGCATTGGGCACATTCGATGTTACCATCAAATTCTTCGTATTCAGCAGCAACACCTTTTGTAGGGAACTGCTTTACAGTAGGGTCAATAATTTTCCCGTCTTTATCTTCTGCCCACCAATGGGCTTGTTTGCCCCAAATAGGACAATGGTAATAGCCACGAACCGCACGAAGGTTCGTGGCCTTAACCACAAGCTCGTCTACGAATTGTTTACATTTACCGCGGTATTTCGAATAATCTGTCTCTTCGCTTTCTGCGTAGCTTTTGAGCATGTTCCTGCGGCCTCCTATTCTACCGCAACCTTCACAAGGGTGTGTGATGTGATACAAGCAACCAGGGTGTTTACAAGGCTCGCCATCCTTCATTTTTCCTCCAGCAATTTATCCACTTCGTCGCGAGCGTCCGCTAGATCGTTTGCCACAGATAGTGACCTGTTAGAAAGAATTCTTGACAGCGGTGTATCTTCACCATTTAGTGTGTGGGTTGTCACAAGTTTTCGCATTACACGCATGTTGGAGCACTCCCTCTCCCACACCACCGCCTCCACCAGCGCGTTGTGGCGGGCGAGGAGGGCCTTGTTCATTTGCTCAAGTTCAAAAACCTTTTTTGTCTGGGCCTGCAAATCATCGCAGGCTCGGTTAAATAACCTATCGCTTACCATCAACCCTCCCCGACCAGCGCGGCCTTTGGCGCATCCACACAGTTGTCACAATCCCGCGCCTTGCCACATGCCCCGCCGTTCGCAAACCATGTGTCAGACTTCGGGCACGTGTCACGGGAGTGTTTCTTTTCACCGACCAACCCCGCCATTGCTCTAATAGCCGTGTCGCGGGCTTGATTGTAATTCAGCGCGTGTTGTTTGGCAAAAGCCACTTCCTTATTGTGTTCATTAACTATGGTCTTACCTACCTTCTTTAATTCCGCAATATTTCTTTTCAATTCCTTATTTTCTTTTTCGAGGATCACAGAATTGACAAGGTAAGCCCCTATTTTCTTTCCTGACACCCATTCATCCGTGTCTTGTAGTTCAAGCAATACTCTTCTTTGTTCTGCTTCTTGTGCCAGTAAAACACAAGCTTCGTGGTATTTAATTTCCAGGGTTGCAATTTCGTTTTGCAAATTCCTAATCAAATTAGGAAGATTACTCATTGTTGGGCTTTCGGCGGTGTCTGTGCATTTGAAAAGAGATTCACATTCGACAACAACCTTGTGCCACGTATCGTCTTTAACCATTCGCAGCAGCTTCTCAGCTTTTTCGGAATTCTTTACTATTTCCGTAGCAGTACTGTGTATAAATTGGTAAAGAGCCGTGCCTTCTTTAACCTTGAGATCGGTTATACCTAGAGCATTCGCCAGTTCAGTTATTAGAACTGTTTTGGTCAAACCCAGTCTTGACATTTCGTTCTCCTACAGATTTTTTCAAAATTTCATAAGATTTGGGGCTCATTATAAGGCAATCATTCATTTGCATAATGTTGGGTTTGATCACCGTTTTATAGCCAAATCGTTTCGACCACTTCTTTTGTGTGCGTCTTTTTCTGTGGCGTTTTATAGGTGTGCGGATAATTTCATCAACATAGTCACTTATCACTATCCTTAAACCACTCAGGTTACCGAGCATTCCTATCATAGCACTTTGCCTGCTTCGATTTCTATTATAGTATCTGCTGCCTCGATTACTTCAGGTAGATGCGAAATTAAAATGAATTGATGGCCCAAAGAAGTCAAAGTTTTCAGCATTTCGGGACAACGATCAAGGAGATCACGGCTGACAAACTTAAAGGGTTCATCCCCGACGATTACTTTACTGTCACCGGATAAATGGACAAAGGCGACACGTCCAGCAAAACTGGCAACATCTATAGGACCGCCACCTACGGAATCTTTAGGTTCAAGTTTTAACCCATCTTTCTCGAAAAGTATATTGGCCTCCGTAGCATTACGCTTTATGCCTGTTTCAATAACACAGGCATAAGGATCAGGAAATATATCAGCTTGTGCCATGGAAATAAGATTGGAAATAGTATCAACTACTTCTTTCTGTACTACATCCGCTTGAAATTGAAAGAATTCTCGTGCCTTAGTCAAACCATCAATAGAAAGTGCTACAGCATCAAGAGTTTCCTCCATATTCTGTATTTGTGATTCCACGGCTTCCTGTTGACCTTTGAGGTTTGAGATCCTATCTCTGAGTTCATGGAAAGTCATAATTACTCCAGAAGAGCACTAGCTTTTTCGATAAGCTCTTCCATTTCGGAAGTGAGCCGCTTTACCTCTTCATCGTAGTCGGATAAGAGTTCTTCCGCCTCTTCGATGGTTTCTACTTCGAAAACTTCTTCCAGTTCCTTCATTATGGATTCTTTCTTGCCTTCAAGGTTTGCCTTTTCCAGCTTGGCTTTTTCCAAAGCTTCTTCCAAAGACTTCAACTTTTTAATTGGATCTATCACTCACGGCCTCCATAATGTCGTTTATTATTTCCACTACATGTTCTTCCATTTCACAATTATCATTCACGGCCTTCTTTATTCTATCAGAAAATTGAAGACCTATCAGGTTTGAGTCTTTCAAGCCTTCAGCAAACTTTTCAACGATAATTTTACGCTCTTTCCCTATCGAAACCTCTTCTTCTTTGAAAACATCAAGCTCTATAGGGAAGTATTGTTCTTCGTGCGTGTTGTTGGGTACGTAGGTAATATAAAATTTGGGCTTGTAGTCCTTCTGATCGATATTCTTTCTCATCATAGAACCACACATTACTAAGCGCCTGCTCCTGTAGTTAGTGATGAAGGGTTTATGATTGTCTCCAGCAACAATAAGATTGAACTTATGTGTTTTTAGAAGGATAGACGCCAGCTTGAACCTTTCTTCCCAGAATTCATTTTTCTGATCAACAATCATATCATGAATTGCTAGGATATTATAGGCTTCTGTGTTCTGTATTTCAGGTATTTCTTCCCCGAAACTGCAACCATAAACGTTTATGGGAGCCATTCCATTTTCTCTGTGATCAAATATCTCTTTCGGTGTTGAACACAGATGAGTAATGAGGCCACTGTTTACCAAGGATTCGTAGGGCGTACTCTCGAAATGAGAATGGTACCTTACATCATGCT
The DNA here is from genome assembly GCA_034006265.1 of Syntrophus sp. (in: bacteria). Classification (GTDB taxonomy): domain Bacteria; phylum Desulfobacterota; class Syntrophia; order Syntrophales; family Syntrophaceae; genus Syntrophus. The sequence continues at coordinate 4,031 of JAVETB010000098.1, read as the reverse complement.
GGCCCGTTATAGTTAGAAACCTTCCCTGTCCTACGAAACTTTCCCATCTTTTCAGTTCTTTCAAAAGGAAGTTTGTAACCTTATACGTTACAGAATGATGATCAACAATGTCACCGGCACAAATTATGTAGTCTACACCTTCGTCTAAGCAGTAGTCTATAAAATACGAGAACTTGAACATGAAGGTGGCGAAATAATCATCCTTCCTGTTCTTAGGCACTTTTGTTGTACCATGGAGATCACTGAAGTATGCAAACTTAATCATGGTATTTCCTTAATAGCCCCAAAGGATTCTTGAGGGCACGCTTTACTGCAAATTCTTGTGAAGTCATTCCATGAGAAATCAACCAATCCCTTATCAAATGCCTGTGGCAGAACTTGTCGGAACTTTCATAGCAAAGCAAAACAACAGAACCAAGACCGCTGTACACATTGTAAAGATCCATAACGACTTTTGAAACATCCAACTTATTCAGAACTTGTTTTGTGTATGCTTCTTTGAAAAACCCATCATTTACCTGGCCGTTCTTATACACCTTTAACAAATCTTCTGGTGGGAACAGCGGAGGGTAAGAAGCTATATCTAATCCTTTGGGTAGATATCGACATACTGCGATAGGCACCACAGGTACAGGAATCTTTTTCCAGTTTGCAAAATTACAAGTGAATATCATATTTCATCTCCTGCCCTGTTTGATATTGTGTATCATCAATGAAGTTCCGCAGTTCAAAACGCCAAACTACAGAAGGATGACAGAGAATGAAAGATCCGCAGATATCAGCGTCTTCCCTCGGTTCCCAATTTCCACCGTAACGTTTGAGCCACTTTTTCCACAATCTTTTATTGTAAAAACGTTTACGGAATTTGCAAGGACGCACAAAGCAAAAATATTCTGAAGTGAAAACCGGAAGGCCCATAAACTGCAATCCAGAATCCATAGCTGTTTCTCGTTTAACTACCACTTTTTGTTGCAAACGGGACATACCTTATTCTCCTTTTTGAATGCCGCCAAATCATCAATAGCTTTCTTGGCATCGCGTACAGATTGTTTGAAACCAGCGTCATGCCTCTTGAAGTTGGCGAGGCAGCTTCTAAGCTTAGAAGCTCGGTTCTGTAGCTCTGTAAGCTCAGGCAGGGCTGTTTTGGCCTTCTTTATATGCTCGTTTGCCTTTTTTGTATCGCAGCAAGAGCCAAGCTTCGAATTTACAGATTGGAGATTGACAATGTGGTTGTAAAGAATACCACGAATGTCTTTGTACTCAACATAAGAATCCACAGATTCTTTAAGCTCTTGAATAAGATTTCCAAGCTTTCCTATATCAATAATTGGCGTTGCTTCGATTTCTTTCAAAGCAGTAACATGTTTGTACAAGGTGGTGTGGAAATCTTTGAACTCTTCGGCCTCGTTGTGCATTTCTTCAATAACTTTGAGTTGCTTTTCCGCTCTCTTCAAGTTCTTAAAGGCATCTTTGCTTTTAATCAGCTTGCCTAAAAGTTCTTTGGTTGCCGTTTCCTTAGACTTTTCAGCACGAATTCTACTGTTTGTTTCTTTCAGGATATTATCAATTATGGACACACCAGAAAGCTGATTGATTTTCTTGGCCACTTCTCCGGCGGAATCATCTATAAGAAAAGAAGTACCAAATTGTTGCTGGATATTATAGTCACCAAACCCAGATATCTCTTTTACCTCTTCTGGAACATCAGAACGCAAAGCCTTCAGTTCTACAGGTTTTTTACTTTCCCCTTTATAGACTTTGTAATTGTTCTCTGTGTCGGATCGTGATTTTACAATTTTGCCTGTATCAAAAATCAAAGTTACTCGCGTGGGTCCGTTGGAATTATAACGTCTAAACGCCCAACCGCTGGGCCTGTTTTCCAGAACCCAGCGAATGGCACGAATAACACTTGATTTACCTTGATCAGAAGCACCACTTATGACATTTATACCCTCAGAAAATTCAATTTCTGAGTATTCGTGGGCTTGAAAGTTTTCAAGTATCACTTTTTGGAGCATTACATTGTTCCTATCAAATCTTCTCTTTCTTTTACGAAAGAAGGATGCTGCATAGAGCCATCCTTAGTGACCGTTTTATATTCGACTTCAACAATTACGGGAGGGTCTCTAAAGAAAGACACACGTTGGGTATCACTGTACCCGGAACCTACACGAACAGACACACCATTGAAATCAACAATAAGTGCGCCAAGCATACCCTCGTACTTGCCAGTACCTTCTTCAACACCTATAACTTTCAGATCAGCCGAGAACCAGTCCTTTACCTTACACCAGAACTTGCTTCTGCGGAATTCGTAATTCTCATCGCTTTTCTTCAGAACAAGACCTTCAAGCTTCCTTTTGAACACAACATCCAGAAAATACTTTTTGAAGTCATCGAAGTCATCAAACACAACTTCTTCCGTAAAGGAAGTTTTTGTCAGAACTCCTTCTTTGTGCAGTTCTTCTATCATTTCTGTAAGTATGTAACTTCTTTCCGCCTGATCGAAGGGAAGAGAAGGACAATCGAAGAGCACAAGGCGAAACTTTGAGGGATCCATGTCTTTTATGCGCCGAACCTGCCTCATCTGGTCTTGGAAATCTTCACCTTCGAAAGTTACTTCACCATCGAGTGTAGGCATTTCTTCAAGATTGTACCTACGCTGAAGTTCTTTGGCCAGAGTAATGGAATCTTTATTCAAGATGTGGAAGTTTTCGTACAATTTACCAGAACGTGAAATATAGGAAGGGCGAGCAGGAACAGTGTCAATCCACACACGAACACCGTTGGCCTTTATCGAACCGATAACATTATCCCACCCACCGCAGAAAGATACGAACTGGTCTAGCTCGTCCGAAAAAGTATCATATCTTCGAAGATAACGAACAGCAAATTCACAAAGCATCGGACTATGCTCAAAAAGGGAAGGATAGTAAATCTTCCATGTTTTGAGATTTACACCACAACGAAGGTCCTTATTCACTATTCTGCTGACTATTTCACAAGTAGCATCATCAGCACAAAGGTTGTGCAGTTTTGAAATCTCGACATTGCTGGCACCTTTCTTTTGAGAAAGAGTGGTCAGCATATCAAAAATGGCATCATCGTTAGCTTTCTTTATAAGAGTCGATGCTTTCTTAGGAAATTTGTTGATATTAAATGTCTTGCGTGAATCATAAGCATTCAAAACAACTTCTTTGAAGTATGGTATATCCAACGACTGTTCAATATACTTTTTCTTTTGCTTGGCAGCGCGTGTACCAGCAATCTTATCTAAGGCATCAAGAACGGGTTTAAGGCTCATTTTGTACTCCCTGCTTTCAGGATTTTTTGAAAACGTGTGGCATTTGCCCAATCGAAAAAGTCATTCAGATTCATTACGATCATTATATGCTTTATGCTTGAATTTTTGTCAGGTACAATAGTGATATGAGTAGGCACCCGAAGATCAGATATTTTCAACAAAGTAAGAAACATCTGCTTAGGGAAAGCGATAATCTCCTTTCTGCCATCTTTCTTAGCAATGATCACCGGCCACTTGTCGCTTTCACATGCTTGGGCATAGAATTGTTCAAATACCTGAGGAGTGCTTTTACCTTTGCGTACGGGCTTATCAAGAATGTCCATAATTGACCAGTTCTTGTAGCCGTTCTTCATTTCCAGACAACAGGCATTTACGAGTAAAAGTCCTATCTCTGTAGTAGCCGTTATATCGCCCTCTTGATTCGCTGTATCCTTTTGCGACTTTCTTCTTAAAGTAAATCTGCCGCCAGAAGAGGCCGTCCTTGTAAAGAGGTCGTCGCGGTCCCCAGAAGAGAACCACAACGACAATTCTTTACACATCTTGTTTTCAAAATTACCGCCTTTGCGTTTACCACCCCCTGCTTTCATGAAACCTCCACAAGACAGCATGAGTAGAAGCGCACCAAGCATCCTTAATGTTTTGTGGTAATTTTTCCCAGGAAGGTAAGTCTTGGCCGGTGGCTAGGCTTTTCCAATCTGTAAATTTACAATAAGCTTCGTATGCTATT